>CAYZFN010000109.1:0-12583 GCA_964477695.1 uncultured Enterobacteriaceae bacterium | reverse complement strand
ATCAACGCCAAGGTCGAGGGCGGCTATCTCTTCCAGAACAACATACGCGCGACGGTGGGCGTCGACTGGGACCGCATCGACCGCGAGCTGCCCGGGCTGGATGTGAACGTCGCCGGCCTGTCCGGCCTGCGCGGACGTACGGACGAAGTGACGCTGAAGGGCGAGCTGCGCAAGAGCGTCTCCGAGACGTTGACCGGATCGCTGGGCGCCTTCCACGCCAAGCGCGGCGGCTCCGACTGGTATGCGGTGGCCAACAATTCGCCCAACGCGGGACTGGTGCAGGGCGGCCTGTACTCCTACAGCGCCATCTACAACCGCACCGCGACCTTCCCCTTCAACCTCTCGGACCGTACCCGGGACGGCCTCAAGGCGACCGCGGACTGGCAGCCGACCGATCGGCTCACGCTGCAGGTCGTCGGGCAGGCGGCGCACGACGGCTACGATCCCCCGACCCAGAACGGCCTGCGGCAGGGGACCTACCGGCTGCTTTCGCTCGACGCGTCCTACGCGATTACCGAGACCTGGAAATTCAGCGCCTACGGCTCGATCTCGGACCAGACCATGAACGAGGCCGATCGGGCCGCCTACGTCGCCGATATCAAGAACCGCAACATCACATACGGCCTCAATCTCGTCGGTCGGCCGACCGGCGTGCTGGAAGTCGGCGCCGGCGTCGCCCGTACCCAGGACATCACGGACTACGAGCTCACTCCGGATGCCGCCACCACGGCGAGCAACGTGCAGCAGAACGCAGTGGGTCTGCCCGACGTCAAGTTCAGCGACATCCGCTACGGCGTATGGACCCGGTACGCGTTCAGCAAGCAGGCGGACGTGCGCTTCGACATCTCGCGCATCAGCATGCGGCTCGAGGAATGGGCGTGGGGCTACAACGGCGTGCCGTGGGTGTATTCCGACGGCACTACGGTGAGCCTGCAGCCGCACCAGCAGATCACGTTCGCGACGGCCCGATTCACCTACAAGTTCTAGCGCCTTTGACCTCGGTCAAATCGCCCGGCCCGCCGACCTAGACAATCCTCTCGCAAGGGAGGACTTGTTGATGAAGAGCAACGATATCGCCGTCCCCGTGCCCAGCTACCTGGAGCGGGTCTATTGGTGGGCGTACGTGCGGCCTGGCGCGGTGAAGCTGTTCGAGCGCCAGTGGCTCGTCAACCTCATTCTCTGGGGCAACTTCAACCGGCTGCGCGACGCGGCGCTCGACGCGCTCGGCGCGCGCCTCGAGGGCCGTACGCTGCAGATTGCCTGCGTGTACGGGAATCTCACCGACCGGCTGCGCAGGCGCCTCACCCCGGGCGGCAGCCTCGACGTGGTGGACGTGCTGCGCGTGCAGCTCGACAACCTCGGGCGCAAGCTCCCCGGCGATCCGCGCGTCGGCCTCATCCAGGGCGACAGCTCGGCGCTCGACATTCCGTCGGCGAGCTACGACCGCGCGTTGCTCTTCTTCCTGCTGCACGAGCAGCCCGAGGACGTGCGCCGGCGCACGCTGGCCGAGGCGCTGCGCGTGCTGAAGCCGGGCGGCCGGCTGGTGATCGTCGACTACCACCGGCCGCGCCGCACGCATCCGCTGTACATGCCGATGGTGGCGATCCTCAGGACCCTCGAGCCGTTCGCCATGGATCTCTGGCGGCACGAGGTCGCCGAGTGGCTGCCCGAGGGCGCGAGCGTCGAGAAGGACACCTGTTTCGCTGGCCTATACCAACTTTTGAGGATCACCAAATGAAGAACCTCGCTTGGATCGCCGCGCTGGCGTGCGTCCTTGGCGCCGCCAATGCTTCCGCGCAACAGCCCGTCGTGATCAAGTTCAGCCACGTCGTGGCGGAGAACACGCCGAAGGGCAAGGGCGCGCTCAAGTTCAAGGAGCTCGCCGAGTCGCGCACGCAGGGCAAGGTCAAGGTGGAGGTGTACCCGAACAGCCAGCTGTTCAAGGACGGCGAGGAGATGCAGATGCTGCAGCTCGGCAACGTGCAGATGCTCGCCCCCTCGGTGTCCAAGTTCGGCCCGCTCGGCGTGCGCGATTACGAGGTGTTCGACCTGCCCTACATCTTCGACGACTATAAGGACCTGCATGCCGTGACCGGCGGCAAGATCGGCCAGGAGCTGTTCAAGAAGCTGGAGGGCAAGGGCATCGTCGGCCTCGCCTACTGGGACAACGGCTTCAAGGTCATGAGCGCCAACAAGCCGCTGCGCACGCCGGGCGACTTCCGCGGCCTGAAGATGCGCATCCAGTCCTCCAAGGTGCTCGATGCGCAGATGCGCGCGCTCGGCGCCACGCCGCAGGTCATGGCGTTCTCCGAGGTCTACCAGGCGCTGCAGACCGGCGTGGTGGACGGCACGGAGAACCCGCCCTCGAACCTCTATACGCAGAAGATGAACGAGGTGCAGAAGTACGTCACCGTATCCAACCATGGCGTGATCGAGTACGCGGTGATCACCAACAAGAAGTTCTGGGACGGCCTGCCGGCCGACGTGCGCGCCACGCTGGCAGGGGCGATGAAAGACGCGACGCAGTACGCCAACGACATCGCCAAGCAGGAGAACGACGACGCGCTGGCGAAGGTAAAGGCGACCGGCAAGACGCAGATCCTCGAGCTGCCGGCGGATGAGAAGCGGGCGTGGAAGAGGGCGCTCCTCAAGGTGCACCGCGAGAGCGAGGCGACGATCGGAAAAGCGCTGATCCAGGAGATCTACAAGGAAACGGGTTTCGATCCGGCGAAGCTGTAGGCCGGGAAGTGAAGGCGCTCGACCATCTCGAGGAGTGGTTGATCGCCTGCCTCATGGGGGCGGCGACGCTGGTGATCTTCGTCGCCGTCGTGCACCGCTACGCCTCGGGCATCCCGTGGCCCGCGTTCCAGGACTGGCTGCTCACCATCAACCTCTCCTGGGCGCAGGAGCTGTGCATCTACATGTTCATCTGGATGGCCAAGTTCGGCGCCGCCTATGGCGTGCGCACCGGCATCCACGTGGGCGTCGACGTGCTCGTGAACCGCCTGCCCGAGCGGCCGCGCGCAGCATTCATCCTGTTCGGGCTGCTGGCCGGCGCGCTTTTCACCGGCATCGTCGGCTCGCTCGGCGCCAAGTTCGTCTGGGAAATCGCGCATACCGACCAGGTCTCCCCCGACCTGGAGCTGCCGATGTGGCTGGTGTTCCTCGCCATTCCGCTCGGCTCCTACCTGATGTGCTTCCGCTTCCTGCAGGTGGCGTGGTCGTTCTGGCGCACCGGCCAGGTGCCGCACCATGACCACGCGCACGTGGAAGGGATCCAGTCGGCGTGACCGCGACCATCATCTTCGTGCTGCTCTTCGGCCTGATGCTCACCGGCATGCCGGTGTCGATCTCGCTCGGGCTTACCGTGCTCGCCTTCCTGTTCTTCATGACGCAGGTGCCGATCGAGTCGGTGGCGCTCAAGCTCTTCACCGGCATCGAGCGCTTCGAGATCATGGCCATCCCGTTCTTCATCCTCGCCGGCAACTTCCTGACGCACGGCGGCGTGGCCCGGCGCATGATCAACTTCGCCACCAGCGTGGTCGGCCACTGGCACGGCGGCCTCGGCCTCGCCGGCGTGATGGCGTGCGCGCTGTTCGCCGCCGTCTCGGGCTCGAGCCCGGCCACCGTGGTGGCGATCGGCTCGATCATCCTGCCGGCGATGGTGAAGGCCGGCTTTCCCAGGCGCTTCGGCGCCGGCGTCATCACCACTTCCGGCGCGCTCGGCATCCTCATCCCGCCGTCGATCGTGATGGTGATGTACTCCGTGGCGACGAACACCTCGGTCGGCACCCTGTTCATGGCGGGCGTCGTGCCGGGCCTCACCTTGGCGTTCATGCTCGGCGCGCTCACCTGGTGGCGCGCCCGCAAGAACGACTATCCGCGCATGCAGCTCATCGCGGGCCGAACCGGCACGCAGGCGACCATCGCGAGCCTCGCCGGCCTTTGCGCGAGCCTGTTCTTCATTGCCGCGCCGATCGCCCTGCTATGGCTCCTGACGCGCCAGTTCTTCGCCTCGGGCGGCGGCATCCTCGTGGTGATCGCCGGAATCGGCTGGCTGCTCGTCGCGCGGCTGCTCACCAGCAACGCTTTCGTCCTGCGCTGGATGTTCACGCTCGGCTTCGCGGTCACGCCGCCAATGGTGCTCTATGGCGTCATCGGCCTGTTCACGCCGGCTGCCGGAGCGCGCCTGCTGGTCCCGCTGCTCGCGGCATGGCTCGCGGTTTTCGTGCCGCTCGGCAGAAAGGCGGACCTGGTGCAGGGCGCGGCGCTCGAAGCAAGGCACGAGGCGCTCGCGGTCTGGACGAGCTTCTGGCAGAGCGTATGGGGGCTGCTGCTCGTGATCGTCGTGCTGGGGGGCATCTACAGCGGCGTCTTTACCCCGACCGAGGCGGCGGCCATGAGCGCCGTATACGCCTTCTTCGTCGCCGTGTTCGTGTACAGGGACATGGGCTTCAGGCAGGTGCCGAAGGTGCTGCTCGACTCGGCCAACATGAGCGCGATGCTGCTCTACATCATCACCAACGCGGTGCTGTTCTCCTACCTGCTCACTTCCGAGCAGATCCCGCAGGCCATGGCCGACTGGATGATCGGGCAGGGGCTGGGGGCGGTCGGATTCCTGCTCATGGTCAACCTGCTCCTGCTGCTCGCCGGCAACGTGATGGAGCCCTCGTCGATCGTGCTGATCACCGCGCCCATCCTTTTCCCCGTGGCAACCAAGCTCGGCATCGATCCCATCCATTTCGGCATCCTCATCACCGTCAATATGGAAGTCGGCATGTGCCACCCGCCGGTCGGGCTCAACCTCTACGTGGCGAGCGGCATTACCAAGATGGGCATCACCGAGCTCACCGTGGCGGTCTGGCCGTGGCTGCTGACCATGCTCGTGTTCCTGGCCATCGTGACCTACGTGCCGCACCTCTCGCTCTGGCTGCCGCGCGTGCTCGGCATGATCAACTGAGCGCTTTCTGGAACAATACGGCGCGTGCTGGAGGCGAGGGATCTCGAATGCGAGCGGGGCGGGCGCAAGCTCTTTAGCAGCCTGTCGTTCTCGCTCGCCGGCGGCGCGCTGCTGCGCATCGCCGGTCCCAACGGCAGCGGCAAGACGAGCCTGCTGCGCATCCTGTGCGGGCTGCTCACGCCGACGCACGGCGAGGTTTGCTGGCAGGGCGAGCCGATCGGCCGATTGAAGGAGGAGTACGCGAAGGGCCTGGTCTACATCGGCCATGCGCCGGCGGTGAAGGACGATCTCACGCCGGCCGAGAACCTGGAAATCACTTGCCGGCTGGCGGGGATTTCCTTTACCGGGCCCGAACTCGCTTCCGCGCTCGAGGTGTTCTCGGTGCCCGATCTGCCGGTGCGCAGGCTCTCGCAAGGGCAGCGGCGCCGCTCGGCGCTCGCCCGCCTGGCGCTCTCGGCGGCGGTGCCGCTATGGCTGCTCGACGAGCCGTTCGCGGCGCTCGACGTCTCGGCCGCGGCCTTCGTCGAGGAGCGCATGCGCGCCCATGCGGCGGGTGGCGGGTCGGTCGTCTACACCACGCACCAGGCGAGCGGCATCGACGCCGCGGCACGGGTGATCGAGCTCTGATACTCGCCACTCTAAAAACGATACTGCGGCGCGAGCTGCTGCTCGCTTTGCGCAGGCGCAGCGACGTCGCCACCGCGCTGCTTTTCTTCGTCATCGTGGCGAGCCTCTTTCCGCTCGGCATCGGCGCGGAGCCGGAGCGGCTGCGCTCCATCGCCCCGGGCGTGATCTGGGTGGCGGCGCTGCTCTCCTCGATGCTGTCGCTGGCGCGGCTCTTCGCCGCCGACTACACGGACGGCACGCTCGAGCAGATGCTGCTCGGCGCGGCGCCGCTCGGCGTGATCGTCGCCGCGAAGAGCCTTGCGCACTGGCTGGTCGCGGGCCTGCCGCTGGTGCTGATCGCGCCGCTCATCGCGTTGCAGTACGACCTGGCGGCGCCGCTTTACGGCGTGCTGGTCCTTTCGCTGCTGCTCGGCACGCCGGTGCTGAGCCTGATCGGCGCGATAGGCGCGGGGCTGACTCTGGGTCTGCGCGGCGGCGGGGTGCTGATCTCGCTGCTCGTGCTGCCGCTCTACGTGCCGGTGCTGATCCTCGGCGCCGGCGCCGTGTCCATGGCCGACGCCGGCCTGTCGGCGCAGGGGCAGCTGCTGCTGCTCGGCGCGCTGCTCGTGGTCGCCGCGGCGTTCGCGCCCTGGGCGATCGCCGCTGCGCTGCGCATATCGCTCGACTAGCGCCGCCGGCTAGAAGTCGACGCGGTAGCCGAAATACCAGAAGTGGCGGTCCGCCCTCTCGTCGGTCGTCGGGCTCGTGGTGTGCGAGCGCTCGAACGTGTACTCCGATTCGATCGCCAGCGCGCGCCGTATCTGGTAGCTGAGCCGCAGGCCGGGCGTAATGCGCTTGAGGTCGACCTCCATGGTGTCTTCCTGGTGGTAATAGCGGATCGACGGCTCGACGCGCCAGCTGCCGAGGAGCGACACGTTGCTGTACATGAACTGCTGGCCGCGAAACAGCGGGCTGTGCAGGATCGTAATGTTGAACACGTTGATGTCGGCCGCCGAATAGAGCTTGCTGCCGATCGCCTGCAGGGCATACGTCCAGATATTTCCCGTGGCCGGCTGCGCGGGGATGTCGATATTGTTGATCGTGGTCGCGGGCAGGGCGCCGATGTTGGTGAGCCGGACGTCCACGCCGGCTTGCCATTTCGCGCTGATCGGTGTGGTGAAGCCGAGCAGCGCTTGCGTCGCGGTGGAGGTGATGGATTCCGCCTGCTGGCGAATCGCGTCCTCGCTCACCGTCTCGAGGAGCGTCTTGATCGACGTGGTCGGCTGGCCGATCAGCGCGTTGGTCGTGGTGAGCGTCGGCGCGCGGCGCCGGTCGTACAGGGCGTTGATCACGGTGCCGCCCTTGGTCACATAAGTCCCCTGCAGCATGAAAATGTTGGTCGTCTTGTAGCTCGTGTCGTAGTCGACCAGACCGAAGAAGCTCGAGGCTCCCTGGAGGTAGCGCAGCTCGCTTCCCACCGCGCGGCGGTCGAGGATGTTGTCGACCGTCTGGTTGATCGCGAACAGGTTGCCGCTCCAGTGCTCGCCTAGGTTCTCGAAGTCGAGGTTGGTGCCGATGAAGCGCCGGTCGGCGTCGAGCTGCGGATACTCGACCGGGGCGCCGGCGACCGCGTTCAGGTGCCAGTTCTGCCCGAGGCGGATGCCGCCCACAGCGCCGTCGAAGCGCGCTGGCACGCCGCCGGTCAGGCCGGTCTGGCGGCCGAGGCGGGCGGCTACGCCGTTCTGCAGCCCGCGGTACTCGTAATAAGCAGCATTCAGGCGGTTGAAGCCGTCTTCGCCGGGACGGTAATCCGCCGTGTACATGTCGCGAAACACGATGCGCGAGTCCGACTCGCTGCTGCGATAGCGGGCGTTCAGGTCGACGTTGGTCACGAGCGAGTTCAGGTCGACGGTAGAGATCGTCTCGGTGCCCGGGGCCGTCGGCGTATTGAAGGCGGTCTGGATCTTCGAGCGGCCGCCGTAGTAGTACTGCGAGAAGCCGCCGAAGAAGCTGGTCGAAGGCGCGCGCGCCGTCCCGGTCCTTTCGGCCGCCGGGTTGGCCGCGAGCATCTGCTCGAGCTTGGCCAGCCGCTCGCGCACGCGCGTCGCGCCCGCGCCGGTCGGGAACAGCTTCAGGTACAGCTCATACTCCGCTTTCGCCTTGGCGAACTCGCCGGCCTGCTCGCGCGCGACGCCGACCAGCTCCTGCGCCTCCTGCGAATAGCGGTTCGGCGGAAGGATGAGCAGCTCGTTGAAGAGATCCGTGGCGGCCGTTCCCTGGGCCGCCGCCAGGGCGGCTTTTGCGCGCGTCATGAGATCGGCGGCGCGCTTGTCGACATCGGTATTCGGCGCGGCGAGCGTAGGCACCGCTACTGAGGGCACCGGCACAGGCACGCCGGCCGGCGCGCGCGGCGGCGGAGCGGTCGCTTGCGCGACGGCGCGCACCGTCTCCTGGCGTCGCTGCGCGAGGTCGATCACCTCGGCCTGCGGAAACCGTCCGAGCAGCTGGCGGCGCACCAGATCGGCCTGCGCGGCGCTCGCGAAATAGCCCAGGTTCAGCTCGTACGTCGTTATGCCATTGCGCACCGACTGCGACGTGAACTCGCTGTAGTTCTGGAGCTGGCTCGGAACCTGCGCGGCGCGGCTCATGTCGCCGGTGGGAAAGGTCTGCAGCAGGATGGCGTACTGCGGCTCCACGCGCTCGCCGCGCACCGCGACGGCGTCCTTTCCGGCGCCGACGATCAGGATTTCGATGTCCCGGTTGTCCTTGCCGGGACGCACCCGGAAGCGCACGGCGCTGCTGAATTCGACCTTCAGCTGCTTGGTGGTCTCGAGGAGCTGTACGGGATACGTTACGACGATATTGGGCAGGCTCCCCTGCCCGCGCAGCCGCCGCCGCTCCTCGACCGCCGTCTCCTGCCCCTGGTTCGAGGCGAGCAGGAAATAGATCTGCACCAGCTTGCTGCCGCCGTCCTGGGGCGCATGGCGCAGGTACTGCACGCGCGCCGCAAAGTGAACGCGCACCACCGCGTCCGCGCCTTCGGGTCGTACGTCGACATCGTCGAGGATCTCGCCGTGCGCCGCCCCGGCGGCGAGGCCGAGGGCGAGCACGGCGAATAGTCGGTGGACGGGACTGCTCGACACCTCCATCAGTTGAACCCGCCGTCAGTCGAGTGGTGATGCGAGCTGCGCGTAGTCTTGATCACCGTGAAGGTCGAGTCGGTGTAGATGTGGCACGCTCCCGCGCAGTTCCTCAGCTCGAGCACCGTGTACTTGATCACCGGCGACGACACCTTGGTGTGCGGATCGGGCGTATAGCGGTTTGCATGGCAGCCGGCGCAATCCGGCTTGTAGGCCGCGTACTTCCACGGAATGACCTCGTTGTTCGTATAGTGGCAGCTCGCGCAGGTCACGCTCGAGTTGTGCGGCTGGTAGTACGGGGTAAGGTGGCTGTACGTGGTTGTCGGCGTCCACGCCGTGGTCCTGTGGCACGCGTCGCACTGCCGCGTGGTGACGAAGTGGTTCGTCGACTTGCCGGTCGCGGTCGTGCCGTTGTGGCAGGTGGCGCACGTTCCCGCGGCCACGCCGGTGTGGTCGAAGGTCGCCGGGGTCCAGGCCGTCGTACGGTGGCAGACGTCGCACGACTGCGTGGTCGGCAGGTGGTTGGCCGGTTTGCCGGTCGCCTGGGTACCGTTGTGGCAGGTCGCGCAGGTTCCCGGGGTGACGCCGGTATGGCTAAAGGTTGCCGGCGTCCACGCAGTGGTGCGGTGGCAGGCGTCGCACGACTGCGTCGTCGGGATGTGGCTGGCCGGCTTGCCGGTCGCCTGGCTGCCGTTGTGGCAGGTCATGCAGGTGCCCGGGACGACGCTGGCGTGATCAAAGCCCGCCGGTGTCCACGCCGTGGTGCGGTGGCAGGCATCGCACGATTGCGTGGTCATGATGTGGTTCGCCGGCTTGCCGGTCGCCTGGCTGCCGTTGTGGCAGGTCATGCACGTGCCAGGCGCGACGCCGGCGTGGGTGAACCGCGCCGGTGTCCATGCGGTCGTGCGGTGGCAGCTGTCGCACGGCGCCGTGGTCTGGATGTGGCCGGTCGGCTTGCTGGAGGCCTGCATGCCGTTATGGCAGGTGAAGCAGCTTCCCGGCGCCACGCCGATGTGGTTGAAGCGCGCGCCGGCGAAGCTGGCCGTGTTGTGACAGGTCTCGCACGGCTGCATGGTCTGGATATGGTTGCGCGGCATGACGACCGACGAGATGCGCGTGCCGGCCACGTGGCACAGCGCGCATTGGCGCGGCGTGCCCTTGAAGCGGCCGGAGACGTGGCACGATTCGCAGCGGGTACGCAGGTGCTGGCCGCTGAGCGGGAAGCCAGTCTTCACGTGATCGAACTGCGTGGAGGGAGGCTGTGCGAACGCGCGCGCCGAGAGCAGCGCCCAGAGGACCACGCTCAGCCACAGCACGACTTCCATCCAGGTCGGACGCGAGAGGCGAGTGCGGGTGTCGTTCATGACGACCTCCTTGTACTAACGGCCGGAGGGTTCCCGGTCAGGGCCTTCACTTGGTAAGGGCCTTCACTTGCTTGAAGGACGAGGTGACGTGGCAGCGCTCGCATTGCCGGCCGAAGCTGCCGTCGTGCACGTCGTCCGCCGCATGGCAGCTCACGCAGCTCGTGCCGAGCGTGGGCGCCGTGTTGGTCGCGCTGCGATGGCAGGCATAGCAGTCGAGCTTGCGGTGCCCGCCGTCGAGCGGGAATCTGGTCTTGCGGTCGTGGTTGAAATCCCAGGCCTTCCAGTCGCGCGCGTTGTGGCAGGTCTCGCACTTGGGGCCGAGCCGCCGCTTGTGCACGTCGTCCTTGGCGTGACAGGCGACGCACTCGCGCTTCGCGTCCTTGTACCGTGCGCTGCTGTGGCAGCTCTTGCATTCCACCATCGCGTGCCGGCCGAGCAGCGGAAACTCGGTGCGCGAGTGGTCGAAGCTGGTCTTTTTCCAGTTCTGCTCGACGTGGCAGCTGTCGCATTTCTCGCCGAGCGTCCCCTTGTGCGTGTCGTCTTTCTTGTGGCAGGCGACGCAGCTGCTCTGCAGCTTGTCGCGGTACAGATCGCCCGTATGGCAGCTCTCGCACTTGGTCTGCCGGTGCTTGCCGCGCAGCGGGTACTTGGTCTGCGTGTCGTGGTTGAAGGTGCTTTCCTTCCACGTCTTGGCGCTGTGGCAGGTCTCGCACTTCTCGCCGAAGCGGCCCTTGTGCTGATCGTCCTTCTTGTGGCAGCCGATGCACGCCATCGGCGCTTCCTTGAACACGTTGCTCTTGTGGCAGGCCTTGCACTCCACCGCGGCGTGCTTGCCGAGCAGCGGGAAGCGCGTCTTCGAGTGGTCGAAGCGCGTCTGCTTCCAGCTGGCCTCGTTGTGGCAGTCGGCGCAGGAGGTGCCGAGCGTCCCCTTGTGCTTGTCGTCCTTCTTGTGGCAGGCGACGCAGCTGCTCTGCAGCTTGTCGCGGTACAGATCGCCCGTGTGGCAGCTCTCGCACTTGATCTGCTTGTGCTTGCCGCGCAGCGGGTACTTGGTCTGCGTGTCGTGGTTGAACGTGGTTTCCTTCCACGTCTTGGCGCTGTGGCAGGTCTCGCACTTCTCGCCGAAGCGGCCCTTGTGCTGGTCGTCCTTCTTGTGGCAGCCGATGCACGCCATCGGCGCTTCCTTGAAGTTCGTGCTCTTGTGGCAGGCCTTGCACTCCACCGCCGTGTGCTTGCCGAGCAGCGGGAAGCGCGTCTTCGAGTGATCGAAGCGCGTCTGCTTCCAGTTCGCCTCGCTGTGGCAGTCGGCGCACTTCGGCCCGAGCGAGCCCTTGTGCTTGTCGTCCTTCTTGTGACAGGCCACGCAGTCCGAGGGCGCGTCGCGGTACTTCGCCCGCACGTTGTGGCAGCTCTTGCACTCGAGCTTCGGCGAGGCATGCGCGCCGCGCAACGGGAAGTCGGCCAGCTTGTGATCGAAGCGCCCCAGCGGCGCGATGTTCGCCTCCCGTCCCTTGTGCTCGGTATGACACGCCCGGCACGGCCGCGCCTCGATGTGGCCGTGATAGCCCTGCTTCCTGCCGACGTCCGCGGCGACGTCCTTGTGGCAGTCCAGGCACAGCCGGTCCTGCGCCGCGCGGTCGAAGCGCAGGTGGCACTGCGAGCACTCGCCCTCGAGCTTGGCGTGGCCCGAGATCACCTTGCCGGGCATCAGCACGCCTTCCAGCGACTGCGCAACGCTCGCCTGGGTCAGCAGGCAGAGCACCGTAGTCAGCAAATAGCGCACGCATGGCACCGATGGCCTTCAGTACATATGCACTGCGACGATGTGCGCGATGGCGGCGGCCACGAGCATGTAGACGAGCGGCACGTGCAGCACGTGCCACAGGGCGAACAGGCGCTCGTACATCGAGAACTGCGCTACGTTCTGCACGTTCTGGATGTAGCTGCGCACGAGCTGGGTCACCGCCCGGCGGTAGCGGCGCCGCTCGCTGTCGCGCCAATGCCTTTCGCGCGCTATGTCGGCAATCGCGTAGGCGATCGAGAGACGGCAGCGCTGGTAAGCCACCCGCGCGCGCAGCCAGACGACGACGAACGCCCAGGCCGAGCCGAGGAAGCTGCTGCGCGGCGCGAGCACCTCGGTCTCGAAGGCGCGCAGCGTCTTTTCGGCCTTGGGGGCGAAGAACAGCTTGCTGTGGAGCTCCGCGGAGTTGAAGCGCAGGAAACCCTGCATTTCCTCGAGCGTGGCCCGCTCGCCGTAGAGCCCGTGGTGGATGCGCCGATAGATGAAGCGGCCGCCGACCCCGCTCAGCATCACGATCAGCATCGCGACGAGCGCCACGCCGGCGTTGACCGAGCCGATGTGGAAGCGCGAATGCACGAGGATGAGGAGCGGGCCGAAGATGCCGAGCGCCATGTGCGACGCGAACCAGACTCTCGGCGGGCCCCAGTCGCGCATGAAGCGCACGTGCTTGCGCAGCGGATAGAGGAACAGCGCGAGCATCATCAGCCCGCCG
>CAYZFN010000108.1:0-7541 GCA_964477695.1 uncultured Enterobacteriaceae bacterium | reverse complement strand
TACGGTCACCGCGGTCACCGGCGGCGGCTTCGGCGCGCGCAATTCCGGCTTCATGTTCATCGCCCTCAAGCCGCTGCGCGAGCGCGATCCGGCGGGCGTGGTAGTGACGCGCCTGCGGCCGCGGCTGGCGCGCATCCCCGGGGCCAGCCTGTTCCTCGTCCCGGTGCAGGACGTGCGGGTCGGCGGTCGCCAGGGCACGGGCACCTACCAGTACACCTTGCAGAGCGACGACCTCGATGCGCTGCGCACCTGGACCGTGCGGCTGCAGAACGCGCTGCTCGGCGTGCCCGAGGTGGCCGACGTATCGAGCGACCAGGAGACGCGCGGCCTGCAGGCGAGCCTCGTCATCGACCGCGCGACCGCGGCGCGCCTGAACGTCACGCCGGACCTCATCGACACCACGCTCGGCAACGCCTTCGGCCAGTCGGTCGTCTCGACCATCTACACCGAGCAGAACCAGTACCGCGTGGTCATGGAGGTCGACCCGCGCTACGCGCAGGGGCCCGATGCGCTGAAGGACGTGTACGTCTTTTCCGCCACCGGGCGCGTGCCGCTCTCGGCCATCGCGCACTACGAGTTCACCAACACGCCGCTCTCGGTGAACCACCAGGGACAGTTCGCTGCCTCGACCATTTCCTTCAACCTGCCGGAGGGCGTTTCGCTCTCGCAGGCCGGGGCGGCGATCGAAGCGACCATGGCGCGGATCGGCGTGCCGGCGACGGTGGTCGGCTCTTTCCAGGGCACCGCGCGCTCGTTCCAGAGCACGCTCGCGCGCCAGCCGTGGCTGATCCTCGCCGCCATCCTGGCGATGTACATCGTGCTCGGCATGCTCTACGAGAGCGTGGTGCATCCGCTCACTATCCTGTCCACGCTGCCGTCCGCCGGCGTCGGCGCGCTGCTCGCCCTGATCGCCTTCCGCCAGGAGTTCACGGTCATCGCGCTGATCGGCGTGTTCCTGCTCATCGGCCTGGTGAAGAAGAACGCCATCCTGATGGTCGACTTCGCGCTTGCCGCCGAGCGCGCCGGGCGCCTGGCGCCCGAGGAGGCGATCCTGCAGGCCTGCCTGCTCAGGCTGCGGCCGATCCTCATGACGACGATGGCGGCGCTGCTCGGCGCGCTGCCGCTGGTCCTTCGCCGCGGCGACGGCGCGGAGCTGCGCCAGCCGCTCGGCATCGCGATCGTCGGCGGCCTGCTCCTGAGCCAGCTCCTCACGCTCTACACGACGCCGGTCGTCTATCTCTACCTCGACCGCTTCCGCCTCTGGGCGCGCCGCTCGCTGCGCCGGGAGAAAAAGGATCTGGCCTCGGCATGAGGAAAGCCGGCCTCGCGCTCGCCCTCCTGCTCGCCGGCTGCGCCGCCGGGCCCGACTATGTGCGTCCCAAGGTGGAGGCGCCGGCGCAATTCAAGGAGCTTCCCGAAGGTTGGCGCAGCGCGAAGCCGAGCGATGCGCTGCCGCGCGGCCAGTGGTGGACGATGTTCGGCGATCCCGAGCTCGATTCGCTCATCGCCCGCATCGACATCTCGAACCAGAACATCCGCGTCGCCGAGGCGAACCTGCGGCAGGCGCGTGCGGTCGCGAACCAGGCGCGCGCGGCTCTGTTTCCCACGGTGAATGCCAATGCATCGGCCACGCGCACCAAGTCGCCCTCGCTCCCGAACGCGCCGTCGTTCGCGACCGGCGCGGTGAACAACTTCAGCGCCTCGCTCAACGCAAGCTGGGAGCCCGACTTCTGGGGCGGCGTGCGCCGCTCGGTGGAGGCCGGCGAGGCGAACTGGCAGGCGAGCGCGGCCGAGCTCGAGACGGCGCGCCTGTCCGCGCAGGCGACGCTGGCGCAGAACTATTTCCTGCTGCGCATCGCCGACGCCGCGCGGCGCACGCTCGAGGAAACGGTCGCCGCCTACCAGCGCACCCTGCAGCTCACCCGCAACCGCTACGCCGCGGGCGTCGCCGCGCGGGTCGACGTCGTGCAGGCCGAAGTCCAGCTGAAAAGCACCCAGGCGACGCTCATGGACGTCGGCGTGCAGCGGGCGCAGCTCGAGCATGCCATCGCGCTGCAGCTCGGGCTCGCGCCGGCCGATTTCAGCGTCGCGCCGGCTATGCTCGCGGCGCACATGCCGCTCATTCCCGCGGGGCTACCGGCGGAGCTGCTGGAGCGTCGCCCGGATATCGCCGCGGCGGAGCGGCGCATCGCCGCGGCGAACGCCAACCTCGGCGTGGCGCAGGCCGCTTTCTTCCCGGCGATCACGCTTTCCGCGGCGAGCGGCTCGCGCACCACCAGCCTCGCGGACCTTTTCGCGGCGCCGACGCACTTCTGGTCGCTCGGCGCGGCGCTCGCGCAGCCCCTCTTCGATGCCGGCCTGCGCGGCGCGCAGAAGGCGCAGGCCGTCGCCGCCTATGACGCGCAGGTCGCGACTTACCGGCAGAGCGTCCTGACCGGTTTCCAGCAGGTCGAGGACAATCTCGCCGCCCTGCGCATCCTGGAGGACGAAGCGGTGCTTCAGGACGAGGTCGTGCAGGGCGCGCGCAATGCCGTGGACCTGACCACGAACCAGTACGAGGCCGGCGTGGTGAGCTATCTCAACGTGATCGCCGCGCAGGCGACGCTGCTCTCGAACGAGCGCACCGCCTACGACATCCTCGGCCGTCGCCTCACCGCGAGCGTCGCGCTGATCATGGCGCTGGGCGGCGGCTGGACGACCGGGGATCTGCCCCACTAGAAAGCCATTGACCGCAGTCAAGAAGTCGGACAGACCCGCGGGCCGATAATAGGCATCCCGATGAAGACCAAGACCCGGCCGATTCCCAAGGGCAGGGCGGTCGACGCCAAGGCGTTGCACGAGGTGCAGCGGCTCCTCGGCGACGCGCCGCGCCGCCGCGACCTGCTGATCGAGCACCTGCACCGCCTGAACGACCACTACGGCTATCTGCCCGCCGCCCACCTTGCCGCGCTCGCCGAGGAAATGCGGCTCGCGTTGGCCGAGGTCTACGAGGTAGCGACCTTCTATCACCACTTCGACGTGGTGAAAGAAGGCGAGCCCCCTCCGCCGCCGCTGACCGTGCGCGTGTGCGACTCGATCGCTTGCGAGCTGGCGGGCGCACGCGAGCTGCTGAAGCTGGATCTCGGAGCCGACGTCCGAGTGATTCCGGCGCCTTGCGTCGGGCGCTGTGAAGTCGCGCCTTGCGTGGTTGTGGGACAGAACCCGGTCGGCAATGCCAGCGTGGAGGCGGTGCGCAACGCCGTCGCCAAAGGCGCGACGAAGGCTGAAAGACCGCGCTACATCGGCTACGCCGAATACCGCAAGGACGGCGGCTATCGCCAGCTGCGCGAGTGCCTGGCTGGCAAGCGCAGTCGAGAGGAAATCACCAAGATCATGGAAGACTCCGCGCTGCGCGGCCTGGGCGGCGCCGGCTTCCCGGCCGGACGCAAATGGCGCATCGTCGCCGCGGAGCCCGAGCCGCGCGTCATGGCGATGAACATCGACGAGGGCGAACCCGGCACGTTCAAGGACCGCTGGTACCTCGAGCGCGACCCGCATCGCTTCCTGGAAGGCATGCTGGTCGCTGCGTGGTGTGCCGGCGTCGGCGAGATCTGGATCTACCTGCGGGACGAATATGCGGCGTGCAGAAAAATCCTGGAAACCGAGCTCGCCAATCTGAAAGCCGATTCGCCCTGCGCCCTGCCGCCCATTCACTTAAGGAGGGGCGCCGGAGCGTACATCTGCGGCGAAGAGTCCGCGATGATCGAGTCGATCGAAGGCAAGCGCGGCATGCCGCGGCTGCGTCCGCCCTATGTCGCGCAGGTCGGCCTGTTCGGCCGACCGACGCTCGAGCACAACATGGAGACCGTGTACTGGGTGCGCGAGATCGTCGAGAAAGGCGCGCAGTGGTTCTCGTCCAATGGGCGCAACGGCCGCAAGGGCCTGCGCTCGTTCTCCGTCTCCGGGCGCGTGAAAAAACCCGGCGTTCACCTTGCTCCGGCGGGCATCACCCTTAAGGAGCTGCTCGACGAATACTGCGGCGGCATGCTCGACGGCCACACGCTCTACGGCTACCTGCCGGGCGGCGCCTCCGGCGGCATCCTGCCCGCATCGAAGGCCGATATTCCGCTCGACTTCGACACGCTGCAGCCGCACGGCTGCTTCATCGGCTCGGCGGCGGTGGTCGTGCTGTCCGACAAGGACAAGGCGGCGGCCGCGGCGCTGAATTTGATGCGCTTCTTCCACGACGAGTCGTGCGGCAAATGCACGCCGTGCCGGGTCGGCACGGCGAAGGCGGTGGCGCTCATGAAGGAGGAGCGCTGGAACCAGCCGCTCCTCCAGGAACTCTCACAGGCAATGATGGATGCCTCGATCTGCGGCCTCGGCCAGGCCGCGCCCAACCCCGCCCTGAGCGTCATGAAGTACTTCCCGCACGAGGTGCAGTGATGGAAAGAGTCACCACGCAGCAGCTGGCGATGATGCCGATCGAGTTCAAGCTGAACGGCCAGACGGTGGTCGGGCGTCCCGACGAGAAAATCATCGAGACGGCAAAGAAGCACGGCATCGCCATTCCGCACCTCTGCCACGGCGGCAACCAGCGCTCCGACGGCAACTGCCGCGCCTGCGTGGTGGAGATCAAGGGCGAGCGGGCGCTCGCGCCGTCGTGCTGCCGCTTCCCGACGCCGGGCATGGAGGTGACGAGCAACTCGCCGCGCGCGCTTGCCTCGCAGAAGATGGTGCTCGAGCTCCTGATGTCGGACATGCCCGAGCAGGACTACACGCTCGTGAACGAGGTGCGGACCTGGGCGAAAAAACTGGCTGTTCCGAAAGCGAGATTTCCGAGGCGCGAGCAACCCAAGCAGGACGTGTCGCACCCGGCGATCGCCGTCAATCTCGACGCCTGCATCCAGTGCACGCGTTGCGTGCGCGCCTGCCGCGAAGTGCAGGTGAACGACGTCATCGGCTACGCCTACCGCGGCGACCGCTCGCTGCCGGTGTTCGACTTCGACGATCCGATGGGCGAGTCGACGTGCGTCGCGTGCGGCGAGTGCGTGCAGGCCTGCCCGACCGGCGCGCTGATGCCGGCGCGCGGCGTCGGCCTGAAGAAGATCGAGAAGCGGGTCGACTCGGTGTGCCCGTTCTGCGGCGTCGGCTGCCTGCTCACCTACCATGTGGCGGACAACAGGATCCAGTTCGTGAACGGGCGAGACGGCCCTTCGAATCACAACCGGCTGTGCGTGAAGGGGCGCTACGGCTTCGACTACGCGCACCACCCGCATCGCCTGACGAAGCCCCTTATCCGCAAGCCGGGCGTGAACAAATCGCCCGACTTCAAGGTCGATCCGGGCAACTGGTCGGAAGTATTCCGCGAGGCGACATGGGACGAAGCGCTGGATATCGCCGCCAATGGATTGAAAGCCATTAGAGAGCAGGACCGGTATGCGCTGGCCGGCTTCGGCTCGGCGAAGGGCTCCAACGAGGAGGCCTATCTCTTCCAGAAGCTGGTGCGAACCGGCTTCGGCACGAACAACGTCGACCACTGCACGCGCCTTTGCCACGCGTCATCGGTCGCGGCGCTGATGGAAGGCGTGAACTCGGGCGCCGTTTCGAACCAGGTGAGCGACGTGCTGAACGCCGAGCTGGTTTTCCTGATCGGCGCCAACCCCACGTCCAACCACCCGGTCGCGGCGACCTGGATGAAGAACGCGGTGATGCGCGGCGTGAAGCTCGTCTACGCCGATCCGAGGCGCAGCGAGCTCTCGCGCCATGCCTGGCGCATGCTGCAGTTCAAACCCGACACCGATGTTGCGCTGCTCAACGCGATGATCCACACGATCATCGAGGAGGGGCTGGTCGACGAGAAATTCGTCGCCGACCGCACAAGCGGCTTCGCGGCGATCAGGGAGAACGCGCAAGGCTTTTCGCCCGAGGCGATGGCGCCGGTCTGCGGCATCCCCGCCGAAACGATTCGCGAGGTCGCGCGCGCCTATGCCACCGCGAAGGGCTCGATGATCCTGTGGGGCATGGGCGTCAGCCAGCACGTGCACGGGACCGACAACGCGCGCTGCCTGATCGCGCTGGCCATGATCACCGGCCAGATCGGCCGCCCGGGTACCGGGCTGCATCCGCTGCGCGGCCAGAACAACGTGCAGGGCGCTTCCGACTCGGGGCTGATTCCGATGGTGTTCCCGGACTACCAGCGGGTCGACGACGCCGAGGCGAACCAGCGCTTCGAGACGCTGTGGGGCACGGCGCTCGACAAGAAGCCCGGGCTCACGGTGGTCGAGATCATGAACGCGGCCTACGACGGCAAGATTCGCGGCATGTACATCATGGGCGAGAACCCGGCGATGTCCGACCCCGACCTCGAGCACGCGCGTGCCGCCATGGCGAAGCTCGAGCACCTCGTCGTGCAGGACATCTTCCTCACCGAGACCGCGTATCTCGCCGACGTGGTGCTGCCGGCGACCGCATGGCCGGAAAAGGTCGGCACGGTCACCAACACCGACCGCATGGTGCAGCTCGGCCGCAAGGCGCTGAACGCGCCCGGCGAGGCGCGCGAAGACCTTTGGATCATCGTCGAGCTGGCAAAGCGGCTCGGCCTCGCCTGGACGTACCGCCATCCGAAAGAAGTCTTCGACGAGATGCGCAAAGGCATGGACTCGATCCGCGGCATCACCTGGGCGCGGCTCGAGCGCGACTCTTCGGTCACTTACCCGTGCGAGAACGAAGGCGATCCCGGCCAGCCGGTCGTTTTCCAGACCCATTTCCCCACGGCGACCGGACGCGCGAACCTCGTGCCCGCCGACCTGATCCCGGCCGCCGAGCGGCCCGACGCCGAGTATCCGATGGTGCTCATCACCGGGCGGCAGCTCGAGCACTGGCACACCGGCGCGATGACGCGCCGCTCGGGCGTGCTCGATGCGATCGAGCCGGAGCCCGTCGCCTCGCTGCATCCGCTCGACCTCGACGCGCTCGGCGCGCGCGCGGGCGAGTTGGTCACGGTGCGCTCGCGCCGGGGCGAGATCTCGCTCTACGCCAGGGCCGATGCCGGCACGCCGCGCGGCGCGGTGTTCATTCCATTCGCGTTCTACGAAGCCGCGGCCAACCTGCTCACCAATCCGGCGCTCGATCCGTTCGGCAAGATCCCGGAATTCAAGTATTGCGCGGTGCAGGTGGTGCGCGGCGGCAAGCGCCCGGCCGACCCCGGCTATGGCAAAGGGCGTACACTCGGAGCGCTGCAGATCTGAGGCTTTTCCCGGGGAGGGAAGATGCCGATCATCGCAATCACGCGGGAGATGGGCTCGCTCGGCAAGGACGTCGCGCAAGGGCTCGGCGAGGCGCTCGGCGTGCCGGTCGTCTATCACGAGGTCATCGACCATCTCGCCGACCGCATGCGCGTGCGCAGGAGCCATGTCATCCGGCTGCTCGACGGCCGCGCCGGCCTGCTCGAGCGGCTGACCGCCGACCGCACCAGCCTGTCGATCTATACCGCCGACGAAATCTGCGCGATCGCCGCGGCGCTCGCCAGCAAGGGCGGCGCGGTGATCCGCGGCTGGGGC
>CAYZFN010000107.1:0-13667 GCA_964477695.1 uncultured Enterobacteriaceae bacterium | reverse complement strand
TCGCGCCGCCCAACGGATCTACCGGGTACGCAGTAGAAGGGACCTACCGGGGTACTACGCGATCCCGCCGAAGCTAGCTCTCGACCGGCCTCGGAAAATGCTCGGCGCGCACACCCTCGACGATGCGCACGAGGTGGTTCTCGAAGTCCCGTGCGCGCGTCAGCACGTGGTCGGCGCCGACCGGCTGCGCGCCGAGCTCGCCGTTGCGCACGCACACGAGGCGGGCGCGGTTGTCGCGCCAGGCGATGCGCAAGGTCTGGCAGTGGAGCGTCTCGCGCTCTGCGTCGTCCCCGGAATGGAACAGGATCAGCTGCGGGTTGAGCACGCGTCCGTTCAGCACGCCGTCCTCCAGGGCCTCGGTGCGCACGCTCAGCACGTCGGGACAGCGCGATTCGAGGATCGTGCCGAGCGCTTCGCCGAGGGCGGCGTCACTGCAGATGACGAGCCCGCGCAAGCGGCGCGCGAGCAGCGCATCCACGTAGCGATAGATGTCGTGCACGCTGGTGGGCAGCTTGGCGAAGTAGTGGTCCGCCCCGCTGCGCAGCACCTCGTCGCGGTATTCGGGCAGCTCGTGGATGGTGAGCACCACGATCGACGCCGTGATGCGCATCGCGCGCAGGCGCCGCACGAGGTCGAGCCCGCTGCCGTCGCTGAGCATGAGGTCGACGATGATGAGGTCCGGGCGCAGGCGCACCGCCTTGTCGAGGCCGCTCTGCACGCCGTCCGCGCCGGACACCTCGCAGAACGGAAAGCGCGCATGCAGGGCGTCGTGCAACGCCGCCCGGAACTGCAAATTGTCATCGACCAGCAGAGTTCTGAACATACGCGCGCAGCACCCGGGGCACGTACTCCAGCGTTTCGCGGTAGGGCGGGATCCTCCTGCCGGCGCGCTCGACCGCGGCAGCGCCGGCGTTGTAGGCGGCCAGCGCGAGCTCGACGTCGTTGTCGAAGACGTCGAGCAGCTCGCGCAGATGCCGAGCCCCGGCGCGCACGTTCTGGCGCGGATCGAACAAGTCGGTGACTCCGTAGCGGGCCGCCGTGCCCGCCATCAGCTGCATCAGGCCCGCGGCGCCGGCGCTGGAGCGCGCGCGGGGGTTGTAATCGGACTCGACCCGCACGACGGCATGCACCAGCGCCGGGTCCAGCCCGTAGGCGGCGGCGGCATCGTTGATGATCGCGTCGTATTGGCTGCGCGGGGGACGGTTTTCCGGCGCTGTCGCGCTTCGCGGCGCCAAGGCGGGGGCTTCTCCGGCGAGCGGCCGATAGCGCTCGTCGTCCGGGACGTTCGTCAGGTGCAACACGCCGCGCTCGTCGCCGAACACATAGACCGGCGGCTCGGCCCGGCAGGCGGGCGCGCAAACCCCGAAAAGCAGGACAACGAGCACAAACGGGCGAAATTTCGCCATGCCGACGACTTACCCGCCGATGCGGCGCAGCGGAATGGGGTGAACCCCCCAATCGTTTGCCCGGCCGGCCCGGCAGGTCGAAATTGCCCGGAATAAGAACGTCAGATGGGCGTAAGTACTGTGCAGGCGGTACGTCTGCGGGCAAAGTGCAGAATCGCGGCTAAAGGGATTCCTGAAATGGCACGACGCGCGAGGTTCGACCACTCCGATATGCGCAGCATGCTTCGGCTGTACGGCGCGGTCAGCCTGGCCGGCATCCTCCTTGCCGCGGCGCTGATCTTCTTCTACGTGCGCAACGTGGCGATCGACGACATCGTCGATCTCGCCGAGCGGAGCAACGTCGCCCTCGCGCAAAGCGTGCTCGGCCTGGTGCGCCAGGACCTCGTCGATTTCCTGCAAAGCACTAAGGACGTCAAGCCCGGCGTGAAGCCCGGCGGCGCGCCGGGCCTGCCGAGCGGGCTCGACGAGGCTATCAACGACCTGATGGCCAACACGTCGGTGGTGCGGCTGAAGATCTACAACGCAGCCGGCGTGGCCGTGTTCTCGACCCAGTTCCACCAGATCGGCGAGGCCGCCGACAAGAAGGGCGGCTTCGAATCCGCGCTTTCCGGCCGGGTCGTCAGCACGCTCGCCTATCGCGACGCCTTCAATCCGTTCGACCGGCCAGGCGAAGACGACAACCTGATCCAGACCTACATACCGGTGCGCCGCTCGGCCACCGAGCCGATCGTCGGCGTGTTCGTCATCTACGGCGACGGCAATCCGCTGGTCGCGCGCAACGAGCGCGCGTCGATGCAGATGCTCGCCGGCGTCGGGCTCATTCTCGGCCTGCTCTACTTCGCGCTGCTCTACGTCGCGCGACGGGCGAGCGGCGTGATCGCCGGCCAGCAGCAGACGATCCGCGAGCGCACCGCGGCGCTCGAGATGCTGTCGGCGCACATGCTGAGCAGCGAGGAGGAGGAGAAGCGCTTTCTCGCCCTCGAGCTGCACGAAGGCCTCGCCCAGACGCTCGTTTCGATCAAGGTGCACCTCGAGGAGCTCGGCGAGGAAAGACCGCTCATCGCCACCGTGCAAAGCGCGATCGACGACGTGCGCAAGCTCGCCATGCGGCTGCGGCCCCCGAGCCTCGACGAGCTCGGGCTGCTGCCGACGCTCAACTCGCTGTCCGACAACTTCGAGCGCGCCTACCCCGACATGCGCGTCGAGAAGCGCATCGAGCTCGACGAGGACGACCTGCCGCCGCCGCTCAAGATCGTCGTGTACCGCGTGATCGAGTCGGCGCTGCGCAACCTCGCACGCTACTCGGCGCGCGGCAGCGTCGAGCTGGCCCTGGCGGAGCTCGACGATGCGATCGTTCTGGAGCTGAATTACATGCCGCGCGACGCGGGCTACCTGGCAACCCGGCTGCGCCAGGCCGGCGATCACGTGCCGGGCTTCGCCAAGATCCGCGAGCAGATCGCGCTGTCCGGCGGCAGCTTCGAGGTGAAGTATGACGCCGCGCTCGGCGTCAGCCTGCGCGCCGCCTGGCTACGCGTCTCGCTGCACGACGCTCTCGGCGAGCGCACCGTCCTTGCGGAGCGC
Source organism: uncultured Enterobacteriaceae bacterium (assembly GCA_964477695.1). Classification (GTDB taxonomy): domain Bacteria; phylum Pseudomonadota; class Gammaproteobacteria; order Burkholderiales; family SG8-39; genus SCGC-AG-212-J23. The sequence goes on along the minus strand of CAYZFN010000107.1, from coordinate 10,680 downwards.
CGCGCGTAGCGGCGCGCGACGCAGGCCCGGCTCGGCCGCTCGGCGATGCGCGCTCGCCGGCCAGCAGGCCGTGACGCGGGTTCCCTTGCCCGGCACCGAGGCGACGACCAGATGTCCGCCGCTCGTTTCGGTGCGCTCGCGCATGCTCACCAGGCCGATGCCACGGCCGGCGTCGCCGTCGAAGCCGCGGCCATCGTCCTCGATGGAGAAGTGTAGGCCGTGCGAGTCGCGGTGCAGGCGCACCGACACCTTGGTCGCCTGGGCATGCCGCACCGTGTTGCAGATCGCCTCCTGCAGGATGCGGTAGATCGCGATCTTCAGCGGCTCGGGCACGTCTGCATCGCTCACCTCGACGGCGCGCTCGATCTTCAGCTGCCGGCAGCCGAGCTCGAACTCGCGGAAGAACCAGTTGAGCGTCGGTATCAGGCCGAGATCGTCGAGCGTCGAAGGGCGCAGCGCCATGGCGATGCGCCGCACCTCGCCCATGATGTGCTGCACCTCGCGCGCCAGGCGATGCAGCGGCTCCGCGGCGGGCTCGGCGTCGCGCTCGAAGCGGCACGCCGTCTCCTGGATCGACAGCTTCAGCAGGTTGAGCGACTGGCCGAGCGAATCGTGCAGGTCGCGCGCGAGGCGCCGCCGCTCGTCCTCGCGAACGGTAACGTGCTGCGCCGTAATTTGGCTGAGCTGCTCCTGCAGCGCGCCCACGTCTTCGATCGTGACGACCGCGCCGACCTCGCCGGCCGACGTCCGCGCCTGCGGCTCGATCACGATCGAGACATGCCGGCCGAGCTGCGCGTCCCACGCCTCGTGCTTGACTGCCTGGCCGCGCTGCAGGCGCTCGGCGAGCCTATGCCAGAGCGGCTGCATCGCGCAGCGCCCATTGCACTGCGGACCATGCAGCGCCTCATGCAGCGTAAGCCCGCGCACTTGCGCGACCGGAGCGAGCCCCCAGCGCTCGAGCGTGCGATTGGCGCGGATCACTCGTGCGTTCTTGTCGAGAAGCAAAACGACCTGCGACAACGCGTCGGCAGCGAGCTCCCACTGCCGCTTCATTTTTTCCAGCGCAGCGGCGCTGGGAACAACCGGCTCGGCTGCGCCTGGCGGCGCGCCAGCTCTGTCTTGGACCTGCATTGGTGCTGCCCTCCCCGATGAGACAGCGAACGTCGCTATTCCACGACAGGAGGACTCTAAACGTGAAAAAGTCCCGCTGTAAACGGCCCTGACACTTTCTCGCATACATTGCGCCGCCGCAATCCTGCCGAGCCCCGGCCCTTCTTGGTCACGGTACTTCGCGGTCGATGAGCACCTGCACGCCCTGGGCGCCGGTGGCCACCGGACCGGTTTCGCCTTCCAGATCGCCGGGTTGGCGGGCCGCCTGGGCGGTCTTCGAAACCCGGGCGGCCACCACTACCCTCGGGACCGAAGAGAGCTTGAGCGCCGGACTCATGCCCATGGAATCGTCGAGCGCAAAGCTGAGCGGCAGGTCGCGCACCTGCTTGCGCAGGATCGCGAGCGGCATGCGCGGCCCTTCCGCCGAGCGAGCGTAGATGAACACGGTGTCGGTAGGTGCCGCCTTGCGCGCGAGCGCCGGGCTAAGGTGCACGATGCCGCGGATGGCGGCGGCCGCGCCAGGGGCGCTCGCACTGCCCATCCGAGCGCGGGCTTCCGCGACATTCGCTTCGGCGGAGCGGGCGATGTCCGATCCCGGCGGCGCCGCGCCGGCGATCCGCTGCCAGTACTGGACGGCCCGTGCGTAATCCTTGCGGTCGAAGGCCGCAGTGCCGGCGAGGGCCAGCGCCTTGACGTTGTCCGGATCGGCTTTGAGAGCGCGCGCGATAACCTTCTCGGGCTCGCCGGCAAGGCTCCTGCCCTGCTTCATGCCGAGCGCGTCGGCATAGTCGGCGAGCAGCTGGGCGTCGCCCGGGGCACGCTTCACCGCCTCGGCGAAGGCCGCAGCCGCGTCGCCGAACTGGCCCAGCACCTGGTAGGAGCGGCCGAGCATGGTCCAGCCCTGCACGTCCTCGGGGTCGCGTTGCAGGCGCGCGGCGAGCCGCTCGACCATGGCGCGGATTTGCGGCTCGCCCACGTCGTGGGGCGCGCTGCCCGCCTGAACGACCGGCGCGGCGAGCAGGGCCTGCGGCGAGCCCGCGGCGAGATAGATGCCGAGCGCGCAGAGCGGGATTCCGGCGCCGAGCACCGCAACGAGCAGCGGCGAGACGCGCGTGCGAGCGGCTGCATCGCTTGCCGCGCTCATATCGTCGAGCAAGCGCTTCTCCAGCTCGCGGGAGGCGGCCTCGTGCTGCTCGGCGTCGAGCTTGTCGTCGCGCAAGTCGGCTTCCAGCTCGCGCCGCTGGTCGCGGTACACCGCCAGGTTCGCCGCCTTTGCCGCCGGGGCGCCGGCCGCCGGCTCGCGCAGGAGCGGCCGTACGACGTAGCCGAGTGCGGCGAGCGTGAGCAGCGTTCCCCAGGCGAAGAACCAGCTCATGACGCCCGCGCTCAGGCTTTCGGCGGCGGCGGCTTGCGCGACGCCGCGTCGCTCGCCACGAGGCCGCGGTCGATCGCGAACGCAGTGAGCGTGGAAGCGCTGTGCAGGTCGAGCTTCTTCATCAGGTTGGCGCGGTGCTTCTCGACCGTCTTCACGCTGAGGCACAGGTATTCGGCGATGTGCTTGTTCGAATGGCCCTCGGCGACGAGCTTCAGCACCTGGCGCTCGCGATGCGTGACGCTATCCCAGGCCGAGCTGAAGCGCGCCCCGTTGCCGCCGCCGAGGTAGCCGGTGATCACCTTGCCGGAGATGTCGGGGCTGAGATAGGTCTTGCCGCGCAGCACGGTGTGGATCGCCGTGCGCAGCTCGTCGTGCGTGGCGTCCTTGAGCACGTAGCCGTCGGCCCCCGCCTTCAGGCTTTCGTGGATGTACTCGTCGGCCTTGTGTACCGTCAGCACGAGCACGCGCACGCCCGGATAGCGCCGCTTGATCTCGCGGATCGCATCGATGCCGTTGGTGCGCGGCATGGTGAGATCCATGAGCACCAGGTCCGGATTGGCGGTGCCGACCGCGCGCACCGCCTCGCGGCCGTCTTCCGACTCGCCGGCGATCTCGATCTCCGGATCCTGCGAAAGCAGCGCACGCAACCCGACGCGCAGCAGCGTGTGGTCTTCGACGATCAGGATCTTCCTTTTCTCGTTCATGCTCTCCCCTTTTCCATCCTCCCTTTAGCGCGCTCGCGAGTTCGGCGGACGCTGCTGCCTCGGCGCGCTGCGCGGTTGCGCGAGCGTGCCGGGCAGCGGGCTCGACGCGGCCGGCGTCGTGCTCGAGGCGGCCGGCGTGCGGCTCGCAGCGGCCGGCGCCGTCTTGGTCGCTGCCGGCGCTCTCACCGCGCGCGTATCGACCATCATGAAAACCCACTCCGAATACTTCTTCTTGTCCTCGAACGCCCGGTCGGCGAAGTCGAACCCGGCCGTCTTGAGCGGCTCTTCTTCCGAGAGGCTGTGCACCCCGACGATGAAATCGCCCGTGGTGACGAGCCCCCACTCGCCGCTTGGCGTCATCGGGTCGCGATAGACCTGCCGCAGGTAGCGTCGCGGCACCGGATAGCGCGGGTCGCGCAACAGGTCCTCCAGGCGGCGCGGATAGCGCTCGCCGCCCGGCGCGCTCGCCGCATAGCGCGTGAGCGCCTGCCGAATCTGGCCGCCCGCAAAGAGCAACTCCGCCTCCCTTTCCCGCTTCGCCGCCGTGTGCCACACCTCGCTCACCGCCGCAACGAAGAACCCCATGATCGCGATGGCGAGGAGTATGCCGACATACGTGAAGCCGCGGGGCTTCTGCTTATAAACCATTACGTTACCACTCCCGGTAGGGCTTGCCGTCGCGCCCCGCCCCGTCCGCGCCGCTATGCACGTCATAGACGCCGCCCTTTTCCGGATCGTCGGGCGGGACGAGCGTCCAGGTGGCGTTGCTTTCGGTGATCGGGTCCACCGGCATCGTGCGCAGGTAGCGCTTGGCGATGAGCGACTCGAGCGAGTCGGGGTATTTGCCGGTGTCGCCGTAGAACTTGTCGAGCGCATCGCGCGTCACCGAGAGGGTCTGGCGGAGCGCGGTCTCCTTCGATTTCTGCAGGCTGGCGAAGTAGCGCGGCCCGGCGATCGAGACGAGCAGCGCGACGATCGCCATGACGATCACGAGCTCGATCAGGGTGAAGCCGCGCGCTACCATTTTGCGTAGGCGATGCCGTTCAGGCCGACGCCGGTCGATCTGGAATAGACGTCGTACACGTCGGCACCTTCGGCGGGCGCGTCCGGCTCGCTCGCGTAGCTGCGCAGTCCCCACGTTTCTTCCGGCGCGAGCGCAGGATCGATCGACATCGGATCGCGCGGCAGGCGGCGCAGGAAGTAGATCTTGCGCGGCTCCGGGCTGCGCTCGTCGTTCACGCCGTCCACCAGCGCGGCGAGCGTCGGCGGATAGCCCGATTCATCCGGCTTGCCGATGATGCGCCCCTCCTCGACCGCCTTCTTGTAGGCGTCGATCGCGCGGCGCACGTCGCGCAGGGCAACACGCAGCTCGGCTTCCTTGGTGCGCTTTACCGTGAGCTCGACCGTCGGCACGACCATCGCCGCAAGCAGGCCGACCAGCGCGACCGTAACGACGAGCTCGATGAGGGTAAAGCCGCGGCTCATCTCGCCCCCAGGCTGATGCTGTGCGGCGGCGGCGGCACGAAGGCGAGCGGCTCGCCGGAAACGCTCGACGGAATGACCTGCGCGAGCGATACCTGGGTGCTCTCCGCGGTGCCGATCGCCTCGAAAGTGATCGACACGAGGCTGCCGGCGCCCCTCGCTCCCTTCTCGGGGGTGCCGGACAGGCGGATCGTGATCTGTCCGCCGTCCTGGCTGATGTCGCGGTTGAAGCTGCCCCCGGAGTTGTACATCTTGACGAAGCTGCCCTCGGTCGCCTCGACCGCCTTGAGAGCCGCCGGGTCGAAGCTGATGACGAGATCGAGCTCGCCGAGCGGCTCGGCCACCTGGGTGCCGAGCGAGAGCGTGAACTTGTCTCCCGCCTTGGCCTGAGCGGGCCCCTGCCAGAGGAACGATATCGGTGCCGGCGCGCCGGCGGCGCCGCTCGACGGCGCGGCCGCTACCCCGGGGCGCGGCGGCTGGCCCGGCGCGCCCGCCGGGCGTGGGGGTTGTGCCCCCGCAGTTCCGCCGTTAGACAGCGTCACCGTGCCCGTCTGGCGCAGGACGAGCGGTGAGCTGCGCAGGCTGGTCGCGGTGCCGCTCCAGAATTCCATCAGGTTCGCGTCCTGCAGGTGCGTGCGGCCGACGATGCGCGGCGTGATCGAAAGGACGATTTCGGTCTTTTTGCCCTCGGTGTGGTGCGAGGAGAACAACCGCCCGAGCACCGGCAGCTCTCCGAGGCCCGGCACCAGGTTCGCGCTCTTGCGATCCTCGTCGTCGATCAGGCCGGCCAGCACCTGGGTTTCGCCGTCCTTCAGGCGCAGCGTGGTGGCGGCGGTGCGCGTGCCGATCTGGTAGGCGATCGACCCCGAGACCGCGTTGGTCACCTGCTGCACGATGTTGCTCACCTCCATGTTGATGTTGATGCCGACTTCGCCATCGGAGTGGATGTCGGGCTGCACATCGAGCTTCAGGCCGACGTCGAGGTATTGGACGGTGCCGGTCACGACCGGCGCGCCGGTCGCCACCGGCGTGACCGAGTTGGTCATCACCGGCACGCGGTCGCCGATGTGGATCTTCGCCTTCTCGTGGTTACGCGCGCGGATGCGCGGAGCGGCAAGCAGGTTGACGTCGCCGCGATCGAGGTGTGCGTTGATCGTGACCGAAGGCACCGGCGAGACGATGATGTCCTTCGCGTTCTTCAGCTGGCGCAGCGTGACGTTGCCGGTGATCACGTTGCCCGCCTCGTCGGTGACTTGCGGCGTGAGCGCCACCTGGTCGGGCCATTGGATGCCGAGCTCCGATAGCATCGAGTGGCTCACCTCGAGGACTGCGACCTCGATCAGCACCTCCGGATCGGGCACGTCCTGGTCGGCGATGATCTTCTCGGCGAGCCGGATGGCGTCCGGCGTATCGCGCATCACCAGCGAGTTGCTCTTCTCGTTGATCACCAGGTCCTGCGTCTTGAGCACCGTGCGCAGCACCGTCTGCATGAGCTTCGCGTCCGCGTACATCAGGCGGAACGTGCGCACCTTGAGGTCCTGGTAGTCGCGCGTCTTCGCCGGCAGGTTCGGATAGATGAAGATCGTGTTGTCGGAGAGGATCTTCTTGGCGAGCTGGTTCTGCATGAGCAGCAGGTCGATAGTGTCCTCGACCGAGGTGTCCTTGACGAAGATCGAGGTCTTCACGTCGGCACGCACGTCGCGGTCGAGCAGCACGTTGATCCCGCTCGTGCGCGAGAGCGCCTCGAACACGGTGCGCAGGTTGGCGTCGCGGAATTGCAGCGTTACCGGCTTCTTCAGGCTGGCGCGCAGGGACGGCGTGGCGGTCAGGTCGCGCGCGAGCCGCTCGTTCACCTGGCGCTGCAGGTCTGCCGCCGCGCGGTGGTTCGGGTTCTCGATCAGGATGCGGCGCAGTTGCTGCGTAGCGCCGTCCCAGTCGCCGGCGTCGAACGCGGCGCGCGCCTCCTCGAGGATTGCCGCGTGGCGGCGGTCCATGCGCACGCCCTGCAGGCCCACTTCCGCGCGCCCGTTGCCGGGATCGACGCGGCGCGCCCGCTCGTATGCCTGCTCGGCGGCGTCGTACTGCTCGGCGACGCGCGAGTTGTTGCCGAGCTGGATGAGCAGGTTCGCGCCCTGCTCGCGTGCGCGCAGCAGGTCCTTCCGGTATTCGATGTTGTCGGGCGAGAGCTGGTTGGCGGCTTCCAGCTTGCGCACGCCCTCCTCGTAGCGGCCCTCGCGCATCAGGTCCATGCCCTCGCGGTAGCTGCGCTGCGCCGCGCAGCCGGCGAGGAGCAGGAGGCCGAGCAGGAAAAGGCAGGCGCGCGCGCTCATCCCGGGGACTCCACATCGAGCGTCTGGCGGATGCCGAGCGGAAGATAGACCAGGCCGAGGAAGCGGCCGCGGATGCCTTCGACGCGGTACGTGCCGTCGATCACTTCACCGGCCTTGACGAGAATCATGCGCTCGCCCTTCATGAGCAGGATGATCTGCCGGCCGTCTTCCTGGTACTGGCCGAGGAAGGTAAACGGCAGCGGCGGCGCGGTGGGGGCGGGCGGCGCAGCGGGGGCCGGCGGCGGTGCCGGCGGAGGCGGCGGCGGCGCCACGTACCACGAGCGAGGCTCGAAGGCGTCGAGCGGCTCGGCGTTCTTCGTCGGCCGCTTCAGTCCCGAGAGCTCGAGCGCCGGCGGCTCGGCGGCTACCCGGTTTTCGATCGTCTTCATCTGCGCGATCGGTTCCGCAGCCGGCGCCGGCGCGAGCTCTTCGTGCTCAGTCGCCGCGCCGATGAGCGCTGCCACGGGCAGCAGCGCAAGGATGGACCAGCGGTTCACGATTTCTGTCCGAGGTGGATGGCGAGGGTGATCTTGGCCTCGACTACCGATTCGCCGATCTTCTGCCGCTCGAGGTGCACGCTCTCGAGCGAAAGCGCCGGCACGTCCGTGAGCGCGCCGTTCACGAACTTGCGGATCTGCGGATAGGAGCCGCGCACCGGGAAGGTGAGCTGGTACTGGAACGTCGCCCCCGCGCCCGGGCGGCGCGCCACGCGGTATTCGCCGCGCTCGAGAACGAGCGACTGGCGCTGCGCGGCGCGGAACACCGTCTCGAGGATGCGCGGCAGCTCGTCGGAAGCCGGAAGGAACGCGTAGAAGGCGGCGAGATCGTCGCTCGCCGGCGCGGACGCCTCGCGCCCGGCGCGTGCGCTGCGCTGGCGCAGCTCGGCGACCTCGCGCTGCAGCGTTTCCAGCCGCTGCTTCTCGGGATACAGCGTACCGGCGAAGAAGCCGCCGGCCAGGACGATCAGCGCGAGGCCCACGCTGCCCGCCGTGCCGAGGCGCGCGCCGATCCGGGCGATGAGCGCGCGGATCATTTGCGCGCCCCCCAGCTCGCGGTCATCACGAAGCGCACCGGCCGCTGCGGATCCTTGAGCTGCAGCTCGTGGCTTTCCAGATAGACGTCCGCCAGCGCCGGGCGCTGACGCAGCGCCGCGAGATACGCCACCATCGCCTCGAGGTCCTTCGCCTCGCCGCTGATCTTGACGTTTCGCTTGTCCTGCGCCGACTCGATGCTGAGCAGCGCGACGTTCGGCCGGCGCGCCGACTCGAGGCTGCGGAACAGCTCCTGCCAGGGCTGCTGCAGCCGCACCACGACATCGCGCGCCTGCTGGAACTCGAGCGCGATCTTTTGCCCATCGCCCTTTTGCAGCGAGGCGAGGGGCGGCTTGCGCGCGCTCCTCGCCGCCTCGCGCAGGCCGGACTCGGCACGCGCGATCCTCCCGTCGAGCGCCGTGTATTCGGCGGCAACCCCGAGCGCCGCCGCGACGCCCGCCCCGAGCAGCGCGAGGCCGAGCCAGCGCGAGGCTGCCTCGTCCTTCAGCAGGTCGAGCTCAAGGCGCCGCATGAACGATCCGCGGGCAGTCGGCCGGGCTGTCGACGAAGCAGGCTTCGCGGGCGAGCAGGCCGGGAAGCTCGTCCTCCCAGCTCTCGGCGCGCAGCTTGACCGAGCGCAGGCTCTGCCACCTGCGGCTCGCGAGCAACGCGAGCGACGCGAGGCCGGGCTCGACGTCGACGAACCAGCTCGGCTGCTCGCCGAGCTGGCGGCGGTGCCGGTTGAACGCCGCCATGAGGCGCGGCTGCACCGAGCGCAAGCGGTTTCCGCGCGCGGCAAGGGCGCTGCGCAGCCCGTCGATGAGCCGCAGCTCGACGCCGCACGCGACTTCACCGCTCAGCCGCACGACCCAGCCCTCCGCAACGCTGCCGTACACGCGCGCAAGGCAGTGACGCGCGAAGGCGAGGCGCTCGCCGGCGCCCACGAGGGCCTCGGTCGCCGGCACGAGCGCGTAGCGCACGAAGAAGCTCGACAGCACCACGGTCACCTCGGCGCCGGTCAGCGCTTCGAGGCCGGCGAGCGCGTCGAGCCCGGCGCGCCAGCGCGGCTCGGGCGGCGCGGCGGGTGCGAGCGCGATGCTCTCCGTAGCCTTGCCGCGGACCAGCACCAGCCGGTCCGGATAGAACCCGACCTCGACCCGCTCACGCCACGAAAGTGACACGGTTGATCTCCTGGAGAGTGGTTTCGCCGCGCTTCACCATGTCCACGGCGGCTTCGCGCAGGAAGCGCGTGCCGTTCGCCGCCGCCGCCTCGCGGATGCGCCGGATCGGCTCGCGCGCGATGATCAGCTCGCGGATCTCGTCGTTGAGAGTGAGGATCTCGGCGATGGCGCGGCGTCCCTTGAAGCCGGTGCCGCGGCAATGGCCGCAGCCGCGGCCGGCGCGGAAGCGGAAGTCCTGGATTGCCTCGCGCGCGAGGCGCGAGGCGGCCACCATCGCCGGCTCGGGCGCCGCGTCGACCGCGCAGTGCGCGCAGTTCACGCGGATCAGCCGCTGCGCGAGCACGCCGTTCATCGCCGAGACGAAGCTGTACGGATCGACGCCCATGTGCACGAAGCGGCCGATCACGTCGAACACGTTGTTCGCGTGCACGGTGGTGAACACCAGGTGGCCGGTGAGCGCCGACTGCACGGCGATCTGCGCCGTTTCCGGATCGCGGATCTCGCCCACCATGATCTTGTCGGGGTCGTGGCGCAGGATCGAGCGCAGGCCGCGCGCGAAGGTGAGCCCCTTCTTCTCGTTCACCGGGATCTGCAGCACCCCGGGCAGCTGGTACTCGACCGGGTCCTCGATGGTGACGATCTTGTCCTGGCCGTTGTTGATTTCGGTGATCGCCGCGTAGAGCGTGGTGGTCTTCCCCGAGCCGGTCGGCCCGGTGACCAGCACCATGCCGTAGGGCTCGCCGGACAGCGCGCGCAGGTGGGCGACATCCGCCTCGGCGAAGCCAAGGTGGTCGAGGCGCAGGCCCTTCATCTGGTCGGTGAGCGCCTGCTTGTCGAGAATGCGCACCACGGCGTCCTCGCCGTAGATGCTCGGCATGACCGAGACGCGGCAGTCGACCGCGCGGCCGCGGATGCCGGTCTTGAACCGGCCGTCCTGCGGCACGCGCCGCTCGGAGATGTCGAGCTCCGAGATCACCTTGATGCGCGAGATGACCTGCTCGGCGACGTCGCTGCCGGCGACCGAGCCGGCGGTGGAGAGCACGCCGTCGACGCGGTACTTGATCGACAGGCCGTTCGCGTGGCACTCGAGATGGATGTCGCTCGCCTCGAGCTTGAACGCGTCGTACAGGATCGAGTGCACGAGCTTGACCACCGGGCTCGTGTCCTCGTGGATGGTCTTGAACGACAGGTCCTCGAGCGGCTGGCCGGCCTCGTCGGACTGCGCCGCATCGCGCAGCACGCTGTCCATCGCGCGCAGCGTCTCCTCGTAGCGGCTGAGGTAGGCGGCGAGGTCGCTGCGATGCACGAGGCAGGTGGCGAAGGGCTCGCTGAAGGTGCCCTCGGCCCACGCCTGCAGGTCGCGGTCGAACGGATCGCCGATCGCCACGAGCAGCGCGCCGCCCGGCTCGCGCAGCGGCACGCAGCCGCGCTCCGCCGCTTCGGCAAAGGGCAAGAGCTCGAAGTCCG
>CAYZFN010000106.1:0-17610 GCA_964477695.1 uncultured Enterobacteriaceae bacterium | reverse complement strand
GATTAGCGCCGCCTGGTTCTTGCACATGTGGTCTTTCGCCCAGCTTTATCGCGCGAAATTCGAGACGCTCCACAAGCTCGAGAAGAAACTAGGAATTGAACCTTTCACCATGGAGCAGAACGCCCTCGAGGAGGGCCGGTCTTATCGACCATTTACTGCCGAGCATCGCGCGCCCAGTAAACGGGTTCGTGTAACGATCATCGACCGCTACATTGCCGTGATCTTCGGCGTGCTATTCCTCGTTCTGCTCGCCTGCAACAATTGGCTGTGAGGAGTGGAATGGTGGAGGCGGCGGGAATCGAACCCGCGTCCGCAAGCCCTACACAGTCAGGACTACATGCTTAGCCTGGTTGTTTGAGCTTCGCCTCGCGCCCGCCAACCGGCAGGCTGACGCTCGGCTAGCCGCTTCGACGGATCCCCCGGGCCAAGCGGCCAGGCCCGGAGGAGAGGCTGATGTGAATGACGCTGCACCCCGCTTGCGCGGGGCCTAAGCCATCAGCAACTTAGTGCAGCGTCCCGCGGGTGTTAGGCCGCGAGAGCGAAACGCTCGTCGTTGGCGTTTATGGTGTTTCCAGACTGGATTTACGAGGTGATCTGGTCCTCGGCATGCCCTGCGCTGCTTCGTGACCCACGTCGAAACCAGGTCGCCCCCGGAATCGTGTGTGCAGCAATAGGTATTGTCCCACGCCGGGTTTTTCAAGACCAGCGGCCGGCTACCAGCCCGCGAGCACCAGCTTGCCGATCATCGTCCCCGACTCGAGCCTGGCGTGCGCCTTGCGCAGGTTGGCCGCGTTGATCGGCGAGAGCTTTTCCTTCAGCGTGCCCATCAGGCGCCCCGCGTCGATCCAGTCCGCGACCTGGTTGAGCAGCCGGTGCTGCTCGATCATGTCGGACGTATGGAAGCGCGGCCGGGTAAACATCAGCTCGAAGCAGACCGACGCGCTCTTGGCGCGCACGGCGTCGACGTTGAGCGGATTCTTGTTTCCGACGATCAGCACGATCGCGCCTTGCGGGGCGATGAGATCGCCGATCGCGGCCCAGTGCTCGTCGACCTCGTTGAAGTTGGCGATGTAGTCGACCTGCTTCAGGCCGAGCGCCTCGAGCTGCGGCCGCAGCGGCGTGCGGTGGTCGACCACATGGTCGGCGCCGAGCTGCTTGCACCAGGCGACGGATTCCGGACGCGACGCGGTGGCGATCACGTTCAGCTCGGCGAGCTTGGCAATCTGGATGCCGATCGAGCCCACCCCGCCCGCGCCGCCGATGATGAGCAGCGAAGCGCCGCGCCTCACCCGCAGGCGGTCGAAGAACGCTTCCCAGGCGGTGATGGCGGTGAGCGGGAGCGCCGCGGCCTGCGCAAAGTCTAGCGTGCGCGGCTTGCGGCCCACGATGCGCTCGTCCACGAGATGGAACTCGCTGTCGCATCCTGCGCGCGTGACGTCGCCGGCGTAGTAGACCGCGTCACCCTTCTTGAAGAGTGTGACGTCGGGGCCGAGCGCCGACACGGTGCCCGCCGCGTCCCAGCCGAGCACGCGCGGCGCCTTGCTGCCGGTCTTTCTCTGCTTGGTGTCCACGGGATTGACGGACACCGCCTCGACTTTGACCAGCAGGTCTTGGCCCTGGGGCGAGGGCTTGGGAAGCTCGATGTCGATGAGCGACTCGATGTCCGGGGTCGTGTGCGCAACGGCTTTCATAGGTGCTCCAGCAGCTCTTGCGGATGAGAGATGACGAGGTCGGCGTTCCACGCGCGCGGACCGTCGGTATCGGTGCCGTGATAGCCGTACTCGACGGCCGCGGAGCGCATGCCTGCGGCGCGCGCCGCCTGCACATCGCGCAGGTCGTCGCCGACATACAGGCATTCGCCGGGGTCGAGCTGCAGCCGCTCCGCTGCGAAGAGCAGGGGCGCGGGGTGTGGCTTGAGGTGCGGTGTCGAATCACCGCATACCACGCAGGCCGGCTGCACGCCGAGCTGCGGCACGATGCCTTCGGTTAGGCGCGTCGCCTTGTTGGTGACGATGCCCCAGGCGATGCGTCTGCGCTCCAACTCGGCGAGAAGCTCCGCCATGCCCGGGAAGAGGCGCGTCTCGACGCAAAGCGCTTGCGCATAGAGCGCGAGGAACTCGTCGCGGAGCAGCGCGTAGTCGGGATGCTCGGGCGTGATGCCGAAGCCAATGCGCAGCAAGCCGCGCGCGCCCATCGACGCGTACGGGCGCACCGTACGGGCGTCGAGCGGCGCGAGGCCGCGGTCGGTACGCATGCGGTTCACGGCGGCGGCGAGGTCCGGAGCGGTATCGGCGAACGTGCCGTCGAAGTCGAAAAGCACCGCCCGCACGGGAGAACTACGGTTCAAGCGACGCAGCGCAAGAGGTAGTTGACATCCGCATCGGCGCCAAGGCGGTAGCGCTGCGCGATCGGGTTGTACGTCATGCCGATCAGCTCTTCCGGACGCAAGCCTGCTTCCCGCGCGAAGCGCGAGAGCTCGGAGGGCTTGATGAAGCGCAGGTAGTCGTGCGTGCCCCTCGGCAGCAGGCGGAGGATGTATTCCGCGCCGATCACGGCGAACAGGTAAGCCTTCGCATTGCGGTTGATCGTCGAAAAGAACACTTGTCCGCCCGGGCGCACGAGGCGCGCGCACGCGGCGACGACGCTTGCCGGCTCGGGAACGTGCTCGAGGAGCTCCATGCAGGTCACGACGTCGAATTCACCTGCGTGTTGCGACGCGAAGTCTTCCGCCATCGCGTGCTCGTAGGCCACGGCCGCACCGCTCTGCAGGCGATGCAGCTCGGCGACGCGCAGAGATTTCTCCGAGAGGTCGATGCCGGTCACGCGCGCGCCGCGGGTTGCCATCGCTTCGGCGAGGATGCCGCCGCCGCAGCCGACGTCGAGCACGTTCTTGCCGACAAGGCCCGCACGCTCGTCGATCCAGTCCAGGCGCAGCGGGTTGATGTCGTGCAGCGGCCGGAATTCGCCGTGCGGGTCCCACCAGCGATGCGCGAGTTCGCTGAACTTCTGCAGCTCCGCCGGATCGGCGTTCATCCCGGCGATTCTCGCAAAAAAAAGCCCCGCCACAGCGGGGCTTCTTCGGCTCGCTGGAGCGACTTACCGGGTGCTCGAACCGCTCGAGCTTGCGCCCGCACCGGTCGAGGAGCCGCTCGTGCCGCTCGAAGTCGCGCCGCTCGGCGCGGAACTGCCCGACGCAACTTCGCGGCTGCCGAGGAGCTCGGCTTCGACGCGCCTGTCAGGCTGCAGGCAGGCGACGAGCTTCTGGTTGCTCGCCTTGGCCGGCCCCATGTTCTTGCACTGGTCGCCAGTCACGGGGTTGTCTTTGCCGTGGCCTTCGACCTGGATGTGGCTCTGGTCGACGCCCTGCGAGGTGAGATAGTCCGCCACCGCCTGGGCACGCCGCTCCGACAGATCGCGGTTGTATTCCTCGCCGCCGATCCGGTCGGCGTAGCCGGCGAGCACGACTTTGTCGACCTCGGCGCCTTGCGCGTCCTTGGCGAGCTGATTGAGCTTGTCCCGGCCGCCGGGCAGGAGCTCGGCCTTGTTAAAGGGGAAGAGCACGTCGGTCGAGAGGGTGACCTTCTCGATGACGGGTGCAGGGGGCGCCGCCTGCGCGAGCGGAGCGGGTGCGGGCTGCGGCTCGGGGGCCGCAGCGACGACCGGCGCGGGCGCCGAAGCGCGCGGCACTACGTCGCAGGGCTCGGCGGCCTTGGACGGCGTCCATGAGCCGCTGTGCACGCACTGCCCTTCCGCGTTGACGAGCGGAGCAGTGGCGCCATTGGAGATCACATAGCCGTCGTTCGCGGCTGCGACGCTCGTCGTGGCGCGCGAGGCCCCGGCGCCGGCGGCGGGCGCGCGATAGCGACCCGCGCTGTCTGCCTGAGCCAGCTGCTGCCGGGCGGGGCTTGCGCCCGTAGCGGCCGTGCGCTCGAGCCTCGGCGCCGGGCAGGGTAGCGCCGCCTTGCTGCCGGCCGCGCCGGTCTGCCAGCAGCCGCCGAAGCCGTTGCTGACTGCGGCACCGGTGGCGCCGCTGGTCAGGTATGCCGGCTGCGCGCTCGCCGCGCCGGCGCCCGCCAGTGTCGCGATGAGCACTGCCAAGATTCGCTTGTCCATCCTCGTCTCCTTGTAGTGGAAAACGTTGCAAAAAACTCACGCGCCGGACGGATCACGCCCAGCATCCGCCGGATGGACCAGCAATCTGTGTTCCCAAAAACAAAAACCCCGCCGCAGCGGGGTTTGTGCAGCCCGGACGGGCTATTGCGGAAAGCGCGCGCTAACGCTTCGTGCCGATCACCTCGATCTCGGCACGGCGGTCGGGCGCAAGGCAGGCGACAAGCTTCTGGTTGCTGCGATGCTCCCGGCCCATGCTCTTGCATTTGTCGCCGGTTACCGGCGAGCTCTTGCCCTTGCCCTCGGTGTAGACGCGGTTCGCTTCGATGCCCTTCGACACGAGGTAGGCCTTGATCGCCTCGGCGCGACGCACCGAGAGGCGCTGGTTATAGGCTGCGGAGCCGATGCGGTCTGTGTGGCCGATCGCGATTACGACCTCAAGATTAATGTCCCGGATCTTGCCGGCGAGGTCGTCGAGCTTGGCGGCGCCTTCGCTCTTGACGTCCGCCCTGTCGAAGTCGAAGAGCACGTCGGTCGCGAAAGTCACTTTTTCGGCGACCGGCTTGGGTGCCGGCTTCGGCTCAGGTTTCGGCGCGGGCGTGGGTTGCGGTTCGGGCGCGGGGGCGGCCGCCGGCTTCGGCTCGGGCGCCGGCGCGGGCTTCGGCGTTTCTTGGGTGGCGCAGCTCGCGGCAAGGAATGCCGCTGCAGCAAGCAGGCTTAACGTCTTCATCATTGTTCGCTCCCTCGTTCTTCGCTGACTTTCTTGAAAACCAACGCGCTATCAACGCCCTGCGAGACCGGCGAGGGCATTCTGCCACAAGTGTATGCGAGCGTCCAAGCGAGCAAAGGCGTCGCCGACAAGCGCGCCGTCCGCGAGCTTCGCCCCGCCGTCGATCCACACATGCGTGACGTGCTCGCGCCCGGCGGCATACACGAGATGCGACAGCGGGTCGTAGCAGGGCGCAATTTCGGTTGCGCTTAAGTCGAGCGCGACCAGGTCGGCGGCCTTCCCCGCCTCGATCGAGCCGATGCGGCTTGCGAGCCCGAGCGCCTGCGCTCCGCCGAGCGTCGCTGCGCGCAGCGCCGCATGGGCGGGCAGCGCTTCGGCATCGCGCGCCACGGCCTTGGCGAGCAACGCTGCGGTGCGCATCTCCTGGAACATATCGAGCCGATTGTTGCTCGCCGCACCATCGGTGCCCAGCGCGACGTTCACGCCGGCGGCCAGCAGTGCCGCGACGGGCGCAAAGCCGCTCGCCAGCTTCAGGTTCGAAGAGGGGCAATGGACGACCGAGCAGCCGTGCCGCGCGAGCAGCTCGATCTCCGACGGCAGCAGGTGCACGGCATGCACGGCGATGAGCGCCGGCGAAACGAGGCCGAGGCGGCGCAACCGCTCGAGCGGCCGCACGCCGTGCTCGGCGGCCGAGCGCTCGATCTCGTGCTCGGTCTCGTGCAGGTGCATGTGCACCGGCAGGTCGAGCTCGGCGGCGAGCGTCGCGACCTTCTTCAGCGTTTCGTCCGACACTGTGTAAGGCGCGTGCGGCGCGAGGCAGAACGACACACGCGGCTCCTCGCGCATGCGGTCGCGCAGCTGCAGCCCCTTCCTCAGGTAGTCGGCGGGGTCGGCGGCGTAGGCGGAGGCGAACTCGACGACGATCACGCCGTGCGCGGAGCGCATGCCCGTGGCGAGCGCGCTTTCGAGCGATGCCTCGGGGAAGAAATACATGTCGTTGAAGCAGGTGATCCCGCCGCGCAGCATCTCGGCGCACGCGAGGCGCGTGCCGTCGGCGACGAACTGCGGTGAGACGTGGCGCGCTTCGGCGGGCCACACGTGCTCCTCGAGCCAGCGCATAAGCGGCAGGTCGTCGGCGAGCCCGCGAAGGAGCGACATCGCCGCATGCGTGTGCGCATTGACGAGGCCCGGCACCAGCACGTGCCGGTCGAGCGAAACGTTCTCGTAGCCGGCAAACCGGCCGCGCGCGTCGCTCGCGGGAAGCACCGCTTCGATGACGCCGTCCCGCACCGCGACGGCGTGCTCGGCAAGCACCGCGCCGGCCGGCTCGACAGGCACGAGCCAGCGCGGTCGGATGAGCAGGTTGCGCGTTATCTCGGCGTGCCCTGGATTTCGACGACCACGCGGCGATTCGGCTGCAGGCACTCGATCAGAGCCTGGCGCTTCTTCTGGTCGGGGCAGGACTTGACCGGCGTGGTCTTGCCGAAGCCGAAGGTCTCGACTTTCGAAGCCGCGACGCCCTTCGAGACGAGGTACTCGCGCACTGCCTCGGCGCGCTTCTCGGAGAGCTTCTGGTTGTATTGCGCCGAGCCGAGGCGGTCGGCATGGCCGTTGACGTTGATGTAGCGCACTTCGCCGAGATCGCCGATCTTGCCCACCACCTCGCGGTCGAGCACCTCGCGTGCCTGCGGGGTGAGGGTCGCCTTGTTGAACTCGAACAGCCCGGTCGACGACAGATTCACCACCGTCGGCTTCTTCGGCTCCGGCTTCGGCTCGGGCTTGGCGACTGGCTTGGGCGCTTCCACGGGCGTCGGCGCGGGCGCCGGGGCTGGTGCCGGCGCGGGTTCGGCTGCGGGCTTGGCCGTCTCCTGGGTGGCGCAGCCGGCGATGGCGAGCGCGAGCGACGTGCCGAGAACGAGCGTGCGAGCGTTCATCTTCCCCCCTCGATTTCTTGTCGTCCGGAACGCTGCGCATTCTAAGCGCACGCGGCGCGTCCGAACAACCCTTTTTTCGAGGGAAAACCGGCGCTTGGATGATAAAATTCGGCTCTCTCCCGCGCTGGTTTTCCATGGAATCTTTCGCCAAAGAAACGCTGCCGATCTCCCTCGAAGAGGAGATGCGCCGCTCGTACCTCGATTACGCGATGAGCGTGATCGTCGGGCGGGCGCTGCCCGACGTACGAGATGGCCTGAAGCCCGTCCACCGGCGCGTGCTGTACGCGATGCACGAAGCGAACAACGTGTGGAACCGGCCGTACGTGAAGTGCGCGCGCATCGTCGGCGACGTGCTCGGCAAATACCATCCGCACGGCGACTCGGCGACCTACGAGGCGTTGGTGCGCATGGCGCAGGACTTCTCGATGCGCTACACGCTGATCGACGGGCAGGGCAATTTCGGCTCGGTCGACGGCGATGCGGCGGCGGCCTATCGCTACACCGAATGCCGGCTCGAGCGCATCTCCTCCGAGCTGCTCGCCGACATCGAGAAGGAGACGGTCGACTTCACTCCCAACTACGACGGCAAGGAGCTCGAGCCGGTGGTGCTGCCGACGCGCGCGCCGAACCTGCTGGTCAACGGCTCGTCGGGCATCGCAGTCGGCATGGCCACCAACATCCCGCCGCACAACCTGGGCGAGGTGGTCGACGCCTGCCTGCACCTGCTCGCCAATGCGCACTGCGCGGTCGAGGACCTGATCAAGAAGATGCCGGCGCCGGACTTTCCCACCGCGGCCATCATCTACGGCATCGCCGGCGTGCACGAGGGCTACCGCACCGGGCGCGGCCGCGTCGTGATCCGCGCGCGCACGCACTTCGAGGAGATCGGCAAGGGCGAGCGGCAGGCGATCATCGTCGACGAGCTGCCCTACCAGGTGAACAAGAAGGCGCTGCTCGAGAAGATCGCCGAGCTCGTGACGAGCAAGCGCCTGGAGGGCGTGTCCGACATCCGCGACGAGTCCGACAAGTCGGGCATGCGCGTGGTGATCGAGCTCAAGCGCGGCGAGATCCCCGAGGTCGTGCTGAACAACCTGTATAAGCAGACGCAGCTCCAGGACGCCTTCCATATGAACATGGTGGCGCTGGTCGACGGCCAGCCGAAGCTGCTCAACCTGAAGGACCTGATCGAGGCGTTCATCGCGCATCGCCGCGAAGTGGTCACGCGGCGCACGGTGTACGAGCTGCGCCAGGCGCGCGGGCGCGGCCACGTGCTGGAGGGCCTCGCGGTGGCGCTCTCCAACGTCGACGAGGTGATCGATCTCGTCAAGAAGGCGCCTTCGCCTGCCGAGGCGAAGCGCGGCCTGATGCAGCGTCCCTGGCCCTCGCAACTGGTGCGCACCATGATCGGCGACAAGCCGGCCAAGCAGTTCCGTCCGGAAGGGCTGAACGAAGCTTTCGGGCTGCGCGAGGACGGCTACCATTTATCCGACGAGCAGGCGCAGGCGATCATCGACCTGCAGCTGCGCCGCCTCACGGGCATGGAGCAGGACAAGATTCGCGACGAGTACCGCGAAGTGATCGCCACCATCGCCGACCTGATCGACATCCTGGCCAAGCCGGCGCGCATCACCAAGATCATCGGCGACGAGCTGGCCGCGCTGAAGGGTACCTTCGCCGATCCGCGCAAGAGCGAGATCGTCACGATGGCGGAGGACATCTCGATCGAGGACCTGATCGCGCCGCAGGACATGGTGGTGACCTTCTCGCACGGCGGCTACGTCAAGTCGCAGCCGCTCACCGAGTACAAGGCGCAGCGCCGCGGCGGGCGCGGCCGCATGGCGACCACCATGAAGGAAGACGACTTCATCGAGCGGCTGTTCGTCGCGCACTCGCACGACGTGCTGCTCTGCTTCTCCAACCGCGGGCGCCTGTACTGGCTCAAGGTGTACGAGGTGCCGGTGGGCAGCCGCTCGAGCCGCGGCAAGCCGATCGTCAACATGTTCCCGCTCGAGGCGGGCGAGAAGATCACCGCGGTGGTGGCGGTGAAGGAGTTCGACGAGAACCATTATGTGTTCATGGCCACGGCCCAGGGCACGGTGAAGAAGACGCCGCTCGACGAGTTCTCGCGCCCGCGCCCCTCGGGCATCATCGCCGTGGGCCTGGAGGAGGGCGATTACCTGGTCGGCTGCGTGCTGACCGACGGCAGCTACGACGTAATGCTCTTCTCCTCCGACGGCAAGGCGATCCGCTTCGAGGAGGCCGACGTGCGCCCGATGGGCCGCCAGGCGACCGGCGTGCGCGGCATGCGCCTCGCCGAGGGCCAGCGGGTCGTGTGCATGCTCGCGGCGAAGGACCAATCCAAGGGCGTGCTCACGGCGACGCAAAATGGCTTCGGCAAGCGCACGCCGATCAGCGAGTACCCGCGCCACGGCCGCGGCGGGCAGGGGGTGATCGCCATCCAGGGCTCCGAGCGCAACGGCGCGCTGGTCGGCGCCGTGCTGGTTGACGACAACGACGAGGTGATGCTGATCTCGACCGGCGGTGTGCTGATCCGCACATCGGTGGCGCAGATCCGCGAGCAGGGCCGCTCGACGCAGGGCGTGACGCTCATCTCGCTCACCGAGGGCGAGAAGCTCGCCGGCCTGGAGCGCATCGAGGAGCGCGAGCTCGAAGGCAACGGCGGGAACGGCGGCAACGGCAACGGCGACGCCGGCCATGGCGAAAACGGCGGCGCCGACGCGGGCCCGGATCTCGATTCGCCGCCCACGCCCACCGTGCATTGAACTTCAGGGTCTAGTCCTACCTTGTCCAGGATCTTCAATTTCAGCGCGGGCCCCGCCATGCTGCCCGCCGAAGTGCTGTCCCGCGCCGGCGACGAGATGCTCGACTGGCATGGCAGCGGCATGTCGGTGATGGAGATGAGCCACCGCGGCAAGGAGTTCATCGGCATCGCCGCGGACGCGGAGCAGGACCTGCGCGAGATCCTCTCCGTGCCGGCGAGCTACAAGGTGCTCTTCCTGCAGGGTGGCGCGACCCTGCAGTTCGCCCAGGTGCCGATGAACCTGCTGGCCGGCAAGGCAAAGGCCGACTACGTCAACACCGGCGAGTGGTCGAAGAAGGCGATCAAGGAAGCGAAAGCGCTTTGCGACGTGCACATCGCCGCGTCCGCCGAGGACCGCAACTTCACCTACGCGCCGAAGCGTTGGGATGTGCGAAAGGATGCCGCGTACGTCCACGCCTGCACCAACGAAACCATCGGCGGCGTCGAGTTTCACACCTTGCCCTGGCACGGCGAAGTGCCGGTGGTGGCGGACATGTCGTCGCATTTCCTCTCGCGGCCGATCGACGTGCCGCAGTTCGGGCTGATCTATGCCGGCGCGCAGAAGAACGTCGGGCCGGCGGGCCTGACGATCGTCATCGTGCGCGAAGACCTGCTCGGCAGGGCGGCCAAGGGCACGCCGAGCGTCTTGGACTACAAGGCGCAGGCGCAGGCGGACTCGATGCTCAATACGCCGCCGAGCTATTCGATCTACATCGCCGGGCTGGTGTTCAAGTGGCTGAAGGCGCTGGGCGGGGTTGCCGAGATGGAGAAGCGCAACGTCGCCAAGGCGAAGCTCCTCTACGACTACCTCGATACGACGCAGTTCTACCGCAATCCGGTGGCCCGCGAGGATCGTTCGCGCATGAATATTCCCTTCACGCTCGCCGACGCCAAACTCGACGAGGCATTCCTCAAGGGGGCGGCGCAGCAGGGCATGGTGCAGCTGAAGGGCCACCGCTCGGTGGGCGGCATGCGCGCATCGATCTACAACGCCATGCCGATCGAGGGCGTCCGGCGACTGGTCGACTACATGAAACAGTTCGAAAAGACGCATGGCTAAAAAAAAGTGCGAGATCCTGGTGATCAATCAGATCGCGCAGGTGGGCTTGAAGCGCTTTCCCGCGGAGCGCTATTCGGTGGTGAAGGAATCGAGCGACCCGTGGGCGATCCTGGTTCGCTCGCAGGACCTGCACAAGTTCGAGTTCGGGCCGTCGCTGCGCGCGGTGGGCCGTGCCGGTGCGGGGGTCAACAACATCCCGGTCGCCGGCCTCTCCAAGCGCGGCATCCCGGTGTTCAACGCGCCGGGCGCCAACGCCAACGCGGTGAAGGAGCTCGTGCTCGCCGGCATGCTGCTCGCGGCGCGCAACCTCGCGCCGGCGCTCGACTTCGTGCGCGGGCTGAAGCCCTCCGCGGAGATCGACAAGACGGTGGAGAGCGGCAAGAAGGCGTTCGCCGGGTTCGAGCTGCCCGGGCACACGCTCGGCGTCATCGGCCTCGGCAAGATCGGCAGCCTGGTCGCCGACGCGGCGATCCGTCTCGGCATGAACGTCCTCGGCTACGATCCGCACATTACCGTGGAAGCGGCGTGGAGCCTGCCCTCGCAGGTACGGCGCGCCAACTCGATCGACGAGATCCTCAAGGCGAGCCATTTCGTCACGCTGCACGTGCCGCTCGTCGACAAGACCCGGCACATGGTCAACGCGAAGAACATCGAGCTGCTCAGGAACGGCGCCGTGCTGCTCAACTTCTCGCGCGACGGCGTGGTCGCCGAGGAGGCGGTGCTGAAAGGCCTGGCGGGCGGCAAGCTGCAGTGGTACGTGACCGATTTCCCGAGCCCCGGGCTGCTCGGCCATGAGCGCGTGATCGCCCTGCCGCACCTCGGCGCGTCGACCGCCGAGGCGGAAGACAACTCCGCGGTCATGGTGGTCGACCAGCTGCGCGAGTACCTCGAGCACGGCAACCTGCAGAATGCGGTGAACTTTCCCGAGGCGCAGATGACGCGCGAGGCACCCTATCGCCTGGCGATCGCCAACGCCAACGTGCCGGACATGCTCGGCCGCATCTCGCACACGCTGGGCAAGCGCAAGATCAACATCCACAATATGCTGAACAAGTCGAGGGGCGACATGGCGTACACGCTGGTCGATACCGACAGCCCGATCGGCAAGGACGTGACCGAGGAGCTCGCCCATACCGAAGGCGTCCTCGCGGTGCGCTACCTGCCCGTAGAAGGCTAGAGGCCGCGAGGCCGATGGCTGACATCGAACAGCTCAGGCGGGAAATCGACCGCCTGGACGACGAGCTGGTGCGCCTGCTCAACCAGCGTGCCGCGCTCGCGCAGCAGGTCGGCGCGCTGAAGAACAGCGCGCCTGCGTATCGGCCCGAGCGCGAAGCCGAGGTGCTGCGCCGCGTGGCAAAAGAGAGCGCCGGCCCGCTTTCGGGAGCGCGCATCGCCGCGCTGTTCCGCGAAGTGATCTCGGCCTGCCGCGCGCTCGAGGAGCCTCTGCGAGTGACCTACCTCGGCCCGGAAGGCACGTTCAGCGAGCAAGCGGTGCGCCGTCATTTCGGCGCTGCGGTCGAGGCGCTCGCCTGCGGCAGCGTGGACGAGGCGTTCCGGCGCTGCGAGTCCGGGGCCGCCCAGTTCACCGTGGTTCCGGTGGAGAACTCCACCGAAGGCGTCGTCGGCCGCACGCTCGATCTGCTGCTCACCACGCCGCTCGCGATCTGCGGCGAAGTCGAGCTGCGCGTCCAGCAGAACCTGCTCGCCAAAGGCGAAAAGCCGGTCGACCTGAAGGCGATCCGCCGCGTCTATTCGCATGCCCAGTCGCTCGCGCAATGCGCCGGCTGGCTCGCGCAGCACCTTCCCAGCGTCGAGAAGGTCTCCATGACTTCGAACGCCGAGGCGGCGCAACAGGCCGCGCGCGAACCGGGCACGGCGGCGATCGCCGGAGAGGCGGCCGCCGAACGCTACGGCCTGGCGGTGCTGGCGCGCGCGATCGAGGATGCGCCGAACAATACGACTCGCTTTCTCGTGCTCGGCAATGTTGCCGCCGCGCCGAGCGGACGCGACCGTACCTCGCTCGTCATGTCGGCCGAGAACAAGCCCGGCGCGGTGCACGCGCTGCTCACGCCGCTTGCCCGCCATGGCGTCAGCATGACGCGCATCGAGTCGCGCCCGTCGCGCCAAGGCCTGCGCAGCAGCCTCTGGGAATACGTGTTCTTCATCGACGTCGAGGGCCACCAGCGCGATCCCGCGCTGGCGCAAGCGCTCGCCGAGCTCAAAGACAAGGCCCCGTTCCTGAAAGTGCTGGGCTCCTATCCCGCCGTCGCGCCATGAGGGCCGTGAACTGAAATGCTGATCGATCCCTGCGAGCTGTCTCCCTCCTACGTTCGCTCGATCGCCCCCTACCAGCCGGGCAAGCCGATTTCCGAGCTCGCGCGCGAGATGGGGCTCGCCGAGAGATCGATCGTCAAGCTCGCCTCGAACGAGAATCCGCGCGGCATCGGCCCGCGTACGCGCGCGGCGATCGAAGCCGCGCTGAGCGACATCGCGCGCTATCCGGACGGCAACGGCTACGAGCTCAAGCAGGCGCTCGCGCGCCGCTACCAGGTCGACATGGGCTCGATCGTGCTCGGCAACGGCTCGAACGACGTGCTCGAGCTCGTCGCCGCGGCGTTCCTGGGTCCCGGCCGGGCGGCGGTGATGGCGCAGCACTGCTTCGCCGTCTACCCGCTCGCCACGCAGGCGCGCGGTGCGCGCTCGATCGTCGCCCCTGCGAAGGACTACGGGCACGACCTCGAGGCGATGACGAAGGCGATCGACGACGAGACCTACGTCGTCTGGCTCGCCAATCCGAACAACCCGACCGGCACGTACGCCAAGCCGGACGCGCTGGAAGCGTTCCTGCGCCGGGTGCCCGAGCGCGTGCTCGTGGTGCTGGACGAGGCCTACAACGAGTATCTGCCGGCCGATCTGCGCGCCGACAGCGTGCGCTGGCTGAAGCGCCATCCGAATCTCGTCCTGACGCGCACCTTTTCCAAGGCCTACGGCCTCGCCGGGCTGCGCGTCGGCTACGCGCTCGCCCACGCTTCGGTCGCCGACGTGATGAACCGCGTTCGCCAGCCCTTCAACGTGAACAGCCTGGCGCTCGCGGCGGCGGCCGCGGCGCTCGACGACATGGAATTCGTCGCCAAGAGCTACGCCGAGAACCTGCAGGGCATGAAGCAGCTCGAGCAGGGCGCGCGCTCGCTCGGGCTCGAGTACATTCCGTCGTTCGGCAATTTCCTGACGATCAGGGTCGGCAAGGCGCCGGAGGTGTACAGGCGGCTGCTTCGCCGCGGCGTGATCGTCCGACCGGTCGGCGGCGGCTACCAGCTGCCCGAGCACCTGCGCGTCACGATCGGCACAGCGCAGGAGAACGAGAAATTCCTCGCCGCGCTGGCGGCCAGCCTCAAGGAATAGATGCGCCTCGCCGTCATCGGGGTTGGCCTGATCGGCGGCTCCTTCGCGCTGGCGCTCAAAAGTGCGGGCAAGGTCGAGCATGTGGTGGGAGCGGGCCGCAGCCGCGCCAACCTGGATCTCGCGCGGCAACGACGCATTCTCGACAGCATCGCAGCCGACGCGGCGAGCGCTGCGCGGGATGCCGACGTGATCCTTGTCGCGGCGCCGGTGGCGCAGTTCGCGCAGCTCTTTCGCGCTATCGCACCCGAGCTGAAGAGCACGAGCGTCGTGACGGACGCGGGCAGCACCAAGCGCGACGTCGTCGCCGCCGCGCGCGCCGCGCTGGGCGACAAGGTCGCGCAGTTCGTGCCGGGTCACCCGGTGGCCGGCGCCGAGCATAGCGGCGCCGCGGCCGCCAGCGCTGAGCTATTCCGCAACCGGCGCGTCGTGCTGACCCCTCTGCCGGAGAATTCGGCGAAGGCCGTGAGCGCGGTCGAAGAGCTCTGGCGGGCCTGCGGCGCGCGCATCACCCGCCTTACCGCGGACGAGCACGACAGCGTGCTGGCTGCCGTGAGCCACCTGCCGCATCTGCTCGCCTATGCGCTCGTGCACGAGGTGGCGGCAAGGCCGAACGCCGAGCAGCTCTTCTCGTACGCGGCGGGGGGATTCCGCGACTTCACGCGCATTGCCTCGAGCCATCCGGAGATGTGGCGCGACATCTGCACCGCGAACCGCGAGCGGCTGCTCGCCGAGCTGCGCCGCTACCAGGCGAAACTCTCCGCCATGGAAAAACTGCTCGAGGCGGGGGACGGTGCAGCGCTCGAGCGGCTCTTTGCCGAGGCGCGCGAGGCGCGCGATCAGTGGCTCAAGCGCTCGAGCTAGCGCCCGCGCACGCCGCGCGCGGCCGGATCCGCCTGCCGGGCTCGAAGAGCATCTCCAATCGTGTCCTGCTGCTCGCCGCGCTGGCCGCGGGCGAGACCGAGCTGCTCGGGCTGCTCGATGCCGACGACACTCGAGTGATGCGCGAGGCGCTCGCAACCCTGGGTGTTCGCTTCGTCGACTCGCGGGTGAAAGGCTGCGGCGGGCCGTTCCCGGTCAAGGCGGCGCAGCTCTTCCTCGGCAACGCGGGAACGGCGTTCCGGCCGCTCACGGCAGCGCTCGCCGTTTCGGGAGGGGAATACCGCCTCTCTGGCGTGCCGCGCATGCACGAGCGGCCGATCAGCGACCTCGTCGACGCCTTGCGAGCCATCGGCGCGCGCATCGACTATGCCGGGAACGACGGTTTTCCGCCGCTCCTGATCCGCCCCGGCGCCATCGATCTTCGCAAGCCGGTGCGCGTGCGCGGCGACGTCTCGTCGCAGTTCCTCACGGCGCTCCTCATGGCGCTGCCGCTCACGGGGCAGCACGCAACCCTCGAGGTCGAGGGCGAGCTCATCTCCAGGCCCTATGTCGAGATCACGCTCAACGTTATGCGCCGCTTCGGGATCGAGGTGAAGCGGGACGGATGGCGCAGCTTCCAGGTCCCGGCGGGACGCTACGCAAGCCCGGGAACGATCTACGTCGAAGGCGATGCCTCGTCCGCGTCGTACTTCCTCGCTGCGGGCGCGATCGGCGGCGGGCCGGTGCGCGTGGAAGGCGTCGGGCGCGAGAGCATCCAGGGCGACGTCCGGTTTACCGAGGTGCTGGAGCGCATGGGCGCGGCAATCGCCCTCGGTCCCGACTGGATCGAATGCTCCGGCAGGGCGCCGCTGCGGGCGATCGATGCCGATCTCAACCACATCCCCGATGCGGCGATGACCGCGTCCGTTCTGGCGCTCTTCGCCGACGCGCCGAGCACGCTGCGCAACATCGCGAGCTGGCGGGTTAAAGAGACCGATCGCCTGGCCGCCATGGCGAGCGAGCTGCGCAAGCTGGGCGCGGAGGTGGCCGAGGGGCCGGATTTCTTGCGCATCGCCCCGCCCCGCTCGCTAAGGCGCAATGCCGAAATCGCGACCTACGACGACCATCGCATGGCGATGAGCTTCTCGCTCGTCGCGCTGGGCGGGGTGCCGGTGCGGATCCAGGACCCGCAATGCGTGTCGAAGACCTTCCCCGGCTACTTCGCCGCGTTTGCTTCGATTGCCCGATGAGCGACGTTCCGGTCATCGCGATCGACGGCCCGTCGGCTTCCGGCAAGGGAACCATAGCGAGCCTCGTCGCCCGGCATCTGGGCTTCCATTACCTGGAAAGCGGGGCGCTCTACCGGGTGCTCGCGCTGATTTCGCTGCGCGAGAACGTGCTCGACGAGGCCCGCCTGGCCGAGCTGGCGGCGCGCATGGACGTCGTCTTCCACGATGGCGAGATCGTGCTGGAGGACGAGGATGTGACGGACAAGGTGCGCAGCGAGCCCTGCGGCATCCGCGCCTCGGAGGTGGCCCGCCTGCCAGCGGTGCGGCAGGCGCTGCTGCGGCGGCAGAGGGCTTTTCGCCGCCCGCCCGGGCTGGTAGCGGACGGCCGCGACATGGGCACCGTGGTCTTTCCCGATGCGCCGCTCAAGATTTTCTTGACAGCGAGCGCGCAGGTGAGGGCCGAACGCCGATATAAGCAGTTGAAAGAAAAAGGAATCGATGCTAATCTGCGCGCCCTCTCCCGTGATCTGCAGGAGCGGGACGAGCGCGACATGAAACGCGCGGTCGCGCCACTGGTTCCGGCGCCGGATTCGCAAGTGCTCGATTCTTCGGCACTTTCGATCGATGAAGTTGCGGCGCGGATCCTGAAGCGGTACCGGGAAGGGATTTTGGGTGGGCGGGCCTAGCGGCCGGCCCTTTTGTTCAACTTGACCCGTGGGCGCAAGCCCGCGGCTTGAAAAGGTTTTTTCCAACTACATGGCCAGTATTTCCCCCGCGACCAGCAAGCCACAACAGCAGCCCGCCGGCGAGTCCTTTGCGGCGCTTTTCGAAGAGAGCCTCAACCGCAAGGAGATGCGCATCGGCGAGGTGATCACCGCCGAGGTGGTCAGCGTCGATGAGAACTGGGTGGTGGTCAACGCGGGGCTCAAGT
The DNA here is from genome assembly GCA_964477695.1 of uncultured Enterobacteriaceae bacterium. GTDB lineage: Bacteria > Pseudomonadota > Gammaproteobacteria > Burkholderiales > SG8-39 > SCGC-AG-212-J23. The sequence continues at coordinate 535 of CAYZFN010000106.1, read as the reverse complement.
CGGAGAGCGTGATTCCGGCAGACGAATTCCGTAACGACGCCGGCCAGGTGGACGTCAAGCCCGGCGACTTCGTATCCGTTTCCATCGAGGCGCTCGAGGACGGCTTCGGCGCAACGCGCCTTTCGCGCGACAAGGCGAAGCGCATGGCGGCCTGGCTCGAGCTCGAGAAGGCGCTCGAGTCCGGCGAGAAGGTGAAGGGCGTGATCACCGGCAAGGTGAAAGGCGGCCTCACCGTGATGACCAAGGGCATCCGCGCCTTTCTGCCGGGTTCGCTGGTCGATCTGCGCCCGGTGAAGGACACCACGCCCTACGAGGGCAAGGAGATGGACTTCAAGGTCATCAAGCTCGACCGCAAACGCAATAACGTGGTCGTCTCCCGTCGCGCAGTGCTGGAGGAGACTGCCGGCGCCGAACGCGAGCAGCTCCTCGCCTCGCTCCAGGAAGGCGCGACGGTCAAGGGCATCGTCAAGAACATCACCGACTACGGCGCGTTCGTCGACCTCGGCGGCATCGATGGCCTGCTGCACATCACCGA
>CAYZFN010000105.1:0-13983 GCA_964477695.1 uncultured Enterobacteriaceae bacterium | reverse complement strand
TTTCCCCGCGCCATGCAGGCGCCGTGCCCCGCCCTGTAGGGCGACCCGCAATTCTGCTGTGCGCATAACGACGACTTCCTCCCCGGTCTAGCTCTCGCCGCCGAACACGTCCACGCCGGCGAACACGCACGCCGGCGCCGCATGGCCGCAGTGGATCGCCTGGTTCGGCTCGCCCTTGCCGCAGTATTGCGTGCCGTGCACCTCGAAGGTGGCCGGGCTGCCGACGGCGCGCAGGCTGCGCCAGAACGTCGCCGACACGCCGCGGTAGTTCGGATTCTTCACCACGCCCCTGCGCTTTCCGCCCTCGATCAGCTCGCCCCACTCGCAGCCGAACTGGAACTTGTTGCGCGAATCGTCGATCGACCATGACACGTTGGTGCGCATGAGCACGCCGTGCTCCATGGCGGCGATCATGTCCTCGAGCGAGCTGGCGCCCGGCTCGACGTTCAGGTTCGCCATGCGGTGAATCGGCGGACGGTTCCAGCCGCTCGCGCGCGAGTTGGCGACGCGCTCGCCGCCGAGGGGATTCATCAGGACGCCGGCCTTGATGAGCCAGGTCTTTTCGGCCCGCGCGCCTTCATCGTCGAACGCGTAGCTCGCCATCTCCTCCGGCGGCGTCGGATCGTAGGTAACGTTGAGAAGCGGCGAGCCGTACTGGTAGGAGCCGAACATCTCGGGCCGCACGAAGCTCGTGCCGGCATAGTTGCGCTCGTCGCCGAGGATCCGGTCGAGCTCGAGCGGATGGCCGATCGACTCGTGGATCTGCAGCATCATCTGGTCGGGCATGAGCAGGAGATCGCGCCTCCCCGACGGACAGTTGGGCGCCGCGAGCAGCTGCAGCGCCTGCTCCGCGAGCCGGCGGCCGGCGCCGACGAATGCCGAGGTCTCGATGCGCTCGAAGCCGCCCTGCTGCGTATGCTCGAGGCTGCGCGACTGGGTGGTCATGCCCTCGTTCGCGGTGACGCGCAGGTGCGGCACGGTAAAGCGAAAGTGCTGCCGCACCTCGCCGCCGGTGTTCGTGAAGTAGACGCGTGTGTCGTCGACCATCTCCAGCGACGCAGTACGCTCGACGATGCGGCGCTCGATGTTCGCGGCCTGGCACTCCGCGGCCAGCAGCTCCCGTATCGCGCCGTGCGACAGCGATTCGCGCCGCACCGGGGTCTCGTAATCGCCGCGCGGCGGGGCAGCGCGCCGCGGGTCGAAGCGCACGATCGCCCTGCCCTTCGTCGCCTGCGCCCACTCGGTCGCCCGGTCGAGCGCCTTCTGCAGCCCTGCGCTCGAGAGGTCGCTCGTCGCGCAGTAGCCCGCGCCGCCGTCGACCAGCGCGGTCAGCATCGCGCCGCGGTCGAGCGATACGCGCGGCGGCTCGAGCGTGTCCTGGCGCATGGCGAGCAGCTCGCGCTTTTCCTCGTGGAACCGCACCGACCAGAAGGGCGCCGCGGAACGCAGCGCGGGAAGGGCTTTCATCGGATCCATTCTCGCATCCGCGCGGGGTCGACACGGGGTCGGGAAAGTGCCATTGTTTCGCCCTCTGCCATTTTTGTCTTGCCCCCAATCACAGTCAGGGAGGAGTCCATGCTTTACACCCTCACCGTCAACGGCAAGCTCCTGAAGGCCGACGTCGACGCCGATACGCCGCTGCTCTGGGTCTTGCGCGACAACCTCGGCATGACCGGCACCAAGTTCGGCTGCGGGATGGCGCTGTGCGGCGCCTGCACCGTGCACCTCGACGGCGCGCCGGTGCGCTCCTGCCAGACACCGGTGTCGCAGGTCGGAAAGAAGAAGGTCGCCACCATCGAAGCCATGCAGGCGAGCAAGGTCGGAAAAGCGGTGCAGGCCGCCTGGGTGAAGAACGACGTGCCGCAGTGCGGCTACTGCCAGAGCGGGCAGATCATGAGCGCCGTGGCGCTGCTCGCGGCCAATCCCAGGCCGAGCGACCAGGACATCGACGCCGCAATGAGCGGCAACGTGTGCCGCTGCGGCACCTACAACCAGATCCGCGCCGCGATCAAGGATGCGGCGGCGAGCCTGAGCGTCTGAGGAGGCCGACGATGAAAACCGCTTTCCGTTCCTCGCGTCGCAATTTCCTGAAAACTTCCAGCCTGGTCATAGGGTTTACGCTGCCCGCGGCGGTGGCACGCATGGCCGAGGCGGCCGACGAGTTCAAGCCGAACGCCTACCTGCGCATCCGCTCCGACAACCGCATCACCGTCGTGGTCGGCCTGTCCGAGATGGGCCAGGGCGTGCACACCGCGATCCCGATGCTCGTCGCCGAGGAGCTCGACGCCGACTGGTCGCGCGTGCGCGTCGAGCAAGCGCCGGTCGACCAGGCGTTCATCAACCCGATCTTCGGCATTCAGGCCACGGGCGGCTCGACCTCGGTGAACGGCGCCTGGGAGCCGATGCGCAAGGCGGGCGCCGCCGCGCGCGAGATGCTGCTCGCCGCGGCCGCCAAGAGCTGGGGCGTCGATCCCTCGCAATGCCGCACCGAGCGCGGCGCAGTGATCGGACCGAACGGCAAGAAGCTGAGCTACGGCCAGCTCACCTCGCGCGCCGCGAAGCAGCCGGTGCCCAAGGAGCCGAAGCTCAAGAGCGCCGGCGACTTCAAGATCATCGGCCAGCCCTTGAAGCGCCTCGACACGCCGCAGAAGGTCAACGGCAGCGGCAAGTACGGCATGGACGTGCGCCTGCCGGGCATGCTGACCGCGGTCATGGCGCGTCCGCCGGTGCCGGGCGGCAAGGCGGTCTCGGTGGACGACAGCGCCGCGAAGAAGGTGAAAGGCGTGCGCCAGGTGGTCCAGATTCCGCAGGGCGTGGCGGTGCTCGCCGACGGCTACTGGCCGGCTAAGAAGGGCCGCGACGCGCTCGTCATCCAGTGGGACGGCGGCCCGAACGCAGGCCTCTCGTCCGACGGCGTGACCAAGATGCTGACCGAGGCGACGCAGCGCGAAGGGAAGGTTGCGCGCAACGAAGGCGACATCGGCTCGGCCTCGGGCGAGAAGAAGCTCGAGGCGGTCTACGAGGCGCCTTATCTCGCGCACGCGTGCATGGAGCCGATGAACGCCACGGCATGGGTGAAGAAGGACTCGATCGAGATCTGGGCGGGCACGCAGTCGCAGGGCCCGAACCAGGGCATCCTCTCGCATGTCGCGAGCGTCGATCCGAAGAAGGTGAAGGTCAACACCATGCTGCTCGGCGGCGGCTTCGGCCGGCGCTTCGCGCCCGACTTCACCATCGCCGCGACGATCCTCTCGAAGATAGCGAGCAAGCCGGTGAAGCTCGTGTACTCGCGCGAGGACGACATGCGCGGCTACTTCTACCGCCCGGCCTCGGTGACGCGCTTCACCGGCGCCCTCGATGCGAGCGGCAATCCCGTGTCCTTTACCGCGCGCGTGGCGTCGCCTTCCATCATGGAAGCGTCGGGCTTCATGAAGCTGCCGCCCGACGGCGTCGACAGCTTCGGCGTCGAAGGCGTGAAGGACGTGCCCTACGACATCCCCAACCTGCGCGTCGAGTACTCGCGCCAGGAGCCGGGCGTGCAGGTCTGGTTCTGGCGCTCGGTCGGGCACTCGCAGAACATCTTCTTCAGCGAGAGCTTCATCGACGAGATGGCCAACGCGGCGGGCAAGGATCCGTTCGAGTTCCGCCGCAGCCTGCTCGGCAAGCAGCCGCGCTACAAGGGCGTGCTCGAGATGGCGGCGGCGAAGGCCGGCTGGGGCAACGCGCTGCCGCAGGGCGTGCATCGCGGCATCGCCGTCGCGCAGTCCTTCGGCAGCTACGTCGCCGAGGTCGCGGAAGTGTCGCTCGACGGCGAAGGACGGCCGAAGGTGCACCGCGTCGTCGCCGCGGTCGACTGCGGCGAGGTGGTGAACCCCGAGATCGTGAAGCGCCAGTGCGAGAGCGCGATCGTCTACGGCCTGACCGCGCTCCTCTACGGCAAGATCACCTTCAAGGACGGCGCCGTCGAGCAGGGCAACTTCGACACCTACCCGATGCTGCGCATGAACGAGATGCCGAAGGTTGAAGTACACATCGTGCAAAGCACCGCGCATGCCACCGGGATGGGCGAGCCCGGCCTGCCGCCGCTCGCCCCGGCCGTCACCGCCGCACTCTTCAAGGCCACCGGCAAGCGCATCCGCAAGCTTCCCATCGACCCCGCGGAGCTCAAGACCTAAATAGGGCCAGACCCTATTTTTCTCACCTGGAAGCCCGGTCCTCGGACGGGAGCCGGGCTTTTTTTCGCGCGCAAGAGTCGGAGTGCCTGCGCAGATCGGCCTCTGCGAAAATCGCGCAATGAACAGCATCGGCCGGCTCGACTGGGATGCGATCGCCGGCCAGCTCGATGCGACCGGTCACGCCGTGATCGACAGCCTGCTTTCCGCGAGCGAATGTGCCAGCCTCGCCGCCGCGTACGACGATGAGCGCAGGTTTCGCAGCCGCATCGTCATGGAACGCCATGGCTTCGGCCGCGGCGAATACCGGTACTTCGCATATCCGCTGCCGCCGGTCGTCGAGCGCCTGCGCAGCCTGCTCTACCCCCCGCTCGCCGCCATCGCCAACCGGTGGAACGAAACGCTCGAGGTCGCTGAGCGCTATCCGGCGGACCTCGCGACATACCTCAAGGCTTGCCACCGCGCCGGGCAGACGCGCCCCACGCCGCTACTCCTGAAGTACGGCGCCGGCGATTACAACTGCCTGCATCAGGACCTCTACGGCGAGCTCGTCTTTCCGATCCAGGCTACGTTCCTGCTCTCCTCGCCGGGCGAGGACTTCACGGGCGGAGAGTTCGTTCTCACCGAGCAGCGGCCGAGGATGCAGTCGCGTGCCGAAGTCGCGCCGCTGCAGCGCGGTGATGCGGTTCTCTTCGCCGCCCGGCATCGTCCGGTCCAGGGCACGCGCGGCTGGTATCGCGTGAACATGCGCCACGGCGTGAGCCGCCTGCGCTCGGGCCGCCGCCTCACCCTGGGCGTAATCTTCCACGACGCTAAGTAGGCGGGGCTTTGCCGTCCGAGGGGCCTTTTAGCTCCACGACATTGCCCTCGGGATCGCTGAGATAGATCGAGATGCCGTTGCCTTCGGCGCCATAGCGGTCGCGGATCTCACCCACCGCGACGCCGTGGCGCTCGAGGTGCGCGACGATTGCCTGCTCGTTGAAGGGCTCGATGCGCAGGCACAGGTGGTCCATGTTGCGCCCTTCCCGGCCGGCCGCGGCGCCGCCCTTCTTGCCGAGCGGTCCGTCCACCGCCACGAGGTCGATCATCGCGGCGCCCGCGCGCAGGTGCGACATGCCGAACTCGGGCCGGAACGCGACATGGCTCGCTCCGAGGACATCGCAATAGAACCGTCGCATGGCTTCGATGTCCTTCACCCTCAGGACCACGTGATCGATGCCACGGATAACCATCTCTCGATTCTAGTGTGCGCCGGCCGCCGCCGCGCCGCCGCCGCGGCGCGGCGGGCGCGCGAGCCAGAGCATCGGGATGAGCGCGACCAGCAGGATGGCCGAGCCGTAGAAGAGGTCGAGCGCCGAAAGCGTAAAGGCCTGCTGGTTCACCATCTGATTGAGCAGCGCGTACTGCGACTGCTGCGGCATGCCGAGCGCGTTGAGCGACTGGAGCGCCGCGCCGCTGATGGGATCGCCCGGCGCGAGCCGCTCGACGATGCGCGCGTGATGCAGCGCGGCGCGGCTTTCCCAGAGCGTGGTGGCTATCGAGGTGGCGAAGCCCCCGGCGGTGATGCGCAGGAAGTTGTTGAGCCCGGAGGCGGCCGCGATCTGGTCGTGGCGCATGCCGGCGAGCGAGAGCGTCACCAGCGGGATGAAGAAGCACGACACCGCGGCCCCCTGTACGATCGTCGGCACGACCAGCGTCCAGATGTCGACCTGCACGTTGAAGCGCGAGCGCATCCACGCCACGATCGCGAAGATGACGAGCGACGTGGTGGCGAGGAGGCGCGTGTCGACGCGATTGCCGTAGCGCCCGACGATCGGCGTGAGGAAGATGGCGAGGAAGCCGACCGGCGCGAGCACCAGGCCCGCGTCGGTGGCGGTATAGCCGAGATACTGCTGCAGCCAGAGCGGCAGCAGCACGATGCTGCCGAAGTAGGCGGCATAGGCGAGCGAGATCGCCGCGGTGCCGGTCGAAAAATTCCGGTCGCGGAACAGCGACAAGTCGACCACCGGGTGCTCCTCGGTGAGCTCCCAGACCATGAACAGGCAGAAAGCGAGCGCGGCGGTAACGCCCAGCGCGACGATCTCCGGCGATTCGAACCAGTCGAGGTCCTTGCCCTTGTCGAGCATGAGCTGCAACGCCCCCACCCACACGACGAGCAGCACCAGGCCGGTGGCGTCGATCGGCCGCTTGACGCGCCCGCTCTCGCGGTCGCGGTAGAACGTCCAGGTCATCGCCAGCGCGATCAGCCCGACCGGCACGTTGATGAAGAAGATCCAGGGCCAGGAAAAGTTGTCGGTGATCCAGCCGCCGAGCACCGGTCCGACCACCGGCGCGACGAGAATGGTGAGCGAGAACGCCGAGAGCGCCATGCCCGCCTTCTCGCGCGGATAGGTGGAAAGGAGCAGCGTCTGCGAGAGCGGAATCATCGGCCCGGCGACCGCGCCCTGCACGACGCGGAAAAACACGAGCATCGGCATCGAGATGGCCAGCCCGCAGAGCAGCGAGGCGACCACGAACAGCGTGGTGGTGGCGAGGAACAGGCGCACCTGGCCGTAGCGCTCGGTGAGCCAGCCGGTAAGCGGCACGGAGATCGCGTTCGACACGGCGAACGAGGTGATGATCCAGGTTCCCTGGTTGGGCGACACGCCGAGGTCGCCGGCGATCGCCGGGATCGATACGTTGGCGATCGACGTGTCGAGCACGTTCATGAACGTAGCCAGCCCCACGGCGAGCGTGGCGAAGAGCCGCGCGCTGCCTTCGAGCGGCGGCGGCGCGGGGCGCTCAGCGCCCGGCGCTTGCGCCGCCATTGGCCCGCTTCGCCGTGGCCACGCCGCGCTCCGTGCTGTTGGCGGCGATGATTTCCTCGATGCGCGCGTCGGCCTGCGCGTCGACCGAGGCGAAAACGTTCGTCTCGTACGCCGGCGCCGGGCGCGCGGCGCGCTGCAACCGCCCGGCCGAGCGATCGTGCGTGTCTACGTCGACCCGCATCGACAGGCCGATCTGCAGCGGATGCGCATCGAGCTCCTTGCGCTCGAGCACGACGCGCACCGGCACGCGCTGCACCACCTTGATCCAGTTGCCGCTCGCGTTCTGCGCCGGCAGCAGCGCGAACGCGCTGCCCGTGCCGGCGCTGAAACCGGCGACGCGGCCGTGGAACTCGACCGAGGAGCCGTAGGCGTCGGCGAGCAGCGTTACCGGCTGCCCGGGGCGCAGGTTGGCGAGCTGGTTCTCCTTGAAGTTGGCGTCGACCCACACGTCCTCGAGCGGCACGACCGTCATCAACACGTTGCCGGGCGCGACGCGCTGCCCGACCTGCACCGAGCGGCGCGCCACGAAGCCGGAGGTCGGCGCGGGCAGCTGCGTGCGCGAGACCGCGAGCAGCGCCTCGCGCACGCGCGCGGCCGCGTTCTTGACGTCCGGATGGTCGTGCACGTCGGTACGGTCGACCATGGCGCGCTGCGCTGCCAGCTGCTGCTCGGCCGCCGCGAGCGACGCGCGCGCGGCGTTCACTGCGTCCACGGCGTGCTGCAGCTCTTCGCCGGACACCGCGCCGCTCGCCTCGATGCCGCGGCGGCGCGCGAGGTCCTGCTCCGCCTTGCGCAGCTCGGAGCGGCGCATCGTCACGTTCGCCTCGCCCTCGGTGCTCGTCGCGCGCAGGTTGCGCACCGAACGCACCGTCTTCGCGAGCTGCGCCTCGGACTGCTCGAGCATGACCTGCGCGTCCGCCTTGTCGAGCTGCACGAGCGTCTGGCCGCTCTTCACGTAGTCGGTCTCGTCGGCATAGATGGCGAGCACGGTGCCGGCGAGCTGCGGCGTGATCTGCACGAGGTTGCCGCCGACGTACGCGTCGTCGGTCGTCTCGTGGTACTGGCCGTGCAGCAGATACCACAGGCCGAACGCGGCGCCCGCCACGACGAACACGGCCAGCACGGCGCACAGCAGTATGCGTCGCTTCATTGCATGGCCACCTGCATGTCGTATCCGCCGCCCAGGGCGCGGATCAGGCTGATCGAGAGCGCGAGCTCGCGCGACTGCAGATCGGCGCGCAGCCCGCGCTGCTCGAGCACCGCGCTCTCCGCGGCGAGCACGTTGAGCAGGCTGCCGATGCCGGCCTTGTAGCGGGTGACGGCGAGGCCGTACGCCTCCTCGGCGGCGGCGAGCGCGCTCTCCACCTCGCCGCGCTGCACGTTGACGGAGCGCAGCGACGTCAGCTGGTCGACCACCTCGCGCAGCGCGTCGGCAAGCGTCTGGTTGTACTGCTCGACCGCGACGTCGTAGTCGGCGTTGCGCCCGGCCAGCGCGCCGCGCAGCCGCCCGCCGTCGAGGATCGGCAGGCGCAGCGCGACGCCGAGCGACGGTATCCCGCTCGCCGGATCGAGCAGCTTCGACGGCGTGACCGACTGCAGGCCGACCAGCGCCGAGAGATTCACGTCGGGATAGAACTGCGTCTTCTGCGAGTCGATATCGCGCGCCGCGGCCTGCGCCCTCAGCCGCGTCGCGAACACGTCGGGTCGGCGGCCGAGCAGATCGGCCGGCACTCGCGACGGCAGCGTGACGCTCGCCATGCGCAGCGTCGGCCGCGCGATCGCGAGGCCGCGATCGGGCCCTTTGCCGAGCAGCGCGGCAAGCTGGTTGCGCGCGAGCGCGATCTCCTCCTCGCGCCGCGCGAGCGCCGCGCGCGCGGCCGGAATCGACGTCTCCACCTGCTTCAGCTCGAGGCGCGAGTCGAGGCCGGCGCGCACCCGCTGCTCGGTGAGCTGCTGCAGCGACTCGCGGTCCTGCAGCTCGCGCCGCGCGAGGTCGAGCTGCTCGAAGGCGCGCGCCAGCTGCACATAGGACGCGGCGAGGGTCGAGGAAAGCCCGAGCCGCGCCGCGAAGGCGTCGGCTTCGGCCGCGCGCGAGCGGCCGAGCGCCCCCTCGTAGACCGCGCGGTTCTTGCCCCACAGGTCGAGCTCGTAGGCGGCGTTGAGCGCGATCTGCGTCGTCGTGTAGCTCGCGCCGCCGATCGGCGGCGGAAAGATGTAGTTCTCGGAAAAGCGCTGGCGCGTCAGGTCGCCGCTCGCACCGACCTGGGGCTTGAGCGGCGCGCCCGCCGCCTGCGCCGCGGCGATCGCCTGGTCGACGCGCGCCCGCGCGAGGCGCGCGCTCGGGCTGCCGGCGAGCGCCTCCTCGACCAGCGCGTCGAGCTGCGCGTCGCCGAAGCGTTTCCACCAGTCGAGCTCGGGCCACTCGCCCGACGCCGCATCGCCCAGCGACTTCTCGCCCTCCAGCGCCGCGGGCTCGAGCGGCGAGCTGCGATGCGTGATGCCGCTCGGATCGGCGCACGCGGCAAGCGCGGCCAGGGCGAGGAGCGAGAGCCGCCTCATTGCGCCGCCCCGTTCGAGTTCTGCAGCACGCGCTTCAGCAGCGCCTCCAGCGTGCGCGCCTCGGCGCGCGAGAAGCCGCGCAGCGCTCGGTTATTGACGTTCATCTGCACGCGCGTCACGTCGGCGCGCAGCTCGCGCCCGCGCCGCGTCGGCTCGAGGCGCGCGCTGCGCCGGTCGCCGTGCCCGCGAACGCGGCGCACGAGGCCGAGGTCCTCCAGCTTGTCGATGAGGCGCGTCATCGCGCCTGGGTCGTGCGAGAGGTTCTTGCACAGCTCGGCGGCCGTGCCGGCGCGCTGGTCGGCGAGGAACACGAGCACCAGCGCCTGCGCGGTGTTCAGGCCGAGCGGCGCGAGCTCGCGGTCGAACTCCTCGACCAGCGCCTTGCGCGCCAGGCCGATCAGCGCCCCGGCCGACTCGCCGCTGCGGAAGCCGCGCGGCGAGTAGATCGGCGCGCGCGGGCGCTTATTTGCCTCGGCAACCATTGCCGGAGCAACTCTACCGGCCCGTGCTGCGCCGCGTCAAGAGCCTTTTGCCTACTCGCCGCGCAAGCTGAAGAGGTTGAACGGCGGATTGACGTCGGGGGGTTGCGGCGCGATCCAGGTCACGCCCGCCGCCTCGGCCCAGCTTGCGAGCTCGCCGCTGGCGGTCGCGCGCTGGATGACGCGGCTCGTCACGGCGAGTGCCGGCGCGTCCTGCACCGCCACGAAGCCGAGGTTGATGCGCAGCGGATGCACGAACTTGGCGCGGTAGAGGCGCGCCTCGGGATGGGCGCGGCGATAGGCATCGAAGCTCGACAGCGCGACCAGCGTGGCATCGAAGCGTCCGGCGGCGAGCGCCGCGAGGGCATTCTCGCGCTGCATGAGGGTGACGAGCGAGCCCTGCAGCAGGCCGTTGCGGTAGAGCATCAGCGCCGAGCCGGCGAGCGTGCCGCTCACCGCGCCGACCTTGCGCGTCTGCAGGTCCGCCAGCTTCTCGACCGAGATGCCCGGATCGCGCGTCACCACGCCCATCGCCATCGCGTAGTAGGGCTTGCTGCCGGCGAGCGCTTTCAGCTCGACGAACGGACGCAGGCGGCGCGGCTGGGCGCCGTCGTAGTCCGGCGTGCGCGCCGTGGGCCGCGCCGGCGCGCCGAGATCGGAAGCGAAGAGCGGGAAGCCGCTCGCGAGCTCGCACACCTGGGACGAGAGCAGCGCATTCACTTCCTGTGCCAGGTTCTTGTCGGCCTCGTATTCCGACTCGAAGAACACCACCTGGAGCGGCCGCCCCATGTCGCGCGCCACCGCCTCGCCGAGCGCCACGTCGAGGCGCGAGAGCGGCGAATCGTCCTTGGCAACGCAGACCTTGAGCGGCTTGGGCTCCTCGCCGCGGTTGCGCACGTACGTCCACAGCGCATGGATCTGCGTCTCGGAGAGCGAGCCTTCCCAGGAGGGCATGTTGCCCTTTCCCTGGCGCACCGAATGGAAGAAGCGCTCTTCCTGCTCGAGCGGGAACTTGCGCAGGTCGTACACGGTGACGCCCGAGTTCACCATGTTGTGCCCGTGGCACTGCGCACAGGTGCGCGCGAACTGCTGCCGGCCGCGCTCGAACTCCGAGGGTTCCTGTGCAGACACCGTAATGGCCGCGAGGGCCATTACGGTGCAGGCGAAGCTTTTACGCCATGTCACTTATGGAGCGCGAAAGTCCACACCGAGCCGCCGGCGGGTGTCGCGGCGTAGCGCGGATCGCCGAGCAGCGAATACACGCCGCCCGAGCCCGAGACGACCGTCACGTACTGCTTGCCGTTGGCCTCCCAGGTCACCGGCAGCGCGACGATGCCCGAGCCGGTCTGGAACTGCCAGAGCTTCTTGCCGCTCTGGGCGTCGAAGGCGATGAGCTCGCCGGTCGCCGCGCCGGTGAAGAGCAGGCCGCCGGCCGTCGAGAGCGTGCCCGCCATGCTCGGAATGCTCGGCCATGCGTATTGCCACTTCGTCTTGCCGGTCATCGGATCGATGGCCTTGAGATAGCCGGTGGGCTCGTCCTTCGAAATGGTCACGCCGCGGAAATCGATGCCGAGGTACCACTCGCCCTGCTTGTATTCCGGCTTGGCGAGCTTGTAGGGCCAGCTCATGTTGAACGTATTGGCGTAGTAAAGGCTGGTCGCCGGGTTCCACGAAGCGGGGTTCCAGTTCTTGCCGCCGATGATCGACGGCCAGATCTGCACGTCCTCGCCGGCGCGCACTTTCTTCGTCGCCTCGGATTCCACCGGGCGTCCGGTCTTCAGGTCGACGCGGTCCGCCCAGTTCACCTTCACGTACGGGTTCGCGGCGAGCAGCTGGCCGTTCGCGCGATCGAGCACGTAGAAGAAGCCATTGCGGTTCGCCTGCATCAGCACTTTGCGCGTCTTGCCGCCGACCTTGAGCTCGGCGAGCAGCCCCGGATCGACCGAGTCGTAGTCGTACGGGTCGTTCGGCGAGAACTGGTAATGCCAGACGAGCTGGCCGGTCTTCGGCCGGACGGCGAGCACCGAGCAGATGTATAGGTTGTCGCCTTTGCGCACTTCCGCGTTCCACGGCCCGCCGTTGCCGGTGCCCCAGTAGACGAGGTCGAGCTCGGGATCGTAGGTGCCGGTGAGCCACGTCGGTGCGCCGCCCTTCATCGCCGTGTCGCCCGGCCACGAGTCCGCGCCTTTCTGGTCGTCGTTCGGCCCCACGGTCGTGAACGTCCGCCAGAGCCGCTTTCCGGTCTCGGGATCCCAGCCGTCGATGAAGCCGCGCGTGCCGTATTCGCCGCCGGCGATACCGGTCATCAGCACGCCATTCGCGACCAGCGGCGCGCCGGTCATTGCGTGGCCGAGCTTGTAGTCGATCGCTTCCGACTTCCAGAGCTGCTTGCCGGTCTTCGCGTCGTACGCGATCAGGTGCGCATCGAGCGTCGTGCGGAACAACTTTCCTTCGTAGAGCGCCGCGCCGCGGTTGAGAAGCCCGCAGCAGGCCATCTTGAACACGTCGGGCGCGTACTCGATGTCCTGCTTCCAGACCTGCCTGCCCGTGAGCGCATCGATGGCGACCGTGCTGGTGTGGGTCGTCACATACATCACGCCCTGGTAGACGATCGGCTGCGATTCCTGGCCCTGCGGATTGTTCAGGCTGTAGTTCCAGACCGGCACGAGATCGTGCACGTTCTTCGCGGTGATGCCCTTCAGCGGGCTGAACCGCTGATTGTTGTAGCCCATGCCATACGTAAGCACGTCGCCGCCGCTGCGGTGATCGTTCTTCAGCTCGTCCAGTGTTTGGGCCAGTAAGGAACCGGCAAGGAAAGCCGGAATAGTTGCCGCCAGAGACGCCAAGACCTTGCGCATACCTCCTCCTCCCCAGGTTGGTACTGCGAACGGACCGAACGATTCTCCGCCCAACCTTGCAGCGAATCAATCGCGCCGCCCGTTTTGAGGAGTAGCATCAAAAGATCGTGAACCGGATCTGGGTTCTGCTGGCTGCTGCTGCGCTGCTTCCCGCGCCGGCATCGGCTGCGATCTACCGATGGGTCGACGAGGGCGGGCAGGTGCACTACTCGAACCGGCCGCCCGAGGACGCGGCGAAAAACGTGAAGGTGGTAGTCGAGGACGACGCCGCCCCTTCGCCTGCCGAGGCGGAGCGCCAGGCCGCGGCCCGCCGGGAAGCCGAGCTGCGGCAGCGAGTGGCGAACTTGGAGCAGCAGGTCGCCGCGCAGCAGTATGCGCCGCAGCAGCCTTACGCGCCGCCGCCCCAGTACTACGCGCCACCCCCGCCGCCCGACTATTACTACGGCTCATACGGTTACGGCTATGGCTATCCGCCGCCGTATTACTACGGGCCTGCCTACTATCCTTACGTGGTCTATCCCGGCCGCTACGTCGTCCCGGTGCACCGCCCCTTCTTCCCGCGAGCGATGCCCGTCGTGCACCACGTCGGCGGACCTGCGCACTTCGGCGCTGCGCCGCACTTCGGCGGCATGCCGCATAGCGGCGGGATGCACCGCCGCTAGCCGATTTTCCGCCGGCTCCAGTCCATCACCGTATCGATGCACCGGCGCAGCTGCTCCGCCTGCCCGACGTAGTAGTGCGTCGCCCCTTCGATCTCCACGTACTCCTTGTCCGCTGTCGCTAGCGCGGCGCGGATCGCCGGGTTATGGGTCGCGGGAACCGCGTCGTCGGCCTGGTTGACGACCTGCAGCACCGGCGTCGACTTGATGCGCGCGGCGTTGGTCGTGCCCTTGGCGTTCGACCTGTCGTACGACCACTGCGATAGCCACGAGCGAAGCGAGCTGTAGCGCGCCAGCCCCGCGGGCGCGGCGTTGGCGACGCGCGGGTCGCCGAGGTAGCACCAATTCGGCTTGCGTCCGTTAGGGTCGACGGCGGGATCGATCCAGCGCACGTCGCACATCGTGCGATGCACGACGAACGCGCGCTCCATCTCGCCATCATCTTTTCT
>CAYZFN010000104.1:0-13058 GCA_964477695.1 uncultured Enterobacteriaceae bacterium | reverse complement strand
GCCGGCCATGTCGGCGAGGCCGACCGGGTTCGCACCCGCGCCCACGCGCTGCGTGGAGAGCGCCGAGCCCTTGCCCGGCTCGAGGTTCAGGTCGATGCCCTCCTTCTGGTACCAGCCGAGCTTCTTCGCGTAGTAGTAGGGCGCGTGGTCGCCGCCCGGTACCCAGTTGAGGATGAAGTCGATTCGCTGCTGTGCCAGTGCCGGCGAAGCGGCGAGCGCCGCTGCGGCGGCGACGATGAAACTGCGCATGGAGCCTCCTCGTTAGCTAACAGCGCGATGGTATACCATCGTAATCAGCCGGTTACATGCCGTCCCTGCCACCGGAAATCGCTGCGTCGCTGCACCAGGGCACCGTGATCCCTGCGCATCCGCTCGCGCTCGACGCGCGGCGCCGCCTCGACGAGCGCCGCCAGCGCGCGCTCTCGCGCTATTACCTCGCTGCGGGCAGCGGCGGACTCGCGGTCGGCGTGCACGCCACGCAGTTCGCGATCCGCGAAGCAGGCCTGTACGAGCCCGTGCTGCGGCTCGCCGCAGAGGAGGCGCAGCGCGCGAAGCGGCCGGTTGTGATGATCGCCGGTTTGGCTGGCAATACCAGCCAGGCAACGAAGGAAGCTCAATTGGCAAGCGCCTTGGGTTATCACGCCGGTCTACTTTCGCTTGGTGCGATGCGCGGCGTTCCGCTAGACGAGCTGGTCGTGCATTGCGCCGCCGTGGCGCGCGACATTCCGTTGGTGGGCTTCTACCTGCAGACCGCGGTCGGCGGCATCCGCCTGCCGATGGACTTCTGGCGCCGCTTCGCGGCAATCGAAAATGTGGTGGCGATCAAGATCGCGCCGTTCAACCGCTACGCAACGCTCGACGTGCTGAAGGGCGTGGTGGCGGCGCGCGCCGAGGACCGCGTCGCGCTCTATACCGGCAACGACGATCACATCGTGCTCGATCTCGCGACGCCGTTCGACATCCGCCGCGGCAAGGACACGGTGCGCGTTCATATCCGCGGCGGCCTGCTCGGCCACTGGAGCGTGTGGACGAAGACCGCGGTTTCGCTCTTCGAAAGAATTACGACTGGGAAAGTCGACGCGGACCTGCTGGCCCTCGACGCTCGCATTACCGACTGCAACAGCGCCTTCTTCGACGTCGCGCACGACTTTGCGGGCTGCATCCCGGGCTGCCACGAGGTGCTGCGGCGCCAGGGGCTGCTGGAAGGGATCTGGTGCCTGGGTCCGCGCGAGACGCTCTCGCCCGGCCAGGCGGCGGAGATCGACCGCGTGTATCGCGAGCACGGCGATCTGGCGGACGACGCTTTCGTGAAAGCCAATCTGGAGAGGTGGCTCGCATGAACACCAAGGCCGGCCGAATCGGGCTTGCCATCCTCGCGCACCTCGCGCTGGTGGTGGCCTGGTACCTGTTCGTGCGGCTCGGCAACGTGCCGAAGTTCGTCATGCCGGGGCCGATCCCGACGGTGAACGCCCTGCTTCAGCCGAACTACGCCTGGTGGACCAACATCGCGGTCACCGGCACGGAAATCTTCGGCGGCTACTTCCTCGCACTCGTGGTCGGGGTGGCGCTCGCGCTCGTCTTCACCTGGTCGAAGACCATGGAGGCGTTCTTCATGCCGCTGCTCGTCTCGCTCAACATGATCCCCAAGGTCGCGCTCGGCCCGCTGATCATCGTCTGGTTCAAGTACGGCGTGCTGCCCAACTCGATCATGGCGTTCTCGATCGCGGTGTTTCCGATCCTGCTCACCACGGCGCGCGGCCTGCGCGAGATCGAGCCGGAGCTGCTCGACCTGGTGCGCTCGCTGAAAGGCTCGCGCTGGCAGCTTTTCACCAAGATCCAGCTGCCCGGCGCGCTGCCCTACATCTTCTCGGGGATGAAGGTCGGCGCGATCCTCGCCGTCGCCGGCGCGGTCGTCGGCGAGTTCCTCGGCTCCGACAAAGGGCTGGGCTACCTGATGCTGCAGGTCCAGGTGACGCTCGACACGCCGGCGATGTTCATGGCGGTGCTGCTTATCACGGTCATCGGCATGGTGCTCTACGGCATCGTGCTGGTCCTGGAGCGCTTCCTCGTACCCAAGGATGCGCGCGTCGCTTGAAAAGGGGTCAGAGCAATTTTCTTGCAACAAAAGGCGCTATAGCGCCCGTGACTTTGTAACAGGGAAATTGCTCTGACCCCTTTTTCCGAACCTTTCATCCACCTCGCCGGCGTGCGCAAGACGTACGGCGAGCATCTCGCCATCTCGGACGCGACGTTCGACGTTCAGGCGGGCGAGCTGGTGGCGCTGGTCGGGCCTTCGGGCTGCGGCAAGTCGACGCTGCTCAAGGTCCTCGCCGGACTGCATCCGCACGACGGCGGCGAGGTGCGCATCGGCTCGGCAACGCATCCCTTCGACCCGGCGCGCGACGTCGGCATGGTGTTCCAGGCGCCGCTGCTCCTCAAGTGGCGGCGCGTTCTGGACAATGTGCTGCTGCCGGCGGAGATTCTCGGCCTGGAGAAAAGACCGTCGCTCGAGCGGGCGCGCCACCTGCTCGAGCTGGTCGGCCTCGCCGGCTACGAGGCGAAGTATCCCTACGAGCTCTCTGGCGGCATGCAGCAGCGCGCAGCGATCGCCCGCGCGCTGGTCCACGACCCGAAGCTCGTGCTCATGGACGAGCCGTTCGGCGCCCTCGACGCGCTCACCCGCGAAAAGATGAACCTCGAGCTGCTGCGTATCTGGAAGGAAGCGGGAAAGACGATCGTCTTCGTGACGCACGGCATTTCGGAAGCCGTTTTCCTCGGCACTCGCGTGGTCGTGCTCACCGCAGGACCGGCGCGCATGGCCGACAACTTCGAGGTCGACCTGCCGCACCCGCGCACCCTCGACATGAAGACGCAGGAGAAGTTTGGGGAATACACTCGCCGCGTCTATCGCCTGCTGGGTATGGACTAGGCATGCGCTTCTCCGTCCTGCGTGTGGATCTCTTCGAGCGCGACGTGCGGTTGCGCATGCCATTCCGCTTCGGCGTGGTCACGCTGAAGGAGGCGCCGGAGGCTTTCGCGCGCGTGCGGGTCCGGCTCGAGAACGGCGCCGAGAGCGAAGGCGCCGCAGCCGAGCTGCTCGCGCCGAAGTGGTTCGACAAGAGCCCGGCGCTCTCGAACGAGGAGAACTTCGACCAGCTGCGCACTTCGCTCTTGCTCGCGCGCGAAGCCTATCTCGCCGGCGGCATGGACACCGGCTACGGGCATTTCATGGCCCACTACCGCGAGCAGATCACCGCCGGTGCGCGCCGCGGCCTCAACCGTCTCACCGCATGCTTCGGTCCGGCGCTCCTCGACCGGGCGCTGCTCGATGCGCTGTGCTACGCGCTCGGCGTGTCGTTCTACGAGGCGATCCGCGGCAATCTGCCGGCCATCGATGTTCCCACCGACTTTTTGAGAGCGCTGCAACCCCAGCAGCGCATTGCCGCGCGCCACACCGTAGGCCTCGCCGACCCGCTCACTCCCGCGGAGGCGAAGCCGCGCGTGGCCGATGGCCTGCCCGAGAGCCTGGACGAGGTGATCGAGCGCTATGGGCATCGCTGGTTCAAGCTGAAGATCGGCGGCGACGTGCGCACGGATGTGAAGCGCCTGCGCGCGATCGCCGCGGTGCTGGACCGCATTGCCGAGCCGTACTCGGCGACGCTCGACGGCAACGAGCAGTACGAGCATGTCGCCGGCGTGCTCGAGCTCTGGCATACCGTGAAGACCGAGAAGCGTCTCGCGCGCCTGCTCTCGAGCGTCATCTTCATCGAGCAGCCGATCAAGCGCCAGAACGCCTTCGATGCCGACGTGAGCGCGCTGGCGCGCGAAAAGCCGGTGCTGATCGACGAGTCGGACGACTCGCTGGACGCCTTCGCGCGCGCCCGGGCCCTCGGCTACACCGGCGTCTCCTCGAAGAGCTGCAAGGGCTTCTACAAGTCGATCGTCAACGCCGCGCGCTGCCGCGAGTGGAACCGCGAGGCGGGGCGCGAGCGCTATTTCGTGTCGGGGGAAGACCTGACGATGCAGGCGGGACTTGCCGTGCAGCAGGATCTCGCGCTCGCCTCGATCCTCGGGCTGCGCCATGTCGAGCGCAATGGGCATCACTACGTGAACGGCATGGCCGCGCTGCCCGAGGACGAGCAAAGCGCCTTTCTCGACGCCCACCCGGACCTCTACGAGCGCAGCCACGGCGCAGTGCGCGTGCGCATCACGCGCGGCGAGATCGCCATCGCGACCCTCGGCGGGCCGGGCTTCGCGAGCGGCGCACTGCCCGACTGGACGGCGATGAAGGAGATGAAAGCGAAATGAGCGAGCGCCGCATCGGCATCATCATGCACGGCGTCACCGGGCGCATGGGCACGAACCAGCACCTCGTGCGCTCCATCGTCGAGATCCGCCGCCAGGGCGGCGTGCAGCTTGCCGACGGCACGCGCGTCATTCCCGATCCGCTGCTCGTCGGCCGCAACGCCGCTAAGGTCGAGGCGCTCGCGCGCGAGCATGGCGTGCATCGCTGGACGACCGATCTCGATGCGGCGTTGAACGGCGAAGACGAGGTGTTCTTCGACGCCGCTTCCACCCAGCTGCGCCCCACGCTGCTCAAGCGTGCTATCGCCGCGCGCAAGCACGTTTACTGCGAAAAGCCAGTGGCGACCACGCTCAGCGAAGCGATGTCGCTCTATCGGGCGGCCAAGAAGGCGCGCATCAAGCACGGTGTGGTGCAGGACAAGCTCTGGCTGCCCGGGATGCTCAAGCTGAAGAAGCTGCGCGACGAAGGCTTCTTCGGCCGCATCCTCTCGGTACGGGGCGAATTCGGCTACTGGGTTTTCGAGGGTGATCGCATTCCTGCGCAAAGACCGTCCTGGAACTATCGCAAGCAGGAAGGCGGCGGCATCATCCTCGACATGCTCTGCCACTGGCGCTACGTGCTCGACAACCTTTTCGGCGAGGTGAAGGCGCTGTCGTGCCGCGGCGCGACCCACATTCCCTGGCGCTGGGACGAGAACGGCCGCAAGTACAAGGCCACCGCGGACGATGCGGCCTACGCCACCTTCGAGCTGGCCGGCGGGGTGATCGCGCACTTCAACTCCTCCTGGACCGTGCGCGTGCGGCGCGACGATCTGCTCACGCTGCAGGTTGACGGCACGCAAGGCAGCGCGGTCGCGGGTCTGCGGCGCTGCCTCTTTCAGAGCTACGACAAGACGCCCAAGCCGGTCTGGAACCCCGACATTCCCCAGCCGATCGATTTCTATGCCGGCTGGGAGGAAGTGCCGGACCAGAACAGCGACAACGCATTCAAGGCGGAATGGGAGCTCTTCCTCAAGCACATCGCCGGCGAAGGCCGCTTCCGCTGGAATCTTTTCGAAGGCGCGAAGGGCGTGCAGCTCGCCGAGCTCGGGCTCAGGAGCTGGAAGCAGAAGAAGTGGCTCCCTGTCCCCAAGCTCAAACCCTGACCAAAAGGGGTCAGAGCAATTTTCCCGTAACATCTTTCGCGGGACGGCCGCGCTTCGGCGTTCGAACGGACCTACCGAGCTCGGCTTCCGCCGCTTGCATGAACTCCTCTGAACCAAGCGCCGAATCCGTATTGATGGCTGCCCGGATCTCTTTCAATATCCGCTCTTCGAGAGGTTGGCCGAACAATGATCGGAAGGCCGCTGTCCGATCTTCGTCCGACGTGCCGAGGGCGCGAAATTGTGGATAGTCGGTGAGGAGGACGTTCCGGCGCTGGCCGGCATAGTGTGCATGGCTCGACCACAGATATGCGCCGGGTTCGTTCGCAATCCCGGCGCGCACGGGATTGAGCTCGATATAGCGATGGCATGTCAGCAGGTAACGCTCGGAATCGATCAAGCTGGACTTGAATCGCCCTTCCCACAAGCCGCCGGTGCGGCCGTGGAGCGTGTTGATGACTCGCACGTAGCGACGTCCTACGTCTTGCATCATCGCGCTCACGCTACCCGCTACGGTCGGCGTTACAAGGAGATGCACGTGGTTCGTCATCAGAACGTAAGCATGCAACGAACAACCGCGCGCCGCGGCGGAACCGGTCAGGCATTTCAGATAAAAACGCCGATCGACATCGTTGAAGAAGCAGGCAGCGCGGTTGACCCCACGCTGGACGACATGCATGGGCACGCCGGGAAGCTCGAGTCTTGGCGGGCGCGCCATAGCGGCTTAACGCAGAGCCGGGCGAAAGGTTTATCGGCCGATTTGTTTCAAGAAAATTGCTCTGACCCCTTTTCAGCATGAGGACCGTCCTGATCACTGGCGCGACCGGCGACGTCGGCACGCACCTGAGGCGCGAGCTGGCCGGGCGATATCGCCTGCGTCTTTCGGACAAGCGGCCGCTCGAGCCGGCCAAGGGCCAGACGTTCATGAAGGCCGACATAGCCAAGATGGCCGACGCGCTGCGCATCACCAAGGCTGTCGACGCGATCGTGCACCTCGGCGGCTACTCGGTCGAAGGCTCGTGGCCGGCGATCCACCAGGCGAACATCGTCGGCTGCTACAACGTCTTCGAGGCCGCGCGGCGCAACGGCGTCAAGCGGATCGTCTTTCCGACCAGCAACCACGCGGTGGGCTTCTACCGCCGCGACCAGGTGATCGATCATCGCGTCTATCCCAGGCCCGACAGCCGCTACGGCGTTTCGAAGGTGTTCGGCGAAGCGCTCGGCAGCCTTTACGCCGACAAGTACGGCATGCAGTTCCTGATGATCCGCATCGGCAACGTCAACCCGGCGCCGATCGACAAGCGCCGCCTTTCCATCTGGTGCAGCCCGCGCGACATCGCGCAGCTCGTGGCGATCGGCATCGACCATCCCGACATCCGCTTCGAGATCGTCTACGGCGTGTCGGGCAATCACCGCAGCTGGTACGACAATTCCAACGCGGTTCGCCTCGGCTACCGGCCGCACGACGACTCGGAGCCGTACGCCGCCGAGATCCTGGCGAAGGAGAAGCCCGGCGACCCGCGCGCCGAGACCTACCAGGGCGGATCCTTCGTCCATCTCGAGGAGCTGCCCAACCCGGCAGCGCCGAAAAAAGGCAAGCGCAAATGAAATTCCGCGTCCCCCCGGGTGCCTGCGACACGCACATGCACTTCTATGACGAGAAGGTGCCGGGCGCGCCGGGCACGTTTTTGCCCGGCCATTTCCCGGTCGCGGATTACCGCGCCCTGCAAAAGCGGCTCGGCCTCGAGCGCGTAATCGTGGTGCAGCCCAATGCCTACGCGGACGACAACACGGTGACGCTGAAGTCGATCGCCGAGCTCGGAAGCGCGGCCAAAGGCGTGGCGGCGGTGCGACCCGGCGTTTCCGACGCCGAGCTCGAGCGCCTGACGAAGGGCGGGATCTGCGCCGTGCGCATCATGACGCTGCACGGCGGCCTGCTCGGCTTCGACGTCATGGATGCCGTGATGGCGCGCGTGCATCGGTTCGGCTGGCACGCCAACATCCAGCTCGACGGCCGCGAGCTGCCGAAATACGAGGCGCAGATCAAGCGGCTGCCGGGCAGGTTCGTCATCGACCACACGGGGAAATTCCTGGAACCCGTGGCGCCGGAATCCAGGGAATTTCGCTGCTTGTTGAACCTTGTCGATACTGGCCGCTGCTGGGTCAAGCTCTCCGCGCCTTACGAGACGTCGAAGACCGGCGCGCCGAAATATGAGGACGTCGGGCGGCTGGCCAAGGCGCTGGTGCGCCACGCGCCGGAGCGCATGCTTTGGGCCTCCAACTGGCCGCATCCTTCGGCGCGCAAGCCCGCGCCGCCGAAGGACGAAGATCTGCTCGACCTGCTCGCCGACTGGGCGCCCGACGAGGCCGCGCAGCGCAAGATCCTGACCGACAATCCCGCCGAGCTCTACCGCTTCTGATTACTTCACGGCGCCGCCGGTGATCCCCATGATGAAGCGGTCGAGGAACAGGTTGTAGAGGATGGCAAACGGCACGCTGGCGATGAGCGCCGCGGCCATGAGCGATCCCCAGTAGAAGATGTCGCCGCGCACCAGGTCGGTCGCCACGCCGAGGGTCACCGGCACCTGCGACTCGGTCGAGATGAAGGTCAGCGCGTAGATGAATTCCTGCATCGTCAGCGTGAAGGTGAAGATGACGACGGTCAGGATCCCGGGCACCGACACCGGCAGGATCACCTTGACGAACGCGCCGAGCAGGCTGCAGCCGTCGACGATCGCCGCCTCCTCGATCGCCCTCGGCACGGACTTGAAGAAACCCATCAGCAGCCACGTGCAGAAGGGAATGGTGAAGGTCGGGTACACGAGCGCCAGCGACCAGAGCGAATCCTGCAGGCCGAGGAGCGAGATTACGCGCGAGAGCGGCAGGAAGAGCAGCGTCGGCGGTACGAGGTAGGTGAGGAAGATGCCGATGCCGAGATTCTCGGCCTTGCGCCCGCCCATCCTGGCCAGGCTGTAGCCCGCCGGCACCGCAGTGAGGAGCGTGATCAGCACCACCACCACGCCGATGAGCAGCGAGTTCTCCACCCAGCGGACGAACGCGGTCTGGTTGAACAGCAGCTGCACATGCTCGAGCGTCGGCGACTCGTTGAAGATGAACGGGTTGAAGTCCAGGTTGTAGAGGTCGCTGTCGCGCTTGAACGCGGTGATCACCATCCAGTAGAAGGGGAAGGCGGCGAACACCAGCAGGCCGGCGAGCGCCGCGAGGAACCCGCCTTTGCCGGCGAGCTTGCGGACATTCACGTCAGAGCTCCCGCCGGCGCAGGTAGCGGAGCAGGAAGAACGTCGCCACCATCAGGAAGGGGAAGAAATAGAGCGAGATCGCCGCGCCGCGGCCGACGTCGCCCGAGAGGATGCCGACCTGGAACGCGAGCGAGCCGAGCACCTGGGTGCTGTTGGTCGGCCCGCCCTTGGTCACCAGGTACACGACGCTCATGTCGGTGAAGGTGAATACCAGGCCGAACAGCATCGCCACCATCATGATCGGCAGGATGATCGGCATGATGATCTGGAAAGTGCGCCGCCAATATCCCGCGCCGTCGACGTAGCTCGCGTCGATGATGCTCTTCGGCACCGAGGTGAGCCCGGCGAGGAAGATGATCGCCGCGAAGGGAAAGAGCCGCCAGGCCTGGATGACGATGATCGAGATCATCGCCAGGCTCTCCTCGCCCAGCCAGTTCGGCCACACGTCGGGCGTGACCAGGTGCGTGTGCACCAGCACCCAGTTGACGACGCTGTACATGGAATCGAGCATCCAGCGCCAGGTGATCGCCGCAAGCGCGACCGGCACGGCCCATGGCAGGATGAGCAGGCAGCGCACGAACATGCGGCCGCGGAACTCGCGCAGCAGGAGCAGCGCGGCGATCTTGCCCAGGACGAGCGCGATCAGGTTCGAGGCGAAGGTGAAAAGCAGGGTGTTGGCGAGCGTGCGGCGGAAGATCTCGCTCTTGGTCACCTCGATGAAGTTGCTGAGCCCGACGAAGGAAAAGCTGAGCGTGCCGATGTTGTAGGCGCTCACGCTGTAGTACACCGCGAGGAAGAACGGCACCGCGACCAGCGTCAGGATGAACAGGATCGCCGGCGCAACCAGCAGCGCGCCGAGGAAATCGGCCTCGTCGAGGGAGAAGCGCGCGCGGCGCGGCGCCGGCTGGGCTATGGCGTAGGCCATCGCCTCAGCTCTCGCCGCCCGGAAGGCGCCGGCCCGAGGCCGGGTCGAAGTACTTGAGGTCTTTCGGGTGGACGGTGAAAGGGTAGGTCTCGCCTTCGCGCAGCAGCGGCTCCGAGAGATGCGCCGAAACGCGCGCGGTGTACTCCGCGCCGTTCGTCTGCCCGTCGATGAATCCGTACACGATGCGCTCGTTGCCGAGATACTCGATGCGCTGCACCTTGAACGAGTAGCGCGCCGGCGTGATGCCTTTCTGCTGCAGGTCCTGGTGCAGGAAGTTCTCCGGCCGGAAGCCCTCGATGCGCTGCCCGCGCTCAAGCAGGTTCATCGGCGGGGCGCCGAGGAAGGTGGCGACAAACGTATCCGCCGGATCCTCGTAGATCTGCGCCGGCGTGCCCACCTGCCTGACGCGTCCGTGCTCGAGCACGGCGATCCGGTCGCCGAGCCCCATCGCCTCGACCTGATCGTGCGTGACGTAGATCGTCGTCGTGCCGATGTCGCGCTGGAACTCCTTGATCTCGTTGCGCGCGCTGGTGCGCAGCTTGGCGTCCAGGTTGGAGAGCGGCTCGTCGAGCAGGAACACGGTCGGCTCGCGCACCAGGGCGCGCGCGAGCGCGACGCGCTGCTGCTCGCCGCCGGAGAGCTGGCGCGGCTTGCGCTCGAGCAGCCGCGTGATGCCGAGGATCGACGCCGCCCAGGTGACCTTCTTCTCGATCACCTCGCGCGGCGTGCCCTGGGTGCGCAGCGGGAACGCGATGTTGTCGCGGACCTTGAGGTGCGGGTAGAGCCCGTAGCCCTGGAACACCATCGCGATGCCGCGGCGGCGCGGCGGCAGGTCGTTGACGACGCTGTGGCCGATGAGGATCTCGCCCGAGGTCGGCTGCTCGAGCCCGGCGATCATGCGCAGGATGGTGGTCTTGCCGCAGCCCGAGGGGCCGAGGAACACCATGAACTCGCCGTCGCGCACCTCGAGGTCGACGCCGTCCACCGCGGCGACGTCGCCGAACTCCTTGCGCAGCTTCCTCGCGATGACCTGTCCCATCGGGCTTCGCTTACCAGCTCAGCCCTTGGCGTGCGCCTTCCACTTCGCGAAGATCGCGGTGATCTCCCTGTCCGCCCATTTCATGGCCTCCTCGGGCGTCATCTTGCCACTCGCGGCATTGGCCATCATGTCGGGAATGATGAAGTTGTTGGCCACCTCGTCGACCGCGGGCGTGTCCGGCCCGGGGTAGCCGAAGATGTCGTTCCACTCGATCGCCGTCTCGAGGACCTTCAGCTTGTCGTTCGGATGCGAGGTCGGATCGTTCGAGAAGAACGGCATCGGCGAGGGCACCAGGCCCGGGATCATCGGGTGGTTGTAGCCCTCGCTGGCCGTGAACGCGTCCGTGTAGTGCGCCGCGAAGTAGCGCAGGAACTCCTTGGCCGCTTCCTGGTTGCGGGAGAACTTCCAGACGATGTAGGAGTTCGGCTGTCCGGCGCAGAGCCGCCGCACCGGGCCGGCGGGCGTCTTCCACAGGAAGATCTTGTCGGCGACGCCGGGGTTGGTCTTCTGCGTCGTGCGATAGGCCGAGATCGGGTTGTGGATGTAGGAGCCGCGCCCCGACTGCAGGTAGCGGTTGTTCGAGGCGTCGTCCCAGGACAGCACCTCGTTGGTCATCGCCTCCTTGTACAGGGCGACCGCGAACTTGATCGCCTCCAGCGTCTGCTTGGAGCTGATCGTGACGTGCTTGCCGCTCTTGTCCTGTTCCGCGCCGCCGTAGGACCAGAGCAGGCTGCGCCAGCTCGTGTTCGCGTCGTTGTGATGGGCGAGGCCGATGCCGACCGGATGGCCCTTGGCCTTGAGCTTCGCGCCGCCCTTGCGCAGGTCTTCCCACGTATCCGGCGTCATGCCGATCTCGTCCCACAGGTCCTTGCGGTAGAGGCCGGGGAAGCTGATGTAGAAGTCGGGGAACGCAGGCCACCTTTGCGTCTCGCTGTCGTAGGCGAGGCTGCGGCCGATGTTGCCCACCTGGCCGTAGTGCTTCTCGGCCTCCTTGACGAGCGGCGTCATGTCGACGACGTTGTCGCGGTAGATGTGCGGGCCGAGGCCGTTCAGGCCGACCAGGTCGTGGCCCGAGCCGGCGGAGATTTCCGCGGCGAGGCGCGCCGCAAGCTCGAGGTGCGGAATGTGGTCCACCGTGGCGTTCACGTGGTTGGCGGCGCCCCATTCCTTGACGAACTGGTCGTACCACTTGTCGTAAGCCGGTATGAAGTGGCTCCACAAGACGATCTTCAGTTCCTTGTCCGCGGCGATCGACGGGCGGACAAAGAAAAATGGCATGGCTGCCAGGCCGGCACCCGCGCTGGCCTTCAGGAACCTACGACGCGACGCTCTTGCCATGACTAGTCCTCCTCTGGTGGACGGTGGGTAGTGCTAGGTTCGCATGGTGAAATGGAGGCACAGCCTCAGTTAAGGGACGCTTAAGTCACCCGTTAGGAACGCGCCGATCAGGTCGTTGAGCGCGCGCGGCGTCTCGAGCTGCGGGAAATGGCCCGTCTCGGGGATGATCGCGACGCGCGCGCCTTTGCCTTTCACATACTCCAGCCACGGGGAGGTGCCGCCGCGCTTGAGCGGCGAGCGCCGCAGGTTCGCGTCGCGCGTGGTGGTCTGGATGGCAAGCAAAGGCGCGCGCACCTCGCCGAACGCCGCATCCATGCGCTCGGCATCCCAGCGCGCCATGCGCGGCCAGAGCTCCGCGCCGAAGGCGCTGCTCTGCGTGAGCGCCCGTCGCACGATCGCGTCGGCGGTCGGCGAGGCGGTGAAGAACATCTGGCGAAAGAGGTTCTCGGCAAACGCCGGGTAGCCGACCCGGTTGATCGAGTCGCGCGCCGCGGCTTCGGCGGCCGGCGGGTCGCGATCGGCGAGGCGGCTGCCGTCGACGAGCACGAGGCCAGCGACTTTGTCGGCGACCAGGCGATTCGCCTCGAGCACGACGCGGCAGCCCATGCTGTGGCCGATGAGCACGCAGGGCTCGAGCTCGAGGTTGTTGACGAGCGCGGCGACGTCGCCGCCGTAGTGCTCGATCGAGCATTCGTGCGCCCGGCCGGGCGTCTCGCCGTGCGCGCGCAGATCGCAGGCGACGACTTCATGGGTTTTCGCGAAATGCTCGAGCTGCGCAGCCCAATCCTCGTGGCTGCAGGCAAAGCCGTGCACGAACAGCAGCGCGGGTGTGCCTTTACCCTTGCGGAGAAAATACATGCAACGTCGAAAAAGGGGTCAGGACCCTTTTTCCTTGGCTGCGTGTCACCGGGAAAAGGGTCCTGACCCCTTTTTCATTCGGCTTCGAGCTGCGGCTTGTGCGCGGCGGCGAGCTTGTGCTGCAGCTGGGGCGGCGCCGCCTCGTAGTGGCTGAACTCCAGGCTGTACGAGCCGTGCCCGGCGGTGATCGA
>CAYZFN010000103.1:0-33655 GCA_964477695.1 uncultured Enterobacteriaceae bacterium | reverse complement strand
CAAGGCCCGCTTTCCGACGATCCGCGGGCCGAAGAAGGACGACATCTGCTACGCGACGCAGAACCGCCAGGACGCGGTCAAGCTGATGGCGCCGCGCTGCGACGTGGTGATCGTCGTCGGCTCGCCGAACAGCTCGAATTCCAACCGCTTGCGCGAGGTGGCGGAGAAATTCGGCGTGCCGGCCTACATGGTGGATTCCGCCGCCGAGCTGCGCGCGGAGTGGCTGCACGGCAAGCGCCGAGTCGGCATCACCGCCGGCGCCTCGGCGTCGGAGCTGCTGGTGCAGGAGCTGCTCGAGAAGCTGAAGGCGCTCGGCGCGGCGGAGGTGCACCCGCTCGAAGGGATCGTCGAGCGGGTGCAGTTCACCCTGCCGCGGGAGCTCGCTCAGCGCTCGCGGTAGGAAAAGCGCCGCACGCCGGAGCCGGCCGAGCCGATCTGCACGTCGACCGTGGTCTTGCTCGTATCCGCGCCGGTCACGATGTCCTTGATCGCGCCCGAGGGCAGCTGCACGATCGCCATGCCGACCGCGATGGTCGCGCCTAGCGAGCGCCCGACCACCCCGCCCGAGCCGACGATCGCAGAGCCGGTGCGGAAGTCGAAGTCGTAGACCCGGCTCGTGCCGCCGATCGAGCAGGCGCCGCCGCCCGCCGGAATGTTGGTCGCCACCTTCAGCGTACCCAGCACCAGCCGCGGGTCGATGTTGACGCGCTCGCCGGGCGAAGGGTCGGCAACCGGGTTGAAGTCGACCAGCCAGCCGTCCTTCGTGTTCCAGTCGACGGGGTTGCTCGTGATGCCGCGATCGGTGTTGTTGATCTTCGTCAGCGTCTGCACGACGAGGTTGCCGCCCGTGCGAATGTTGCTCCCATAGTCGGCGTTCTTGTCCTTGAAGCCGTAGAACGTCTGCTGCCAGGCGATGCCTGTGCTGGAGCTCACATCGCTCAGGTCCTGGTTGCCCAGGTAGCGGCCGGTGCCGATGTAGATCACACGGTTGCCGCTGATGTGGGTCAGGGCGGGCTTGGTGGTAATGGGCTGCGCGAAGCCGCCGCCATCCCTGAGCGTCGCGACGTGCGTGACGCACGGCGGCGTCGAGCCCGTCGCAGCGGGCGCGGCGCAGGTGCCGCCGGTCGTGCCCATGTCGAGCCGCCAGACGTTGCCCAGCTGATCGCCGCCATAGACGAACTGGAAGGTGGCGTCGCTCGCCGCGGAGTCGTAGAACGCGGCGGTCTTCATCAGTCCGGCGGGCGTCCCGGTGGTTCCCACGCCGGTGTCCACCTTGTTCAGCACCTGGCCGGTAATGGCGTCGAGAACGTAGAAGAAGCCGTGGCCGGTCGCGGTGGCGCCGTTGTTGTTGAGGCCGGACGTGAGCACGACCACCCAGCGCCCGTCGCTCGAGCGCTTGCCGACGACCGGGTTGCCGTAGGTCAGGCCGAGGTCGGTGTCGCTTCTGGTGCAGACGGTCGAGTCGTTGCAGAACTCCCAGAGGCCGTTCGGCGCGCTCTCGTTGGTGATGTCGAGGGCATAGAAGCCGTTGCCGCCGCCGCCGGCGCCGCCGATGAGGATCGTCTTCCACGCGCCGGCCGTGGTGTCGTAGACGTCGAACGATTCCGGCGAGCCGTCGACGAAGTAGCGGTGCTGCAGGTTGTACCCGGTGTCCGCCAGCGCATACAGGCCTTGCATGAGGAACTTCGGCAGGTACGACCACGATTCGGCGCCGGTGTTGCCGTCGAAGGCATGCACATAGCCGTCGTTCGCGCCGACGTAGACGCGCGGCTGACGCGTGGACATGCTGCTTGCGAAGCTCGAGTACGAGGGTGTCACCGCATCGACATAGCTGAAGGTGGCGCTCTTGACGTAGACCGGCTTCGCCGAGATCGTGTCGCCGAGCACCGAGTTGCTGGCCACGCCGGTGATCGGATCGACGACCTGGCGGTCGCGGTACAGGATCCCTTCGTCCTGCTGCCAGCCGCGCAGATAGCCTACGAGACGGCTGCCGTCGTTTGCCGAGGTGACCTGCGCCGGCGTGAGGGTCGCGCCAGAGCACTGGGCCATGAATCCCGTGCATTTGTTGTTGAAATACGCCTGCTCGGAGCCGGTCAGGTTCGCCCAGGCGAACTGCTTCACCAGGTTGGTCGAGCTCGGATCCGCGGTCAGGATGTTGCGCGTATCGCTCGCCGCGCCCACGCGGGAGAGGAGCAGGATGTCGCCATCCCAGATATGGTCGGGCAGCACGTTGCCGCTCACCGGATCGATCAGCTGGCCGAACACCTTGCCCGACCAGGTGTTCGTCTCGTAGGTCGTGCTGAAGATCTGGTTTTCCGTCTGCGTCACGTTCGGGCTCGACGTCGCAGAGGCCGCCGCCGCCGCGACCTGGGCGTTCAGCGCGCTGAGCGCGGTCGAAATCCCCTGGCGCAGCGCGTCGGGGTTGAGCGCCTGGTAGTAAGTGCCGCGGCCGTTGACCGCCGCGTGCCACAAGTCGTCGAGGTTCGCGCCGGCGCCGGTCGGGTCGAGCGAGTCGCCAAACGGTTTCGCCCAGTTGCAGGTTCCGGGCGCAGACCAGAAGCAGACGTCGGCGATGCCGTTCTTGATGTTGGCGAAGTCGCCGCTCGTGGCGGTCTCGTAGTCCTGCTGGAAGTGCATGAAGCCGTCGGCGAGGCCGATGCCGAAGGTCACCATGTGCTGATACGGCATGAAGTCCTTCGCTCCGGACTTCACGATCATGGAGTTCGTCGAAAGGTCGACGGTATTCGGCGGCGTCGTGTTCGGGCTCGTCGACGGGCCGGTCGGGTCGCCGTTGACGTCGCTGCCGCCGCGCAGCTTGGTCTGGTAGTAGTAAAGCGCGGTGTCGGCAAGGGTCGTCGCCGTGCCGGCAGCGGTGAACGAAGATGTCACGGTTCCGCCGGTGGTCGAGGTCGGGTTCGGATTGAGCGTAATCGTGAGCGGTGTCCCGGTCCCGGATCCGGTGGGGCTCGCGGTGCCGTTGTTCACCGTCGTCGTGCCTACGGTGGGGGAGCCGTAGCTAGTCGCCGTGCAGTTGCTAACGCTCGTAGGGGCAGTCGACGTCCACGAGGCGCCGCCGTCACCGCTGTACTCGTAGACCGGGCTGCCGCCCGTAATGACCGGTCCGACGTTGGTCGGCGTGGGACTGCCATCGACATACGTCGTCGTCTGCGTCTGGTTCAGCTTCTCGCGTATCAGCACATAGCGCTTGCCGCTGCTGCTGGTCGAGCAGGCGCCGCAGGCCTTCGTCGTGCTGTCGGCAAACGTCACTGAACCGCCGCCGTTCCTGTTGTCGCACTGCTTCACTTCCGTGCGCAGCAGGGGCTGGGTCACGTCCTGCCAGTCGGCGGCGACGCAGGCCACGACGTCGACATAGTTGGTCGTGGTTATGGTCGTCGGATAGCCCGGATCCAGGACGCCGTTGGTACGCTTCTCGTCCGACCCGGTAGCCTTGTCGAGCTCGTAGAGCTTGTGCTCCTTGATGCCGCAGTTGCAGTTCTGCACTGCGCCGATGGTGAAGTTCGCGGGGTTGTTCCCCTGGCAGATCACCTGCTGGCTGTTCGTCGAGGTGGGGGTGAACGTCTCGGTCTTGCCGCCCAGGCCGTCGAGCGTATTGGTGGTGCTGCGATCGACGAGCACCGAACCGCTCAGCGTCGCGGGCGACGCATCGAGGTTGCCGATCGTCTTGCCGCCGAGGGTCTGCGGCAGGTTGCTCTGCAGGTAGTTCCAGTAGCCGTCGGTCGTGATCAGCGTGAAGTTGCGCTGGCAGGCGGCCTGGATCGGGTCGTCGCCGGAGGGAATGCCGCTGGTCAGGCCGCTGCCCAGCTTGCCCGCATAGATCCAGCCCGCGCGCGCCAGCGCCGCCTGGAGCGGCGTCCCGGCGAGCGGCGGCACGGTGTTATAGAGCTTGGTATAGAAGTTCGACGCCTGCGCGGTGTTGAAATCGGAAATCCTCAGGTACTTGTTCGTCGCGTCGAAGTTGATCGTGATGTAGCCGAGGCGCAGCGCGTTGGGCTTCGGCGGCGTGCCGGTCGGGTTGCCGATGAAGGACAGCAGCGACAGGCCGAGCGAGGTCTTCATCATCTGGATGCGCGTGCGGTAGTACGCATACCAGGTCGCGTAGTTGGTGATTTCCTCGGTATAGGTGCAGCTCGGCGGGGCTGCGCAGTCGGTGCGGTTCGGACGGTTGCCGTAGCTCGTGACCGTCGAGGTGATCGTGTCCCGGCGGAACCAGCCGTAGCGCGCATAGACGTACGGAGTGAATCCCGTCGCCTCGTTGTACTTCGCGCGGCAGCGCGGCGTGCCACCGTTATCGCTGATGGCGCCGGGCGACAGCGCCTGCTCCCGCGTCTGGCAGAAGCGCACGTAAGCGGGGTAAATATATCCGCTCGGCGGAGCCGCCGGCGGGATGACCTCCGCGCAGTTGGTCAAGGCCAGGTCCGCGCAGTATTCGACCGGCACGATGGCGTACGACATCGGCGGGCCGTTCGACGTGCTGGCCACGTTATAGAGGCCGGTACGCACCCAGGCTCCGCTGGTGTTGCTCACAGTGCCGGATGTCGAGCTCGCGTACGTAAAAGTGAACGCGGGAGTGGTAGTTACCGTGAGCACCGCCACGCTGGTCCCGTTCATCGTGTTGCCGCTCCCGGCGAACGTCGTGATGACGTCGCCGACGACGAGACCAGGGTTGGCGGTCGTGGTCACGGTAACCGTAGTCCCCGCACGGGTGAAGGTCCCCGCGACGCACTTCCGGTAGGAGCCCGTGGTGGCGGCGAGCACGCCCGATGAGCCGCTGGTATAGGTGAACGTAGTGCTGCTAGGCACGCCTGTTACCGGGGCGCACGTGGCGTCCATGGTGGACGTTCCGCTGACGTAGACGGTATCGGAGGTCGTCAGGCCGTGCGGCTGGAGCGTGGTGCCAGTGATCGTCGTTCCGCTGCGCGAGAAGCTGCCGATCGACATCATCTCCGGCAGACCAAAAACGGCGCTGCTCGCGTTCGCCGGGTTGGTGCGGTAGGGGAACAGCCCCGCGGACATCGTCAAGGCCGTGCTCGCGTCTTCGTAAGCCGTGCCGCTGGTGACGTTGCCAGAAGAGTCGGCGCCGTTGCGCTTGCACAAGCCTTTGGAATTGCAGTACTTGACGTCCTGGATGCTGTTCGTGAGGTTCACCGACGAGCTCGAGCTCGAATAGGCGTCGGCCTTGGCGACGACACCGGCGGAGCTGAAGAGCGGGTTGAGCTGCGCCGCACCCGAGGAGGTGATGCCGGGGCGGTAATAGAAGTTCGGGTCATAGCCGATGCCGTTGAAGCCGGCGGCGCCGCCCGCCTCGTACGGCGGGTCCCCGCGGACGCAGTAGATTCGCCCAGTGCTGACCGTCATGCATGGGACTGAGCTCGTCAACGCGACGTACTGCTGGTTCGGGTTGACGTAGTCCGGCATGAAGTCCCACGTCATACTGAACGAGTCGTCGAGCGTAAACAGCAGGTTCGGCAGGATGCTCGAGCCGCCGCTCGTGGCGAGCGGCACCGCCGAAATGTCGGTGTTCGCGGCGACCGCACTTTGCCCCACCATGCAGGCGAGGACGCTGGCGGCAATCAGGCGTTTCAGGGGGGAGGTGGTGCTCTTCATGGCATTGCTCCCGAGGCTGGTTTGTTATTGGACCCGCATCAACGTCTGCACGTACGCCACCGAGTTACGCGGTCCGACGGATCGAACCGTGACCCGGTAGTGAGTCGACGGCGGCAAGGCGAAAAAGTTTGGCGAGCTCTGGTCGACGCCTTCGCCGCTCACCGCGGAACTCGACAAGGTCTGCCCGCAGACGTTCGTCACGCCGCCGCAGCTCGCGTTCGCCGCGCAGTTGGCGACCGGGCAGAGGCGGTGGATGACGAACGACACGGTATTGCCCGACGCGTCGATCGCGCCGCCGTTGATCGCCTTCGCGTTCACCCAGTTCGCCGGGCTGGTGTACCAGTCGGGCGCTTCACCGGCCGGGACGCTCGACATGTAGCCGTTGGGCACGTCGTCGTTCGTGAGGACGCCGGTCGTGATGTTGGCGTTCATGTAGGCGTACGCGTCGCGTATGCCCTGGTCGGCCGCGTTGACCGCCGATTGGCGGAAGCCGATGTTTCCCGCGACGATCGTCGCGGTATCCACCGAGCGCATCATGGCCATGCCCGCCATCGTGAGCGCCACCAGTACGATGAGCGCGATGAACAGCATCACCCCGCGCTGCTGGCGCGCAGGCCGACGCCGGAGAAGACGGGCAGAGGTCTTGGTCATGGTCAGCTCGATTTCCAGAGCCAGTTGCGAAGCGGCACTGTCGTTTCGAACACGCGGTAGCGGTAGCACTGCCAGTCCGGATCACCGGACAAATCGAAGGACCGGGCACCGCCCGCGCCCGACCAGGACGGCGGCGCAGTCGTAGTGTCGCAATTGGGCCCGGGGTTGGACGGTTTCTCTCTAAGCATGCTGCGGGCGACCACGGCGATTCGGACCGCCACCACCACCTGGGCCCAGTTCGGGATCCCGGACACATCGGAAACGTACTCGTCGACGATGCCGTCGTTCGGTGTGCCGCCGACGCCATCGTCCAGTCCATAGTCAGCCCGCATGTGCACGATGTTGTCCGCGATGCCATTCACGGCCGGCACACCGCCCGAGATCACGAACTCGTTCTGCACGGTCAGCGTCCTGTTTGCGATCGAGTACGTGTTGTAGATGGGAACGGTGACGTTCTGCGAAGTCGGAAAGTTGAGGTCATCGTGCAGGTTGCCCAGGTTGAACACGCGCGTTACGTTCGCGGTGTTCACGCCGCCATAGGTGACGCCGAGGCCCGCGGCCGGATTGAACCGCGCCACAACCGACGGGCCGGCGCTCAGCGTATAGGTGCCCGTGTCGTGATTGACCTGGTTGCTCGGCGTCGTCGGCAGGCTGGTGACTTCCATGAAGACGCAGTTCTTGCCGCTGCCCGGCTCTAGCAGGAGCAGCAGGTCGCCGGCGCGAATGCCGAAGCGCGTCTGCACGGCAAGCGGCGAGGTCGCCGAAGTCATGTTCGCGACGAGCGTGGTCGAGTTCGCGATCTGATTCTGCGAGCCGTAAAAGATCGAAATTTGATCCGGGGTCTTGGCGTCGGCGCCCAACAGAATGCGCACCGGCGCGACGATCATGGTGTTGCCGCCCGACGGGAAATTAGGCGTCGAGCGCGCCGAGTCGTAGCCGACGATGTTGCAGCCCGCGTAGGGCGTGTCGCTGATGCCCATGCCGGAATTGCGCAGATCGCGCTCCAGTGAGAAAAGCGCGATCGCGCCGTTTTGCTGGGCGTCGCCGCCGCTCACGGTCGTGCGCCGCACACCCTCGGACGTTTCGAAGACCTGGAAGATGATGATCACGCCGATCAGGCCGATGGTCATGGCGACCATGAGCTCGACCATGCTGAAGCCGCGTGAGGGAGAAAGTGGGCTCGGCGCGCGCATGGTCAGTTGCTGTAAATCGCCGCGACCGCGGTGTAATTGTGGGGCGGCAGGTTCTTGGACTTTTCCTCGGGCAGCTGCCAGCGCACCTGCACGGTCACCGTTCCGCCTTGCGCGGTGGCATTGGCCACGGTGACGATGGGCGGGTAGGTAACCGCCAAGGGCATCCTGCTAGTCCCCGTGGTCACGTCGTTTACCCAAGGCTGGACTTTGGCCGGCACGGGGCCGCTCCCAGGGTACGCATAGGAGCCGACGTTGACCGCGTCCGTCCACATTTTCGCAATCAGCGTGTTTGCGAAAAACGACGCCTGGGTGCGGTATTTCGAGTCGGTGACGCTCTTGATCGCCGCGGCCTGCATGCCGACGGCGGCCAGGATGCCGATCGAGAAGATCAGGATCGCGATCAGCGCTTCAAGCAACGCCGCGCCGTTTTGTGCGACTCGCAACCGATGGATGCGACGCGTATGGACCATTAGCAGTGCCTCGAATCACCAGTGGGAACATCGGTCGATGGGTCGCACATCCTCACGCTGCCGCCGGCGCTGACCACGACTCGCAGGCAGCGCATCGGGCCGGTAGGCTGGCAGACGCCTCCGGCAGGATTGGTGATGTCGAGCTGGGTGATCGCGGCGGAACCATCGGCATTCGCGGCCGTCCCGCCGATAGACGTAAAGGTAACGGTCGTTGCGCCGGCCGGCGTGATCGCGACCGCGGCATTAGGACTGGCTTCGTCCTTCGATCGCGCTTGTACGAGGCTTCCGGATGCGACTTCGCTCACCGTCCAGCCCGTACCCGGTCCCACGACGATCTGAACCGGCAGGTTGCGGCGGATCGCCGCGCCACGGGCCACTTGGAAGCCGTTGACCATTCCTTCGCTGGCGGCGCGCAGCTGCTGGTTCTGGAGCGCCTCGGTGAAGGAAGGCAGCGCCATCATCAGCAGCAGGCCGAGCACGGTCAGCGAGATCATGATCTCGACTAGCGTCATGCCCGATTGGCGCCGCCCGCGCATCAGCAGATCCCGCCTTTCTTGCTGACCCAGCACGTGCTGCCTGGCAACGTCCAGCCCGGCGGCACGGCGGTCGTCGCGTGGTTGTTTGCCTCATCGACGGTGAACGTGAAGCCGTTACTGATACCCGTTGCCGTCACCGTATACGTCGAGTTGGTCAAGTTTCCGCACGTCACGTTGAAATACTTGAGCCCCGTCGGAGGCGGCGCCACGGTGCCGGCCGTGCAGGCGCCGACATAGGTGCGCTGGTCCTGGAAGAACTGCTCCATCTTCACGCGCATGCTGGACAGCGTCGTGGTCGCTTCCTGGATCTGCCCCCGCAGGATGTAATCGTTGTAGGCGGGGAGGGCTACGGCGGCGATGATGGCGATGATCGCCACCGTGATCATGACTTCGATTAGCGTGAACCCCCTTGCATTGCGCATGACGGCTCCCTTGTTGTTCCGATGATGCTAAGCAGGGCTAGAGAGGGGCGCAAAAGAGGGCGACGGGCGGACCGCTTGGCCATCCGAACGGCGCTGCGCCGCGGCGCAGCAGTGCAGGACTTCACGGCCCGGGCAGGCAAGGGCCTCCGCGTATAATTCACGCCTCTAGCCGTTCCCGCCGCTGGTGTAGCTCAGTTGGTAGAGCAACTGATTCGTAATCAGTAGGTCGCCCGTTCGAGTCGGGCCACC
This sequence comes from uncultured Enterobacteriaceae bacterium, assembly GCA_964477695.1. Classification (GTDB taxonomy): domain Bacteria; phylum Pseudomonadota; class Gammaproteobacteria; order Burkholderiales; family SG8-39; genus SCGC-AG-212-J23. Next base: position 24,509 of record CAYZFN010000103.1, on the reverse strand, counting down.
AGCACCAAGATCAACCACTTACGAAACCAGATCCGGTTACGCTGACGCGGACCGGCGATCCGGTCGCGAGAAATCGAACGCAGCCCGCGTTTTGGACGGCAAGAACCGTAGCCGGCCAAGCGCACGTGCCCGCGTACCCCCTTTGGCCTCCGATAGAGCATACGAAGCAGAACTGGTCCGGCGATTTCATCGTCGGCTCTTTCTTCTCGTACCACTGCAGCTCGCGCTGACCTTGGACCGGGACGTCAGTCGTCTACCGAGCGCGCTGATTCCTACACCGATGGGCGATAGTGCGAACACCACCGCCGGTAGTGCGGCGAGCAGGATCACGAGCCACCCGAAGCCGAAGTAGAAGGCGGCCACGATGAGGGCGAGCCACACGGCATCCCGCCCTAAGGCCATAAGTCAAACGCCTGGGCCGTAGCTAGTGGTACGCGATCCTCTCGCCCGATCAGCGTGACCACGGCTGCCGAATCGAGTCGTCTAGCAAATCGCCGAGAAAGGCGAGCGGCTATTCGCCGAAGCCGATCGGCGCGCGAAACGAAAAAGAAAGCCCGGTCATCCCGGCTTCTTTGTTTGGCGCCGTGTGATCCGTCGGTAACTAAACCGCTCTGATGTTCGTCGCTCGTGGGCCTTTGGCGCTGTCGACAGTCTCGAAGCTTACCTTCTGGGCTTCTTTGAGCGACTTGTAGCCGTCCATCTCGATGCCGGTGTGATGGGCGAAGAGGTCCTTGCCGCCATCGTCGGGCGTAATGAACCGAAGCCCTTGGAGTCGTTGAACCACTTCACGGTGCCTGTAGACATAGATCATTCCAATCTTGATTAGTGCGCGACAAAACCGAAGCCGCGCTTCCGGGCGAGATATTCAAAGCGAATTTGACTGCCACAACGGGCGCCGCTTGGGACGGCGAAGAAGGGAAGGCTAATTCACTGCTTGAAATCGTACGCTCGCGATGTAGCACGATCTCAGTGGAGCGGACTTACGTATGGCGAAATGTACCAGGGCTGCCGATCTAACGCCGAATTCTCGGCTCCTGACCCGCGAGCGTATGAGGCGAGCATGGTCGAAAGTTTGCCTAGCGCAAGCTGAGGAATGATCGGAGAAAGTAGTTCAGGGCGACACTTCTAGGTGTTTAGGTACCGCCAGGAAATCCGCCGGGCCAGTTCGACGGCCACCGCGTGGTGTTCCTCGGCTATTGATTCCGAAAGCCGCGTCGCGGCCTCGAGTTGCCGGTTGAAGTCCTCAGCCTTCGCCGTCAATTCTTCGAGCGTCATTTCTCTGAGGGGCTTTGTTGTCCTCCGGTATGCCTTTCAGAAGTGCCGGCGCTATGATGAGCAATGAAAAACTCGGACGTGCCCATGATGGCCCTCCGCCGCGCGGTGCAGATCTGCGGCGGGCTCGACGCTCTCGGCGACAAGCTCAGCGTGTCGAGCGAAACGCTATCGGCGATGCTCGCCGGTGAGCACGCCGTGCCCGACGCCATGTTCAGGCAGACCGTCGGCTTGCTGCTCGAGGCGACAGCCACGCGAGCGCCGAAGCGAACGCCCGACTCCAACGAAGGCGGCCGAAAAGGCCCGCGCAACTGAATGACAAATGTTTCAGCAATCGGACGACCGGGTGCCGACCCTTAAGTAGGTCGAGCCTTACATGCACTACTTAAAGGGCACACACCGGCACTGAATAGCGGTTTTCGCAAGTAGGCCTCAGCAGACAAGCGCCTGGAGTGATCGTCCACATCACGGCTCGACCACGGAGCTCTGCGAGGTGGCCGTCACCACGCCGAGCGCGCGGCCATCGAGCTGATGGACCGGGAGCGTGCCGCCATGGCGTACCGCAAGCCTAGGCGCAGCCTCTTCGGCTCTCCGGGACGATCCCGCCGTTCTCTGGATGGCAAGCGGGTCGGCCCTTTACCATCCGCGGTACTTCGCCTGGCGGAAAAGAAGTCCATCAGGCAATCGCGATGGTTAACGCGAAGCAGTGCGATCAATGCGTTATGCGCGATTTCGCGCTGATTCGTAATCAGTAGGTCGCCGTTCGAGTCGGGCCACCAGCACCGCTCGATCTGCGACTGCCTAGCGATTCCCGGGCTCGGAGGTGCCGCGCGCCGGCGCAACGCCGGCGGGAGGATAGCCGGCGATGTCGAGCGCGCGGTTGTAGGCCTCGGCGCTCACGGTCTTCTCGACTTGCCCGCCGACGACCAGCACCGGCACGCCGGTCCCGCCGCTGACCTGCTTGAGCTCGTCGAGCTTGTCGGCGTTGTCGGCCACGACCTCGGCGAACGGCACGCCGCGCTTGTTCAACACGTCGCGCACGAGCTGGCATTGCTCCTTGCACAGCGGATGGCTGTAGAGGGTGACCGGCGCTTCGCGTGTCGCGCGCGCGAGCTCGTAGCTCGGCTGCGCGCCCACCGTGTTGCCTTTGAAATTCTTCTTCTGCACGTCCCTCGCCGACGCGGGCGGGAGCGTGTCGGTGTATTGCACGTGGCCCTTTTCGTCGACCCAGCGGTATTGCTGCGCCTGCGCGGTGGATGCGCCGGCGACGAAGACAAGCAGCAGCATGCTGCGCAGCTTCATCAAATCATTATGGCACGCACTCGCGCAGCTCGCTGCCGCTTACTTCACGGGCGATCTCCTGGAGCTTGGCTTCGAGGCCCGGGTCGACGTTTTTCACTTGCAGCCAGACCTTCGGCAGCGGCGCCTCGCGGGCGCCGATGCGCGCGCTGCGCACGCCCTGGTCGCGCAATGCGGCGAGGCGCGCCTGCGCGGCTTCCTCGCTGCGGAACACGCCGAGCGAGACTGCCCAACGGTTGGGCCCTTCTTCCTGCACGATGAAGTAGTCCTGCACGCCGAGCTTTTTCAGCTCGCCCGCCTTGCGCAGCGCCGCTTGCCGCGGGTCGGGGACCTGTGCTTGCGGCGGAATGAAAACCCACCAGGCCGGCAGCTCGTCCGTTTTCCGCTGCGCCAGCCGCTCGCCGAGCGCCAGCGGCTCGAGCGCCTTTTGCGCGCGGGCGAGATCGGCGGGCGCGAAGCTTCCCCATTCGAGGCATTTCGTCGGCGCCGGCGTGGCTGCCGGCGGACTCACCGCGGCGACGGCGGCGGGCTTGGGTGCGGACAGCCTGGCCGCCTCTTCCGAGCTCACGACGTGCATCTTCTCGGGCTCGATCTGGCGCGAGAGCGGCGCCGGATCGGCGCCCGAGCCGCCTCCGGCGATGAACTGCGTCCAGGCGAAGAAAGCCACGTTCGCCAGGACGATGAGCAGGAAAAGGGTTCTCACGCCGGCCGGGCGGCGGCGCGCTCTGCCAAGGCGATGTGCGCCAGCCCCTCGAGCACCAGGTTCTCGATATAGCGCCGCGGCATCGTGAGCTGCTCGACCAGCGCGCGGCCGGCGCCCCCGGCGACGAGGCACAGCGGCGCGGGCGCGACCTCGCGGAACACGCGATAAAGGCGCTCCACCGCGCCCGCCTGGGCGTGCCGGCAGCCCGTTTCGATGGCGTCGATCGTGTTGCGCGGCGTATCGCGGTAGGCGCCTTCGGCGATCGGCAGGCGGCCGGTGTGCTCGTGCAGCACGAAGCGCATGAGCTCGACGCCGGGCAGGATGGCACCGCCGAGGAACGTTCCGTCGGCGGCGAGCATGTCGACCGTCGTGGCCGTGCCTGAATTCACCACCAGCGACGGTCCGTTGTGCAGGCTGCGCGCGGCGATCAGCGCTGCCCAGCGGTCGGCGCCGAGCAGCTCGGGCTTCTCGTAGCGGTTCTTCACTCCGCAGCGCTCGGCCTCGGCCTTGAGCCACAGCGGCTCGGCGTCGAAGATGCTTGTCCAGTTGACGAGCAGCTGATGCGCGCCTTCGCCGGCGACGTTGGAGATGATGATGCGCTCGGGGTCCGCGTGCGTGACCGAGAACGGGTTGACGTGGTCGCTCGCGGCGGCGAACTCGATGAGCGACACCGTGGCGATGCTCGCCCAGCGGACGCCGCCGGCGGCGTCGCTCTCGAGCCAGCCCCACTTCACCCGCGAATTGCCGGCGTCGATGGCGAGGATCATGCCGGCCGGGCGGACACCACGCGCCCGCTGCGCACGGCGCGCAACCCGCCTCGCGTCGCGAGCCGCAGGCCGCCGTCCTCGGCCAGCCCGCGCGCTACGCCCGTGACCGTGCGACCGTCGGCGAGGCGCACCGTCACGCGCTGTCCGGCGTGCGCATCCAGGCGCTCCCAGTCGCGGCGCAGCGCCTCGAGGCCGTGCCCCTCGAAGAGGTCAAGCGCCTGCATGAGCTCCGCGCCGAGGCGCGCGATGACAACAGTGCGCGGCGGAGGCGGGATCAAGCGCTCGAGCGCGGCGAGGCGCCGGCGCAGCCGCAACTCGAGCGCCGCGTCGCGCCGGTAATTGATGCCGATGCCGATGACGGCCAGCGCTCCGCCGGTGCGGGCGCGCGTCTCGATCAGGATGCCGCCCAGCTTGGCGTCGTCGGCGACGAGATCGTTCGGCCACTTGAGCGCCGCGCGGCTCGCGCCGAGCGCGCGCAGCGTGCGCACGACCGCGACGCCCGCCACCAGAGCCACGCCGGACAGCTCGCGCAGCGGCCGGCGGATCGTGCGGCCGAGCGAGAACGTGATTGCGCTGCCGGGTGCGCCGTACCAGCGCCGGCCGCGTCGTCCACGGCCCGCCGTCTGCTCCTCCGCGGCAAGCAGCACCGGTTGCGCGGGCGCCTCGGCGAGCAGCACGTCGTTGGTCGAGGTGCAGCGCTCGAGCACGCGCACTTCCACGCCCGGCAGCACGATGGCCGATGCATCGAGACGATCCATGAGCGTAGTTTACGGTAAGGGTTGCGGCCAGGCCCGCTGCGGCGGGCGCAGCTTCTCGGCGAGCCGCGCGAGGCCGAGCACGCCGGCGTCGTCGAATCGCTTGCCGACGATCTGGATGCCGATCGGCAGCCCTGCGCTGCTATAGGTCCAGTTCACCGAGGCGGCGGGCTGCCCGGACATGTTGTAGGGAAGCGTGAACGCGATGTGCGGCAGCGCATTGCGCGGATCGTTCGTCGGCGAGGGCAGCTCGGCTTCGTACGCGGTGATGGGCGAGGTGGGCGAGAGCACGAAGTCGTACGGCTCGCTCGCCGCGACTGCGGCTTCGGCCATCGCCATGACCAGGCCGTACGCTTGTATGACGTCGCGTCCCGTGAAATCCGCTGCGCGATGGCTGCACCATTGCACGATGAAGGGCAGCACTCTGGCGCGGCGCTCGGCGGGCAGCTGCGCGATGTCGTTGTACGAGCGCGCTTCGAAAAAGCGGCAGGTACCGTCGAGCATCTCGGCACTGAGAAACGAGCGCGCTCGCTCTACGGTGCATCCCGCGCCGGCGAACGCTGCGGCGGCGGCTTCCGCCGCCACGCGCACCTCTGGGGCGACCGGCAGGCCGACCCCCATGTCGGCGAGCAGGCCGATGCGCGGCCTCGCGACGCCCGGCTTCTCGATGGCGCTGGCGTACTCCGCGCGAGAAAACGGCAGCGCCATGAAGTCGCGCGGATCGGGATTCGCGATGATCTCGAGCAGGGCTGCGGCGTCGCGCACGTCGCGCGTCATCGGTCCGGCCACTCGTCCAAGATAGGGCGGATGGACCGGCACGCGACCGAAGGACGGCTTGAGCCCGAACAGGCCGCAGTGCGTGGCGGGCAGGCGCACCGATCCGCCGATGTCGGTGCCGAGATGCAGTGGCGCGTAGCAGGCCGCGGCCGCCGCTGCGGCGCCCGAGCTCGAGCCCGACGGATTGCGTTCCAGGTTCCACGGGTTGCGCGTCACGCCGTGCAGGCTGGAGACGCCCGAGGAAAGCATGCCGTAGTCGGGCATGGTGGTCTTGCCGAGAATGATGCAGCCGGCCTCGCGCACGCGCGCCGCCGGCGGCGCGTCGGCGCTCTGCCGGGGGGCGTCCTCGTTGGCGCGCGTGCCGACCGGCGAGGGATCGCCGCGCGTGGCGATGTTCTCCTTGATGGTGATCGGCACCCCCTCGAGATTCGAGCGCGGGCGGCCTTCGCGCCAGCGCCGTTCCGATTCGCGCGCCTGCGCGAGCACCGCTTGCTCGTCGTAGCGATACAAGGCGTTGAGCTTCTTTTCCCATGCCGCGACGCGCGCGAGCGCCGCCCGCGCCGCCTCGACGGGCGACAGGTCGCCGCGTGAATATTCGCTCGCCAGCGCTTCGGCGGACAGTTCGTGGATCGCGCTCACTTCGCGCCCGACTATATACTTCCGACCGGGGATGAAAAGAAGACTTGTCACGGCGTTGTGTGCGCTGCTCGCCGCCTCGGCAGCGCAGGCGGCCACGGAGGTGCGCCTTTGGTACGCGGTCGACGCGGCGCTCGCGCGCGAGCTGACCGCTGCGGCGCAGGCTTTCAATTCGTCGCAGCCGGAATTCCACCTCGTGCTTGTGCCGGCCAGGGAGCGCTTGCCTGCCGGGGTGCAGAAGGTCGCTCTTCCGGTGAACGTCGCGCGGCCGTTGCTCTATTACAACCGCGACGCCTTTCGCCGCGCCGGCCTCGATGCCAAGTCGCCGCCGCGTACCTGGTACGAAATGGCGCGCACGCTCGGTGCCCTTGCCGATTCCGGACAGCCCTGCGGCTATACGACCGCGTGGCCGTCCTGGGTGCTGCTCGGCGCAAATGGCGGCGAGTTCGATCGCCAGCTGCTGGTGCGCTGGGTGTCGATGCTCTCGTCGTGGCAGACCGCGGGCTACTTCAGCTATTCCGGCCGGCTCGATGAAGCCGAGACACGCTTCGCGAGCGGGGAATGCGCGTTGCTCACCGCCTCTTCGGCGAGCAGGGCGGAAATCGCGCGGCGCGCGCGCTTCGAGCTCGGCATCGCGCCGCTGCCGCGCTACGACGACTTCGCGGCACCGTCGGGGCGAGCGTCCAGGGGCGAGAGCGGCGCGTGGGCCGAGCGCCAGTCGGTCGGCGTGGCGAAGTTCTTCGCCTTTCTGTCCGATCGAGCGGCGACGCTGCGCCGGCAGCGCGAGGCGATCGATCGGGCGCTCGAAGCGGTGTGGAGCGGCAAGCGCACGCCCGTGGATGCGCTGAGCCTGGTGAGCTACTAGCCGCTAGTCCGGGTCGGCGAGCAGGCGCTCCAGCGTGGCGAGCAGGTTCGGGTCGTTCGGCTCGACCCGGGTGGCGAAGCTCTCGACCCGGCGGCCGCTGCGATCCACCAGGTACTTGTGGAAATTCCAGGCCGGCGCGGCGCCGCTGGCTTTGATAAGGCGCGCGTAGAACGGGTTCTCGCGCAGCGCCGACTTGGCAAACATCGGGAAATCGATGGCGTACTCGTTGATGCAGAACGTGGAGATCTCCTTGTTCGAGCCGGGCTCTTGTCCGCCGAAGTCGTTGGACGGGAAGCCGAGCACGACCAGGCCGCGCGCGCGGTACTTGCGGTAGAGCGCCTCGAGGCCCTCGTATTGCGGCGTATAGCCGCACTGGCTCGCCGTGTTGACGACGAGCAGGACCTTGCCCGAGTACTCGCAGAGCGACTGCGTCCGCTCATCGAGCGTGCGCAGGCTGTGGTCGAGGAGCGGCGGACAGGCGGCCAGGGTGTGCGTCGCCACGAGCAGGGTCAGGCTAATAAGGTAGTGGCGCATCGGGCTTGAGCGGCTGAAGGGCGGCCCGGAATTCCTGCTTGATGCGCTCGAGCGCTGCCGGGTCGTCGGCCTCGAAGCGCAGCACGATGACCGGCGTCGTGTTCGACGCGCGGGCGAGACCAAAACCGTCGCGGTATTCGGCCCTCACGCCGTCTATGGTAAGCACGCGCTCGGCGCGCGGGAAGGGCTTGGCGGCCTGCAGCCGCTCGACCAGCGCATGAGGCTCGCCTTCGGCCAGCGCCCAGTGCAGCTCGGGTGTCGACGGGGCATTCGGCAGCGCCTTCAGGGTCGCGCTCGGATCGGCTTCGCGGGACAGGACCTCCAGCAGGCGCGCGCCGCCGTACAACGCATCATCGAAGCCGTACCAGCGCTCTTTGAAGAAGGTATGGCCCGACATCTCGCCGGCGAGCAGCGCGCCGGTTTCCTTCAGCTTCGCCTTGATGAGCGAGTGACCGGTCTTCCAGATGAGCGGCCGGCCGCCATAGCGCTCGATCCACGGCGCGAGCAGTCGGGTGCTCTTCACGTCGTAGATGATCTGCGCGCCGGGGTTGCGGCTCAGTACGTCCTTGGCGAGCAGCATGAGCTGCCGGTCGGCGAAGATGATCTCGCCATCCTTGGTGACCACGCCGAGGCGATCGCCGTCGCCGTCGAAGGCGAGCCCGAGCTCGGCGTCGCCGGTTTCCAGTGTGCGGACGAGATCGGCGAGGTTCTTCGGTTGCGCCGGATCGGGATGATGGTTGGGAAATCGCCCGTCGACCTCGCAGTAGAGCTCGGTCACCTCGCAGCCGAGCCGCCGGTAAAGGAGCGGCGCGAGCATGCCGGCGACGCCGTTACCGCAGTCGATCGCGACGCGCATCGGCCGCGCGAGCTTCACGTCCCCGGCGATGCGCTCGACGTAGGCGTCGAGGACGTTCGCGCTCGTGCGCTTGCCCGAGCCGGAATCGAGCTTGCCACGCTCGATGCGCGTGCGCAGTGCCTGGATGTCGTCGCCGTAAAGCGTGCTGCCGGCGACGACCATTTTCAGGCCGTTGTACTCGGGCGGGTTGTGGCTGCCGCTGACCGCGACGCAGCTGCCGCAGTCGAGATGCTGCGCGGCGAAATAGGCGAGCGGCGTGGGCCCCATGCCGATGTCGATGACGTCGGCCCCCGCGGCGAGCAGTCCGGCGCTCAGCGCCTCGACCAGCTGCGGCCCGGACAAGCGGCCGTCCCGGCACACCGCGAATGTCGGCGCGCCACGCTCGCGGCCGAGCGAACCGAGCGCGCGGCCGATGGCTTGCACGATGTCGGGAGCAAGGCTCTTGCCGACGACGCCGCGGATGTCGTAGGTGCGGAAGATTTCGGCGGGCAATTTCATTGGCGGAAGAAGTCCATCAGCCGGCGGGCGAGCCAACGCGCAGGGAAACCGACATGGCCGCCGCTGCGCGGGAAATCGAGCTGCACGCAGGGCGCGGCTTGCGCCGCGGCGGCGAGCAGCGCCGGCTCGGGAAGAAACGGATCATTGCGGGCGTTGACGAGGAGCGTCGGCACGCGCACCTGCGCGAGGTACGCGCCGCTCGACGACGCGCGCCAATAGTGCTCGGCGTCGCGAAAGCCGTGCAGCGGCGCGGTCACGAGATCGTCGAACTCGCGGAAGGTCCTGGCGCGGCGCAGCCGCCCGGCATCGTAAAGGCCGGGGAAGCGCTCGAGCTTGGCGAGCGACTTGGGTTTCAGCGTATCGAGGAACATCCGCGTATATAGCAGTCGGTTCACGCCACGGTCTAGCGCGCGCGCCGCGGCCCCTAGGTCGAGCGGCGCGGAGACCGCCGCGGCGCGGCGCACCCGCGCCGTCGCCGCCGAGCCGCGCTCGCCCAGCCACTTGAGGAGCACGTTGCCGCCGAGCGAGACGCCGAGCGCGTCCACCGGCTCGCCGAAGCGAGCGAGCAGCCAGTCGAGCTCCTCGCTGTCGCCGGAGTGGTACGCGCGCGCGAGGCGATTGGCCTCGCCCGAGCAGCCGCGCCAATGGGGGATGGCGACGCGCCATCCGGCGGCGCCGAAGCGTGCGGCAAGGCCGCGCGCATAGTGGCTGTCCGACCCGCCCTCCAGGCCGTGCAGAAGCACGAGCAAGCGGGTTGCGCCTTCGCGACGCGCGAAGTCGACGTCGACGAAATCGCCGTCGGGCGATTCCCAGCGCTCGCGCGCGAGCGGCACGCGCGGCGGCGGGAAGAGCGCCGCCGCAAGGGTCTGCAGATGGCCGATCAATGCAGCAGCTTGGGCGTGGCACCGCGCGCCGGCGCCTGCGGCTGGCCCAGCTCAGGAGAAGCGTGGTGGACGATCATGCGCCAGCCGGCGGCGGTGCGAAGGTAGATGTTGGTGGCAACGACCGGCACCGGGCGCGCGTCGCCGCGCGTTTCGCCTTCCACCGCGAAGTTCTCGTGCACGCTATGCACCGCGAGCATCATGGCGCTGATCGCCACCTGCTGCGTGATGCTGACGCGAGCGCGCGGCCCGGCGGAGAACAGGCGTGCCCAGCTCTCGCGCACCTGCTCCTGTCCGGTGAGGCGCGCCCCGCCGGGATGAATGCAGACGATGTCGTCGTCTTCGGCCCAGACCGCCATCATGCCGTCGAGGTCGCAGCGCTCGAGCGCCTCGTAGAACGCGTTCTCGGCATCCTGCGCAGTGGGAAAGACCGCCGGGCTCATGAACGGATCATCTCGGCGAGCACCTGCTCCACCGTGATCTCGCGCAGGCAGCGCAGGTGTCCGAGCGGGCAATCGCGTTCATAGCAAGGGCTGCATTCGAGCTTGAGCCATAGTACCCGCGCCGCGGCGGACTGCGGCGGCGTTCGCTCCGGGCTCGAGGAGCCGAAGATCGCGATCTGCGGGCGGCCGAGCGCCGCCGCGACGTGCATCAGTCCGGAGTCGTTGCTCACCACCCGCGCCGCGCCGGCGATGAGGTCGATCGCCTCGTCGAGCGTCGTCTCGCCCACGAGGTTCTTCCCGGTTACGCCGGCGGCGGCGGCCGCGTCGTTGCGCGAGCCGAGCAGCACCGCGGGAAGATCGAGCCGCTCCGCGAGCGCGGCAAAATGCGGCCAGCGCTTCGCGGCGCCGTACTCGGCACCGGGACAGAGCACCGCATAGGCGCCGGCGATGCCGAATTTCGCCTGCGTCGCGGCCACCTGCGCGGCGTCGAACGCGAGCTGCGGCGTGACCAAGGGCTCGCGCGAGGCGAAGCCCGGCGCGTCGGCGAGGCGCACGTAATGCTCGGCCATCGAGCCATCGCCTTCGCGATAGAGCAGGTTGAGCAGGCCGTACCGCGCCTCGCCCACGTAGCCGCTGCGCAAGCCGATGCCGGCGAAGAACGGCACGAGCGCCGACTTCCAGGTGTTCGGCAGCACGATGGCGTGGCGGTAGCCGCGCGCCTTCAGCCGCCGGCCGAGCTGCCAGCGGCTACCCAGCTGCAGCTTGCCGTGGCGAAACGGCGTGGCGATGACCTCGTGCACCTGCGCCATGCGGCGCACGACCGGCGCCACCCACTCGGGCGCGAGCACGTCGAGCTCGAGCTCCGGCTCCTTGTCGCGCAGCCGGGCGAGCAGGGGCTGCGCCATGAGGGCGTCGCCGATCCAGTTCGGTGCGACGACCAGAACCCTTGCCAAGGTTTAGTGGCCCTTTGCGGGTGGTCCTTTGTAGACGTACAGCGTGCCACAGTATGGGCAGCGCGACTCGCCTTCGCGCGCCACGTCGAGGAAAACGCGCGGATGGCGCGCCCAGAGGGGCGCGCCGGGCAGCGGGCAATGCAGCGGCAGGTCCTTCGCCGCGACCTCGACCTGCCTCGCCTTGTCGGTGCTCATCGCTTCTTTCCTTGCGCCTTCTTCGAGTCGACTGGCGTGAGCCAATGGCGGCGCTTGCGGTCCTTGCCGGTCACCACGTCGAAGAATGCCTTCTGGATCGCCTGGGTGACCGGCCCGGCGCGGCCTTCGCCGATCTGCCGACCGTCGAGCTCGCGGATCGGCGTCACCTCCGCGGCGGTGCCGGTGAAGAATGCTTCGTCGGCGATATAGATATCGTCGCGCGTGAGCCGCTTCGCGCGCACCTCGTAGCCCAGCTCGCCCGCCAGCTCGATCACCGAGGCGCGCGTGATGCCGGTCAGCGCCGAGGTGAGCTCGGGCTCCCAGAGCTTGCCGTCCTTGACGATGAAGACGTTCTCGCCCGCCCCTTCGGCGACGAAGCCGTCGACGTCGAGCAGCAGCCCCTCGTCGTAGCCGTGCTGTGTCGCCTCGAGCGTCGCGAGCACCGAGTTCGGATAGGTGCCGGACATCTTGGCGCGCGCCATGGTGACGTTGATATGGTGCCGCGCGTAGGAGGAAGTCTTCACCCGGATGCCTTTTTCCAGCGCCTCCGGGCCTAGGTAGGCGCCCCACGGCCAGGCGGCGATAGCTACGTGCACCTTGGCGCCGATCGGCGACACGCCCATCTTCTCCGAGCCGTAGAAGGCGATCGGCCGGATGTAGCAGGCCTCGTGCTCGTTCGCGCGCACCACCTCGAGCTGCGCCTCCATGAGCTGCTCGCGCGAGTACGGGATCTTCATCATGTAGATGTGCGCCGAGGCGAACAACCGGTCGGTGTGCTCCTTGAGCCGGTAGACCGCGGTGCCAATGGCGGTCTTGTACGCGCGCACGCCCTCGAAAACCGCGAGGCCATAGTGCAACGAGTGGGTGAGGACGTGCGTCGTCGCCGAGCGCCACGGCACCAGCTTGCCGTCGTACCAGATCGAGCCGTCGCGGTCGGCCATCGACAGCGGACCGCGCGGCCCCTTCTTACCCTGTGCCATGTGCTCTTTCTTTCCTCTTCGAGGCGGGGTGGTGGAGCGGCGATTCTAGCCACAAAGGCGCGCGGGATGCGACATTTGCAAGATTAGTAAATCGGTTAACATTCTTCCATGCGTCTCGACCGGGTGTTCGACGCCCTCGCCTCGACGCCGCGCCGCGCCGTCCTGGCGGCGCTCGCCCAGGCGGAGTGCACCACCCGCGACCTGGCGCGCCGTTTCGCGGTGAGCGCCCCGGCGATGTCGCGGCATCTTTCGGTTCTGGAAAACGCCGGCCTCGTGGCAAGCCGGCGCGACGGCCAGCGGGTGCTCTACGGCCTGGTGCGCGACACGGTGATCGAGGCGTTCGGGGCGTTCAGCGCCGAGCTGACGCCCGCGGCGACGCCCAAGCCGCCGCGCGAGCCGCTTTAGCGGCACCGGATTTGCTTGACAGGGCGTGGACCATGACAGGAGGTGCCATGTCATCGCTACTCGACAGCAGCGGCAGCGCCATCCGCGACATCGAGCCCGGCGCGCTCGGCTCGCGCTTCGGCAACCTGGCGCGCGGCGTGTCCACGCTGGTTGGCCGTCCGGTCGCGTTTGCCGTGGCGCTGCTCGCCGTGCTGCTCTGGGCGGCAACCGGGCCGCTCTTCCACTTCAGCGACACCTGGCAGCTCATCATCAACACGTCGACCACGATCGTCACCTTCCTGATGGTGTTCATCATCCAGAACACCCAGAACCGCGACACGGCGGCGATCCAGATCAAGCTCGACGAGCTGATCCGCGCCACCCAGGGCGCGCATAACGCGATCCTCGATCTGGAGCAGCTCGACGAGGAGCAGCTGACCGCCTACCTCAGGCGTTACGAAGCGCTGGCCACGGCGGCGCGCGAGCGGCTGCAATCGGGCAAGCTCGACACCGACTCGCCCGATTTCAAGCTGCTGAAGAAATAGTCGCGTCCCAAAGGCGCGCCACCGCCGCGACATGCGAGGCGACCTGCTCGCGCGGCACGCGCGCGTAGGCGGCGCCGTTCAGGCGCAGCGCATGCTGGCGCCGGCGGTACTCCCGGTACGCCGCCTGGCCGCTCGCCGCGAGCGCCGGATCGAGTAGTCCGAGCTCGCCCGCCATGCCGAGCAGGGCGATGTTTCCGAGGTTCTTGGTCAGCGTTGAAAAACGGCTGGCGTGGCAGAGCACCAGGTATTGCACGCTGAACTCGATGTCGATCATGCCGCCGCGGTCGTGCTTGAGATCGAACAGTCCGCTGCGGTTTGGATGCGCGCCATGGAGCTTTTCGCGCATGGCCGCGATCTCGCGTGCCAGCGGCTGCGCATCGCGCTTGCGGGTGAGAATCTTCTCCCGGATGGCCTCGAACGCGGCGCCGACCGATCGGTCGCCCGCGCTGAAGCGCGCGCGCGTGAGCGCCTGATGCTCCCAAACCCACGCGTTCGCTTCCTGGTAGCGGGCGAACGCTTCGACCGGCGAGACGAGCAGCCCGGAAGCACCGCTCGGCCGGAGCTCCAGGTCGGTCTCGAAGAGCACGCCCGAGGGCGTGCGGCTCGTGAGCCAGCGATTCAGCCGCTGCGCGAGGCGGGCATAGACTTCGCCCGCCTGCTCCGCCGCATCGTCGTAGAGGAAGATGATGTCGAGATCCGAGGCATAGCCGAGCTCCTTGCCGCCGAGCTTGCCGTAAGCGATCACGGCAAAGCGCGGCGCGCCCGCGCTGTGCCGCCGCGGCAGCTCCTGCCACACGCATTCGAGCGTGACGTCGAGCAGCAGGTCGGCGAGCGCGGAGAGGTGATCGGCGAGGCGCTCCACGGTGAGCAGCCCGGCGAGGTCCTGGGCAAGCAGACGAAACACCTGCGCCTGGTGCGTCTCGCGCAGGATGTTCAGCCGCCGCTCGGCATCGCCGGCGTGCGCGGCGAGCTGAGCGCGCAGGCCGTGCGCCACGGCATCGAGGTCCGGTGCCGCGCTGAGCAGGCGGTCGTCGAGCAGCTCGTCGAGCAGCAGCGGGTGGCGCGTGACGAACTCTGCGGCCCAGCTCGACGCGGAAAGCATCCGCGCCACCCGCTCGAGCGCTTCGGGATGCTCGGCGAGGAGCGCGAGATAGGCGGCGCGACTGGCTATGGCCTCGATCAGGTCGACGCCGCGCTCGAGCGTCACGCCCGGATCGGCCGTCGCCGCCGCGGCGCGGCCGAGCGCCGGGATCACCCGGTCCAGGCGCCGGCGCGAATCCGCCGGCAGCAGCGCGTAGCGCTGGCTCGCGCGCAGCGTCGCGAGGCGCGCATGCTCGGGCCACGGCTCGTCGCCGCGCTCGCCGCCGCGCTCGGCGAACACGTTCTCGAAGTGCCGGGTGACGTTGGCGCGGTGCGCCGCCAGCGCGTCGGCGAACGCTTGCCAGCCGCGAAGGCGCATCATGCCGGCCACGCGCTCGCGGTCCGCGCCGTCGCCCGGCAATTCGTGGCGCTGCGCGTCGTCGAGGTATTGCAGGCAGTGCTCGACGCGGCGCAGGAAAACGTACGCTTCAGCGAGCTCGCGCGCCGCCTCGCCGGGCAGGAGGCCCTTGCGCGACAAGATATCGAGGACCTGCAGCGTCGGCCGCGCGCGCAGCTCGGGCTCGCGGCCGCCGCGGATGAGCTGCTGCGCCTGGACGATGAACTCGATCTCGCGGATGCCGCCCGGGCCGAGCTTTACGTCCTCGGCGCGCTCGCGGCGCGCGACGTCGCGGCGCACCTCGGCGTGCAAGCCGCGCATCGCGGCGAGCGTCGCGTAGTCGAGGTACTTGCGGAATACGAAGGGCTGGACGATCGCCGCCAGCGCCGCGTCGGCGTTGCCCGAGAGCGGCCGCGCCTTGATCCAGGCATAGCGCTCCCATTCGCGCCCGTGGGCGACGAAATAGTTTTCGAGGAAGCCGAAGCTGCACACGAGCGGCCCGGAATCGCCGTATGGCCGCAGGCGCAGGTCGACGCGAAAGGCGAAGCCGTCCTCGGTCGTGTCGCCGAGCAGACGCACCAGGCCGCGCGCGGCGCGCTCGAGCGCCTGCGCCCGCTCGGCTTCCGGATGGAGCAGGACCAGATCGATGTCGGACGAGACGTTGAGCTCGCGCCCGCCCACCTTGCCCATTCCGACGACCACCAGGTCGCCCGCCTGCAGCCACTCGAGCGCCGCGGCGAGCTCCAGCTCGGCGAGGTCGCTCAGGGCCGCGCAGACCTCGCCGAGCGTCGCCCGACCCGCGACATCGCGCGCCATGACGCGCAGCACCACCCGGTTGCGCAGCCGGCGCAGGCGGCGCTTGAGCCCCGCTTCGTCGTCGGCCGCCGCGCCGGCGAGCGCGCCGGCCATCTCCTCGCGCATGAACGGGGCAGCGGCGGGCGCGATCTCGACGCCGAGCTGCGGCTGCGCGCCGATCAGGCGCGCTGCGAAGCGCGAGAGCGAGACGAGGTCGATTAGAATGCCCTTCTGAACGCCAATTTCATCCTAGGGCGGCTCGCGCGGGCGCTCGAGCCGCTCGCCTGGACCGCGTTTTTCGCATTCGCGCTCGGTTTCCTTGCCCTGCGCTACTGGCTGCTGCCCGACGTCGAGCGCTATCGCGACGACATCGTCGCGCGTGTCGCCGCGGCGGTCGGCCGACCGGTGAAGATCGGCCGTATCGAGGCGGCCTGGCTCGGCCTGCGGCCGCAGATCACGCTCAGCGACGTGCGCATCTACGACGCCGAGGGCCGCGAAGCGCTGCGCCTGCCTTCGGTCGACAACATTCTCGCATGGCGCTCGCTCGTCTACCGCGACCTGCGGCTGCATTCCGTGGTGATCGACGGGCCGCGGCTCGCCGTGCGACGCGATGCCGCCGGGGAGTTCGAGGTGGCGGGCGTCCGGCTGCGGCGCACGCCGGCCGCATCGCCGGCCGGCTTTTCCGGCTGGCTGCTCGGGCAAGGCGAGATCGAGATCCGCAACGCCCAGATCGAGTGGCGCGACGACAAGCGCGGCGCGCCGCCGCTCTTGCTCTCGGCCGTGAACTTGCATCTGCGCAGCGACGGCGAGCGGCACTCGCTTGGCCTAAGCGCGAGCCTGCCCGAGGAGCTCGGCGGGCGGCTCGAGGCGCGGGCCGAGGTGAACGGCCGGCCGCTCGCCGACGCGCAGCCCTGGAGCGCACGCGTGTACGCCGAGCTCGGCTATGCCGATCTTGCGGCGTGGCGCTCGTGGATCGATCTTCCGGTCGGTGTCGCGCGCGGCGACGCGGCGCTGCGCCTGTGGAGCGCCTTCGAAAACGGCGCGTGGCGCACGTTCACCGCCGACGTGGTGGCTTCCGATGTGGCGCTGGTTTTCGGCGCCGATCTTCCCGCGCTCGAGCTCGCTTCGCTGCGCGGCCGCGTGCAAGCGCGCGCTTTGGACGAAGGCTATCAGGTGAACGGGCGCCAGGTGGCGATGGCCGAAATCGACGCCGCGCCGATCGGCCCGAGCGATTTCCAGATCGCCTGGCGTCCCGCCGGCGGCCGGGTGAGCGCGAACGCCGTCGACCTCGGCCCGCTCGCGCGGCTCGCGCGGGCATTGCCCGTGCCGGCGAATGTGCGCCAGCTCGCCGACGAGCTCGAGCCGCGCGGCCAGCTCGCGGACGCGAGCTACCAGTGGGAGGGACCCATCGCCGCGCCGGTGCGCTTCCAGGCGCGCGCACGCTTTGCCGAGCTCGGGCTCAAGCCCTGGGGCAGGATTCCCGGGTTTGCGCGGCTCGCCGGGACGCTCGAGGCGAGCGAGATCGGCGGGCGCGCGTATCTGCAGGCGCGCGATGCGGAGATCGACCTGCCGAAGATCTTCCCGCAGCCGCGGGTCGCTTTCGACACGCTTTCCGGGCAGATCGACTGGCAGCAGGAGGCGGGCCGCTTCAGCGCACGCCTCACTTCGATCGAGTTCGCCAATGCGGACTTGAGCGGCAGCGCGTTCGGCGGCTTCACGCGCGGCACGCAGGGCCCTGGCGCCATCGACCTGTCGGCGACGCTGACGCGGGCCGACGCGCGCCAGGTCGCGCGCTACCTGCCGCTCGCCAGCATCATGGGCGACAAGCCGCGGCAATGGCTCGTCGCGGGCATCCTCGCCGGGCAGGCGAGCGATGTTCAGCTGCGCCTGCGCGGTAACCTGGCCGAGTTCCCCTACGCCGACTCCTCGCAGGGCCAGTTTCTCGTGACGGCGCGGGTCCGCGACGGCGTGCTTCACTATGCCGACGGCTGGCCGCGCATCGAGCGCATCGACGCCGAGCTGCGCTTCGAGGGCAAGCGCATGGACATCGTCGGCCGCAGCGGCTCGATCCTCGGCGCACGCCTTGCCAAGGTGCATGTCAGCATCCCCAATCTCGGCACGCGCGACGCGCAGGTCTCGGTGAGCGGCGAGGCGAGCGGTCCGACGGCCGAGTTCCTCCAGTACATCGCCGCATCGCCGGTGCGCCGGATGATCGCCGGATTCACGGACGGCATCAGCGCGGGCGGCGACGGCCGGCTGCACCTCGGCCTCGAGCTGCCGCTCGCTCATCTCGAGACGAGCCGCGTCACGGGCGACTACGAGTTCGCCGGCAATACGGTCAAGCTGCATTCGCAGCTGCCGGCGATCGAGCAGGCGGCGGGCCGCTTGAGCTTCACCCAGGAGAGCTTCGTCGCGCACGAGGTGCGCGGCCGGCTGTTCGGCGGTCCGTTCTCCTTCTCCGGTGGCACGCGCGGCAAAGGCGTCCTGGAATTCTCGGCGCGTGGCGATGCAACGGCGCAGGCGCTCGGCGTGCTTCCGGAGGGCTGGCGGCGCGCGCTGTCCGGCCACGCGCCGTACAACGCGAGCCTGTCGCTGCGCGACGGGGCGACCCGCCTCGTCGTCGACTCGTCGCTGCGCGGCCTGGCGAGCGCCCTGCCCGCGCCGCTCGCCAAGAGCGCGCAGGACCCGTTGCCGCTGCGGCTCGAGCTGCGCGGCACCGAAGCCGGCGCTCGCGAGCGCGTGCTCGCGTCGCTCGGCAAGCTGCTCGCCCTGGAAGCGATGCGCTCGGGGCGGCCGGGCGCGCTCGAGCTCGAGCGTGCCGGCGTCTGGCTCGGCCCGCTCGCCGGCCAGACGGTGCGCCTGCCCGCGCAAGGCGTAGCGATCCAGGGCTCGCTGCCGGCGCTCGACTTCGACGCCTGGCGTGCGATTGCCGGGACCGCGGGCGGCACGTCGCCGCGCGCGCTGCTCCTCGACGTGAAGCTTGGGCGGCTCCAGGCGTACGGCAAGCGCTTCAACGATGTCGCCCTGCGTGCGTCGAGCGGCGCGCAAGGCTGGTCGGCGATGATCGCCGCTGCCGAGGTGCAAGGCCAGCTCGCCTACCGTGCGCAGGACGGTGGCCGGCTCATCGCCCGCCTCGCGCGCTTCGATGTTTCGCCCGACGCGCCGGGAATGGGCGGGCCTGCCTTCAAGCCCGGCGAGCTGCCATCCGTCGATTTCGTCGCCGAGCGCTTCGCCGTGCGCGGCAAGCCGCTCGGCCGGGTCGAGCTTGCGGCGCAGCCGGAGGGCCAGGACTGGCGCATCGACAAGCTGAAGATCGCCAATCCCGACGCGACGCTGCAGGCCAAGGCGTGGTGGCGCGGCGGAGTGAAGACGCGTACGACGCTCGATTTCTCGCTCGAGGCAGCCGATGCCGGGGCGATGCTCGGCCGCCTCGGCTATGCCGGCCTGGTAGCCGGCGGCAGCGCCCAGCTCGAGGGCTCGGCGAGCTGGGACGGCGAGCCGCTCAATTTCGACGCCGGAACGCTCTCGGGCGAGCTCAAGCTGGTCGCCGAGGACGGGCAGTTCCTCGAGATCGAGCCGGGCATCGGCAAGCTGGTTTCGCTCATGAGCCTGCAGGCGCTGCCGCGCCGCGCGGCGCTCGATTTCCGCGACGTGTTCTCGAAGGGCTTCCGCTTCGACCGCATCGATGCGGCCTCCAAGGTCGAGCGCGGCGTGATGCAGATCGCGGAATTCCGCATGCGCGGCCCGGCGGCCGACGTGCGGATGTCGGGGACCGCCGATCTTGCGCACGAGACGCAGGATCTCAAAGTGCGCATCGTGCCCGGCCTCGGCGATTCCGCTTCCACCGCGATCGCCATCGTCAACCCGGTCGCCGGCGTGACCGCGGCGCTGGCGCAGCGGGTACTGAAGAATCCGCTCGGCCAGATCTTCGCGTACGAGTTCTCCGTGACGGGCGGCTGGACCGAGCCGCGCGTCACGCGGCTCAACCCGCCCGGCCGCCCGGGCGAGGGGCTGCCGCAGTGAGCACGCGGCTGGCCGCGATCCAGATGATCTCCGGGCCCGAGGTCGCCGCCAACCTCGATGCCGCAGGCCGCCTGATCCGGGCCGCCGCTGCGGCGGGCGCCCGCGTGGTCGCGCTGCCCGAGAACTTCTACATCATCGGCCGGCACGAGACCGACAAGGTGAAGGCGCGCGAAACGGAAGGCGCCGGCCCGATCCAGGACTTCCTGTCGGCGCTCGCGCGAGAGGCGCGGGTCTGGATTGTCGCCGGCACCGTCCCCATCTCCTGCAGCGACCCGACGCGCATTCGCAGCGCCTGCCTGCTCTATGACGATTCCGGCCGGCGCGTGGCGCGCTACGACAAGATGCATCTGTTCCGCTTCGAGGGACGCGACGAGCGTCATGACGAAGCGCGTACGCTGCAGGGCGGCGAGGCGCCGCTCGCGGTGGCGACGCCCTTCGGCCGGTTCGCGCTTTCCGTTTGCTACGATGTGCGCTTCCCCGAGCTCTATCGCAGCCTGGGAGAGTTCGATGCCATGTTCGTCCCCTCGGCCTTTACCGTGCCGACCGGTGCCGCGCACTGGGAGGCGCTGCTGCGAGCGCGGGCCATCGAGAACCAGGCGTATGTCGTCGCGCCGGCCCAGGGCGGCCTGCACGCGACCGGGCGGCGCACTTACGGGCACACCATGGTCGTCGATCCGTGGGGCCAGATCCTCGCCATGCGCGCCGAGGGCGAGGGCATCGTGCTTGCAGAGATCGACCTCGAGCGGGTGCGCGAGGTGCGCGCCGCCCTGCCGGCCAACCTGAACCGGAGACTGCATTGATCCTTGAAACCGCCAAGACCACGCTTCTTTCGCCGTTCGATCTCGAGGAGGCGAAGCTCGAGCGCGTGTTCGGCACGCTCGCGACGCGCAAGGTCGACTACGCCGACCTCTACTTCCAGTACTCGCGCTCGGAGGGCTGGAGCCTGGAGGAGGGCATCGTCAAGTCGGGCAGCTTCAATATCGAGCAGGGCGTCGGCGTGCGCGCGGTGTGCGGCGAGAAAACCGCGTTCGCCTATTCCGACGAGATCAGCTTCGATGCGCTGCAGGACGCGGCGCGGGTGACGCGCGCCATCGCGGCCGCCGGCCAGGCGCGCCGCGTCAAGAGCGCGAGCCGCTCGGTGCCGGCACCGCTCTACAACGCGATCGATCCCATCGCCTCGCTTCGTGCGCAGGACAAGGTGGCGCTGCTCGAGCGCCTGGAGCGCAAGTGCCGCGCGCTCGATACGCGCGTGACGCAGGTCATCGCCAGCCTCGGCGGCGAGTACGAGGTGGTGCTCATCGCCCGCGGCGACGGCACGATCTCGGCCGACGTGCGCCCGCTGGTGCGCCTTTCCGTGCAGGTCATCGCCGAGGCGAACGGTCGCCGCGAAAGCGGCAGCGCGGGCGGCGGCGGCCGAACCGACTACGCGCATTTCACCGAAGCGGTGCTCGACGGCTATGCACGCCAGGCGGTGTCGCAGGCGCTCGTGAACCTCGAGGCGCGCCCGGCACCGGCCGGCACGATGACCGTAGTGCTCGGGCCCGGCTGGCCCGGCGTGTTGCTGCACGAGGCGGTCGGCCACGGGCTCGAAGGCGATTTCAATCGCAAGGGCAGCTCGGCGTTTTCCGGGCGGCTCGGCCAGCGCGTCGCGGCGCGCGGCGTCACCGTCGTCGACGACGGTACGCTGCCCGGGCGGCGCGGCTCGCTGACGGTCGACGACGAAGGCACGCCCACACGCCGCAATGTCCTCATCGAGGACGGCGTGCTGCGCGGCTATCTGCAGGACAGCCTGAACGCGCGCCTCATGAAGATGCCGCTGACCGGGAACGGGCGGCGCGAATCCTTCGCTCATCTCACGCTGCCGCGCATGACCAACACCTATATGTTGGCGGGCAGCCACGACCCGAAGGAGATCATCGCCAGCGTGAAGCGCGGGCTTTACGCCACCAACTTCGGCGGCGGCCAAGTCGACATCACGAACGGCAAGTTCGTGTTCTCGGCGGCCGAGGCCTATCTCATCGAGAACGGCAAGGTCGGCCAAGCGGTGAAAGGCGCGACGCTGATCGGCAACGGCCCCGATGCGCTCACCCGGGTCAGCATGATCGGCAACGATCTCGCGCTCGACACCGGCATCGGCACGTGCGGCAAGGAAGGCCAGAGCGTGCCGGTCGGCGTCGGACAGCCGACGCTCAAGATCGAAGGCCTTACCGTGGGCGGTACCGGCTGAACGCGGAATCGCTCGCCGCGGCGATTCCCGACGGTGCGCTCGTCGCGCTGCCGCCGGATTATTCGACGCCGGCCATGGAGGTCGTGCGCGGCTTGATCCGCTCCGGCAAGCGCCACCTGCGGTTGCTCGGCGTGCCGGTGCTCGGGCTTCCCGGCGACCTGCTGATCGGCGCGGGCTGCGTCGCGGAGGTGCACTCTAGCGCGGTCTCGCTCGGCGAGGCGGGGCTCGCGCCGCGCTTCACCGAAGCGGCGGAGAACGGCGAGATCAGCGTCGTCGACTACACCTGTCCCGCCGTGCACACCGCATTGCAGGCGAGCGAGAAAGGCGTGCCATTCATGCCGCTGCGCGGTGTGCTGGGGTCAGATCTTGTACCGGCGCATACGGATTGGCGCGTGGCGCAGAATCCCTTCGCCTCGACCAACGACCCCATCC
Organism: uncultured Enterobacteriaceae bacterium; assembly: GCA_964477695.1. GTDB lineage: Bacteria > Pseudomonadota > Gammaproteobacteria > Burkholderiales > SG8-39 > SCGC-AG-212-J23. Next base: position 2,212 of record CAYZFN010000103.1, on the reverse strand, counting down.
TGTTCGTGGCGGCGATCGTGCCCGACGTGGCGCTCTTCCACGCGCGCTGGTCCGACGCGGCGGGCAATGTCTGGGTCGGACGGCGGCGCGAGCTCGCCACGATTGCGCATGCGGCGAAGCGCACTTATGTAACGGTCGAGGAAGAGCGCCCCGGCGACATGCTCGAGGACGAGCTGCTCGCACCGGGCGTCATCTCGGCAGCCTATGTCACCGCCACCGCGCTCGCGCCGCGCGGCGCATGGCCGCTCGGCCTCGTCGGTACCTACGGCATCGACGACGCGCACCTTGCGCTCTACGCAAAGGCGGCGAAGACGCGCGAAGGATTCCGGCGTTACCTCGACGAGTTCGTTTGGCAAAAAGCGAAGAGCTCCTTGCCTGCGTGATCGCCCGGCTGATCGCGCGCCTGCCCGTGCGCCACGTCGCGGTCGGCGCAGCCTCGGCGATCCCGGCGAGCGCTTGCCGGCTGGTCCAGGCGCAAGGCGCGCCGGTGCGCATCTCGCTGCTCCATAAGCGCGCTGGCAACCCCTTCAGCGAAGGCTCGCGCGAGCTCTTCGACCTCGCCGGCCAGGGGCGCATCGACGCCTTCTTCCTCGGCGGCGTCGAGATCGACGGCGCGGCGAACATCAACCTCGTGCGCGCCAACGGCCATCGCTTCCCCGGCTCGTTCGGCTCCGCGTTCATGTATCCGGCGGTGAAGCACGTGATTCTCTTTCGCGAGGAGCACTCGCGGCGAACCCTCGTGCCCAAGGTCGAGTTCGTCTCGGCGCGCGGAGATCCGGCCGCGCTCGTGACCGGCAAGGCGCTGTTCGGCTGGCAGCGCGAGCAACGCCGCTTCCGGCTCGAAAGCGTGCATCCGGGGCATGCGGAAGCGGAGGTGCGGGAGGCCACGGGGTTTTCGTTCGACGGCGCGAACGTGCCGACCACGGCCGAGCCGAGCGGCGCAGAGCTCGCGCTGCTGCGCGGGCCGGTGGCGAAGGAGATCGCCGCCGACTACCCCGATTTCGCAAGAAGAGTGTGGGGAATACACTAGGCGCATGAACGCTCCCGAAAAACTCAAAGCTTACGATCGCACGACGCAGGACGTCGGCAACCTGGTGCATCTCGAGCATTTCAACTGCGTGATCGACGACCAGCGCCTGGCGACCCTGTTCTACATCGTCGGCCTGGGCGCGACGCGGGATCCCTACATCTTCCCGGGCCTGGAGAACATCTGGCTCAACTTCGGACGCACCCAGGTGCACATGCCGAGCCGCGCCGTGCCGCCGCGCGCCGAGCGCCTGCGCGGCATCGCGGGCTTCGTCGTGCCGAGCCTCGAGGAGCTCAAGCGGCGGCTCGACTACGCCGGCAAGGAGATGCAGCGCGTCATTCCCGAGCGCAAGACGCACTTCGCCTGGCGGGAGAAAGACGGCGCCATCGAGGCGACCGACCCGTGGGGAACGCGCGTGCGCTGTCATGCGCCGGCTCCGGAATTCGGGTCCACCGAGCTCGGTCTCGTGTACGTCGATTTCGACGTGCCGCCGGGCACGGCCGAGGGGATCGCCCGCTTTTACAGCGAGGTGATGAAGGCGCCGGCAAAGGCGCACGGCTCAAGGGCGCTCGTCCCGGTGGGCCGGCACCAGAAGCTCATGTTCACGGAAACGAACGCGCCGCTGCCCGACTACGACGGTCACCATATCCAGGTCTATATCGCCGATTTCTCGGGTCCCTACCGCTGGCTGAAAGAGCGTGATCTCATCACCATGGAGACCGACGAGGCCGAGTGGCGCTTCCAGTGGATCGTCGAGCCGCGCGACGCGCGCAAGCTGTTCCAGATCGAGCACGAGGTGCGAAGCCTCAAGCATCGCCTGTTCGCCCGGCCGCTCGTCAACCGCAACCACGCCATCACCAACATGAACTACCGGCATGGGCAAGACGCTTTCCGCGGAATTGTCTGAAGCCTGGAACGAGTATCCGGCGCCGCACGCCGACCTGCGCGAGGCGCTGGCGCGGATCGAGCGCGCGGGCGAGCTGCTGCGCATCAAAGGCGCCGACTGGAATCTGGAGATGGGCACGCTCGCCGAGATCGTCTATCGCCGCGAGCGTCCGCCGGCCATCCTGTTCGAGGAAATCCCCGGCTACCCGAAAGGCTTTCGCGCGGTATCGGGAACGACCAACTCGATGCGCCGCCTCGCCATCGTGCTCGGCTTTCCTGTGCCTTCGCATCCGCTCGACG
>CAYZFN010000102.1:0-23483 GCA_964477695.1 uncultured Enterobacteriaceae bacterium | reverse complement strand
ATCGGCTTCAACAACCGGGCCGGCATCCAGACGAGCGGCAACCAGACAATCACCGGCAATGCCGACATCTTCGTTACCGGCGGCAGCTCGGGCAGCGGGACGAGTGCCCTCGGCACCGCCAACTCGGGGCTCATCACGGCGGGCAAGACGCAGACCATCAACGCGCACGACATCACGGTCAATGCGGGCGCCGGCGGCAGCGATACCTTCGCCATCATCATCGGGCCGACCCAGAGCGTGAACGCGACCGGCGATGTGGTGCTCAACGGTGGCGGCGGGTCCGGTACGTCCAACGGAGCGCGCATTGGCGGCACGACAGCCACGAATCTCACGCTGAACGCGCACAACGTTACGCTGAACGCCGGGGCGACAACCGGTATAGGGCTCGGCTCGAGCAGCAGCGGCACGGCGCAGCCGAACACCATCACGGTCAACGCGACGGGCGACGTGGCGTTGAACGCCGGCAGCAGTGGCACGGCAGGCGCGCGGATCGGCAGCTCTGCACAGACCGCCATAGCGGGCGGCAATATTGCCGTAAACGCAGGCGGCAACATCGCGCTGAACGGCGCAGGACTGGCTGCGGCGATCCGCACGCTCGGTGATGTCACGCTGCACGCGGGAGGCGCGATCAGCGAGAACACGAACGGGCTCATCATCGCGAATGCGCTGGGCATTACATCGGGCGGTTCGACGCTACTGGGCGGAGTGAACCAGATCAGCAGCCTGAACGTTCCATTGCTTATGGGCAGCGTGCCCGGGGTGGCGGGCAACTTCACGCTGAACAACACGGGTGCCCTCGCCATCTCGAGCCTACGCGCAGGCGGCAACATTAACCTTACGAATGCCGGCGCGATCACGCTGAATGCGAGCGGCACGCAGGACGCCCGCATCACATCGGTTGGTGGCCAGACGATCAGCGCCGATTCACTGACCTTGCATGCTCAGGACGGGCGCGTTGCTAACATCACGAACACCGGCGGCGACCAGAATCTCTTCATTGGCACGGGCGGGATAACTCTCGACGTCCTTAATGGCACCGGCGTAGCGCAGATCGTCAACAACGCCGGCAGCGGTGCACAAAACGTGCAGACCACGGGGGCGCTGACCGTAGTCGGTGGCAGCGCCCTGCCGAGCGTGAACTCGGGACTGTTCCAGAACCAGTCCGGCAAGCAGACGGTGAGCGCCGCAAGCATCACTCTTCAGGGCGCGCTAAGCGGCAGCAATGGCGGTGCGCTCATCAGCAACACGGCAGGCGGCGGCGACCAGGAAGTGGACGTCTTCGGAGGCGCGATCACCGTCAGCGCCGGGGCGAACGGCTCGGTGAACCGCGCCGGCATCGTGACGGCAGGCGATCAGACGATCAACGGCAATCCGAACATCGTTCTTACGGGGGGCGCCTCTGGCGGCGGAACGAGCGACACGCTGACGAGCAACGGCGCATTCATCACGGCCGCGACCCTCGGCAGGACGCAGACGATCTACGCCGGCGACATCACGCTGAACGCGGGCGCGGGCGGCTCCGACACTTTCGCCGCGATCACCGGTTCGAACCAGATCATCAACGCCAACGACGTGACGCTCAACGGCGGCGGCGGCTTCGGCAACTTCAATGGCGCGCGTATCGGCGGACCCGGCGGCAGCGCCATCGGCCCCACCAACCTGATGCTCTATGCGCATAACGTGACGCTCAATGGCGGCACGACGACGGGTGTCGGGCTGGGCTCGACGGGCTTCGGGCCTGTCTTGTCGAACACGATCACCGTGAACGCAATCGGCGACGTGGCGCTGAACTCGGGCAGCGGCGCCGGTGCTCGCATCGGCAGCGGGCCGAACGGCGTGGCCGGCGGCGATATCACGATCAGCGCCAACGGCAATATCGCGCTCAACGGCACCGACCGTGCGACTTCCATTCGCACGACCGGCGACGTAACGCTGAACGCATTCGGCTCGATTACCGAAGACGTTAACGGCTCGATTCTGGCCAACGGCCTGACCGTGAACTCTTCCGGCGCGACACTGCTCGGCGGACCCAACCAGGTGGCGACGTTCAACGGTTGGAGTAACGGTGATCTGCTGCTGAACAACGCCGGCGTGCTGATGGTCAACGGCCTGCAAGCGGCTGGCGATGCAACGCTCACTAACGCGGGCACGGTGAGCATCACCGGTCAATGGAATTCGGCCGGTGCATTCGTTACCACGACAGGCGCGGGTTCAGATCTCGACGTGACCGGGCAGGTCCTCGCCACAGGCCCGATGACGGTCAACGTGGCGGGGGGGCTGAATGTTTCGGCCGCGGGCGGCGGCCCGGTCGGGGTCGGACTCTCTTCGAACGGCAGCCAAACGATCAACGCGGGCTCGCTGTCGCTGACCTCGCAGGACGGCGGCTCCGTCACGATCGACCAGTTCGGCAGCGGGCTGCAATCCATCACCGTGAACGGCGGCTCGGTCGACGTCCAGACGCTTGGCGCGAGCGGCGACGCATCCATCCAGTCGGGCGGCAGCCAGACGATCAACGTCGTCAACGGCGACCATTTCACTCTCAACGCTCTCGGCGGCAGCGCCTCGGCATTCGCACTGGGCGGCCCACAGACGGTCTCCTTGACCGGCAGCGGCCGGAACGCGTTGACAGTGGGCAGTGCAGGCGCGCTCGGCTCCTCCCGTATGGTGGCACCCGTCCAATCCATCACCGCCGGCGGAACCGGGGAAATGGGCTCGATTACCATCGTCGGGTCGGGCAATGGCGGAACCGGGCTCTTTACCAGCGTCCCGACCGGCGCGAGCCAGACGATTTCGACCTCCGGGGCGATGAACATCATCGCCGACGACGGATTCGTGCAGCTCGTGGCGAACGGGGGGCAATCGGTTGTCGCGCAATCCCTGACGCTCACGGCTCAGAACGGCGGTAATGCCGCCCTGTTCAATTCCGGCGGCGATCAAACCGTCGCGGTTGGTTCCGGCGGAATCCATCTTGAGGCCCTAGGCGGCTCGGGAACGACGTCTATCTCCAACGTCCGGCCGAGCGCCCCGGGCGTCGCCACGGGAGTGCAAACCGTCCAGAGCAGCGGAGACCTGACCATGCTGGGCGGAAGCACGTCGTCCCGAGGCTCGGGCTCGTCGATCAGCCAAAGCCAGACAGGTGCGCAAACGGTCACGGCGGCGAACATCGCTCTGCGCGCGGCTGACACCGGCAATAACGGCAGTGCCTTCATCTCCTCAAGCGGAGGGGGCGACCAAGTCATCCATGTAGCCGATGGCACGCTGACCGTTAGCGGCGGGTCGGCAGGCTTCGGGAACCGCGCCGGCATCAGCACTAACGGCAACCAGACAATCGGCGGCAATGCGGACATCATCGTCACGGGCGGCGCCGGCGGCGGCGGAACGTTCAACGGCACGGCGTTAAGCAATGCCGCCTTAATCACGGCGAGTGCCGTTGGCAAGACGCAGACGATCAATGCGCACAACATCACGATCAACGCGGGCGCGGGTGGCAGCGACACGTTCGCCATAATCACCGGGCCAACGCAGGTCGTGAACGCGACCGGCGATGTGGTGCTCAACGGCGGCGGCGGATCCGGCACAGCGAACGGAGCGCGCATCGGCGGCACCGGCGCGACGAACCTGGTGCTGAACGCGCGCAGCGTGATCCTCAACGGCGGCACGACGACCGGCGTCGGTTTGGGGTCCAGCAGCACTGCGGCGCTGCCGAACACGATCACCGTCAATGCGACAGGCGATGTGGTGCTGAACGGGGGCGCGAGTGGTACCGCTGGCGCCCGGATCGGCAGCTCGGCCCAGACGGCCACGACGGGCGGCAGCATCGGCATCAACGCGGGCGGCAACATCGCGCTGAACGGCGGCGCCTTGGCAGCGGCGATCCGCACGCTCGGCAATGCGACGCTCCAAGCCGGCGGCACGATCAGCGAGAACGCGAATGGCCTTGTTGTGGCCAATGCCTTGACGACGAGTTCCGGCGGCTCGACGCTGCTCGGCGGGCCGAACTCGGTGTCGAGCTTTGCCGCATCCGCGGGCGGCGACGTGCTGCTCAACAACACCTCGGCGCTGCTCTCGCTGGGCTCGATGAGCTTGCCGGCGACGCTCACCGTTACGCAGGCGGGCGATCTGGCGATCGGCAGCGCCTCGGCGCTCGCGCCGACGGCCGTCTACGCCGCGGGGCCCATCGCAGCGTCGGCAAGCGGCGCGATGATCGTGCGCGGCAGCGACAGTGCCTCCGGCGCGGCGAGCTCGCTCGTCTCCGGCGATGCAGTCGACATCCAGGCGGCAAGCCTCTCGCTGCTCGGCGGCGCGTCGCCAAACGCCTCCGCCCTCGTTTCGGGAAGCAACATCAACGTCACGCTCGGCAGCTTCCTGACGATCAATGGCGGCAGTGGCGTCGATTCCTTTGCGAGGATCCAGACACTTACGAGCGACGGAATCACCACCCTTTACTTTCCGAATCTCTCGTCCGGCGGATACGCAGTTGACGGATTCGCGGATACGTCGCACGGCCCGGACGGGCTGTTCGCCGGCTCGCAGCCCGCTACCCTAGGCCAGACGCTGCTGCTGAAATACGGCTTCTAGCGCGGGTAGGAGCCGTTGTTGACGTCGATCGTCGCGCCCGAGAGATATTCCGGGCTCGACGTGCCGAGCCAGAAGATCGCCTGCGCGACCTCCTCGGGCCGGCACGGCCGGCCCGAGTAGACCGCGCGCATCACGGCGTCCTTGCGGGACTGCGGCAGGCGCTCGTACATATCGGTGAGCGTCGGGCCGGGCGCTACTGCGTTGACGAGGATGCCGTCGCCGCCGAGGTAGCCGGCATAGCTCTTGGTGATGTTCACCAGCGCGGCCTTCGTCGCGCCGTACCAGAGGTCGGGATGCCCGGTAAAGGCGGCAACCGAGGCGACGTTGACGATGCGGCCGCGCCTGCGCCGCAGCATCTGCGGCGCGAGCGCTTCGATGAGCGCAACCGGCGCGCGCAGATTCACCGTCAGGATCTCGTGCACGTCGTCCTCGGGAAAGCCGTCGTGCGGATGGCAGTAGAGCGTCCCGGCGTTGTTAACCAGCACGTCGACCTCGCCCAGGCGCTCGACCATCGCCGGGATGCCGTCGAGGTTCTCGAGGTTAAAGCTCACGCGCTGCGCCGGCGGCGCCAGATCGCAGACCGAGAAATCCTTGTCCAGCGCGTGCACCCGCCAGCCGGCGCCGAGGAACAGCCTCGCGGTCGCGAGCCCGATGCCGCGGCCCGCCCCGGTGACGAGGACCGACTTCAGGCGGTCAGGCCGGGCATCGAGAAGCCGATGGCCTTGAGGTCCCGGATCAGCTCTTCTTCCTGCGCGGCGGTGAGCTCGACCAGCGGGGGCCGGCAGGTCTTCCACTGCGCATCGTTGCCGAAGTAGGCGACCGCGCTCTTCAGCGCCGGGATCATCGGCTGCTTCTGCACGACCTTGCGCGTCGCGGTGATGCCGGCCTGCAGCTTGTCGGCCTCCGCCGAGCGCCAGTTCTTGTAGACGTTGGCGATCGGCCCCGGATTGATGTTGCCGGTTGCGGTGATGCAGCCCTTGCCGCCATGGCGCATGTTGTCGAGCAGGAACACCTCGCTGCCGGCGAACACGTCGAACCCCTCCTTCGCGAAGGAATCGAGCATCGCCTTGGTGTTGCTCCAGTCGCCGCTCGAATCCTTCACACCCGCCACGATGCCCGGATACTTCCCGAGAAGCTTTTCAATCAAGTTCAGAGTAATGGGCACCTGCGAGACCGGCGGGATGTGATACAGGTAAAGCTGCAGCCGCTCGTCGCCGACGCGCTCGATCACCTCGGCGAAGTTGCGGTACAGGCCTTCGTCGGAGACGCCCTTGTAGTAGAAGGGCGGCAGCATCAGCACGCCGGCGCAGCCGAGCTCCACCGCGGCGCGCGTCATCTCGATCGAGTCGCTGAGCGCGCTATGCCCCGTGCCGGGCATGAGCGCCGAGGCCGGCACGCCGCCGCTCACCAGGCTTTCCAATAATTTTCTTTTTTCGCCCACGGACATCGAGTTCGCTTCGCTGTTGGTGCCGAAGACGGCAAGCCCGGCGCAGCCGCTCCTGAGCAGCCACCGGCAATGGCGCACGAAGCGCTCGGCGTCGGGCGAGTAATCCTTGCGGAACGGCGTGATGACGGGCGAGAGCACGCCCTCGATGCGCTTCACTTTGGAGAGAGCGGGTTTCATGTCGCAGTTCCTCGCTAGTCGACCTTGGCGCCGGAGGCCTTGACGATCGGCGTCCAGCGCTTCACCTCTTCATCGATCATCTTCGCCATCTGCTCGGGCGTTCCCGGGATCAGGTTGTAGCCGAGATCGGTCATGCGCTTCATGAACTCCGGATCGTGGGCCGTCTTCACCGCGGCGGCGTTCAGCTTGTCGACGACCTCGCGCGGCGTCTTCGCCGGCACCATCAGGCCGAACCACACGCCCGACTCGTAGCCCGGGATGCCGGACTCGGCGATGGTCGGCACGTCGGGCAGCGCGGGATCGCGCTTCTTGCCGGTCGTCGCGATGGCGCGCAGCTTGCCCGCCTTGATGTGCGGCAGCGACGAAGGAATGTTGTCGAACATCATGTGGGTCTGCCCGGCGAGCAGGTCGGTGACCGCCGGCGAGCTTCCCTTGTACGGGATGTGGAGGATGTCGGTCTTGGTCATGAACGTGAACATCGCGCCCGACATGTGGATGCTCGTGCCGTTGCCGCTCGAGGCGTAGGTCCACTTGCCCGGGTCCTTCTTCGCGAGCGCGATGATGTCCTTCACCGTGTGCGCAGGGACCGAAGGATTCACGACCAGGACATTGTTCAGCGAGACGAGCGGCGCTACCGGAATCAGATCCTTGTTCGGATCGAAGGGCATCTTGGCGTAGAGCGCCGGGTTGATGGCCTGGATGCCGCTCGTGCTCATGAAGAGGGTGTAGCCGTCGGGCGCCGAGCGGGCCGCTTCCACGCCGCCGAGGTTGCCGCCGGCGCCCGGCTTGTTCTCGACCACCACGGGCTGGCCGAGGATCTTGGTGAGCGAATTGGCGCTTGCGCGCGATGCGATGTCGACCGCGCCGCCCGGCGGGAAGGGGCAGATCAGGCGCAGGGGCTTGGAGGGAAAGCTCTGGCCAAACGCCAGCAATGGAAAAGCGAGTGCAATTGCGAAAAGACGGAACACCGGAGAACCTTTAGGCGGTAGAGTGCGAGCCGCGAATTATATGGCTGATCTTTCAAAAGCCATAAGCATCGAGGACTTGCGCGATCTTTCGCGGCGGCGTCTGCCGCGCGCGATCTTCGATTTCTTCGACGGCGGCGCGGAGGACGAGAGCACGCTGCGCGAAAATCGCGCCGCCTTCGAGCGGGTGCGACTGCTGCCGAAGGTGCTGGTCAACGTGGCCGCGGTCGACATGAAGACCGACCTGCTCGGAGGAAAGAGCGCGCTGCCGCTCGCCATCGCGCCCACCGGCGGCATCAGCGCGGGCCGCGCCGGCGCCGAGCTCTCGCTCGCGCGAGCGGCCAAGGCGTTCGGCGTGCCGTTCACCCTCGCCACGCCGGCCGCGTTCACCATCGAGCGCGTGGCCGAGGAAGTCGGCGGACGGCTCTGGTTCCAGCTCTATGCCGTGCGGCAACGCGAGTTTCGCGAGAAGCTGGTCGAGCGGGCGAAGCAAGCGGGCTACGAAGCGATGCTGGTCACGGTCGACCTGCCGGTATCGGGCAAGCGCGAGCGCGACCCGCGCAACGGCTTCCGGACGCCGTACAACCCGAATTGGCGCAACTCGCGCGACGTGCTCTTCAAGCCCGCCTGGCTGCTCGAGATCCTGCGCCACGGCCTGCCCGGCATGGCGAACTTCGAAGGCTACGCGTTCAGCACGCCGAAGGGCACCGACATCGCGACCGCCGTCGGGCAGGAGATGGATCCCGCGCTCGACTGGGAAGCGATCAAGCGGCTGCGCGAGCTCTGGCCGCGCAAGCTGCTCCTCAAGGGCGTCGAGCGCCCCGACGACGCCGAGCGCGCCGCGGCGATCGGCTGCGACGGCGTCGTGGTCTCGAACCACGGTGGCCGGCAGCTCGACGGCGCCGCGCCGACGCTCGAGGCTCTACCGAACGTAGCGAGGGCCGTGGGCAGCCGGATGACCGTGCTGCTCGACGGCGGCGTGCGCCGCGGCGTCGATGTCGTCAAGGCCTGCGCGCTCGGCGCGCGCGGCGTCCTTACCGGCCGCGCAACGCTCTTCGGCGCCATGGCCGGCGGCGAAGCGGGCGCGCGCCGCGCGCTCGAAATCCTCGCGGGCGAGCTCGAGCGCTCGATGCGCCTCTGCGGCGTGCGTTCGATCGCCGAGATAGGTCCTGATTTGATCGCCCCCTAGGAACGCCGCTTCCGGGAAGCTTCGTACGAGCTTTCCGGCTGTCGAGCCGTAGTCAGCACTTTCTCCAGCTTAGCCAGTGCGCGGCGATCGCCGCGCTCCAGCTGGTTACGCAGCTCGGCGAGGTCGATGCTGGGATTGGCGCGCACTAGCTCGATGGCATCGACGTAGTTCTGCTCCTTCTCCGACACCAGATAGAGCCACAGCAAAGCCTCGGGTGAAGCGGCCTTGAGCTTGGTACCCAGGATCGCGGCATCGCGCGCGTGGGCGAGCGCAAAGTCCTCGGCATCGGCCCCCGCATAGAGGATATCGACCTCCACGTCGCCGTCCTTGAACTTGGAATGGAATTGCCCAACGCTCACGACGGCGAACGTCTTGGCGAGCACGTGGTCGAGCTCATCCTTTCGCTTGCCGTCGACGAACGCGTCGATATCGATCGTCATGCGCGGCCGGGCGTAGAGCGAGAGCGCATTGGCGCCGCCGATCACATAGCGAATGTCGTGGGCGCGCAGAATTTCGACCAGCCGGGCGAGCGTGGCTTTCATGCCCGGGCGGTGCGCTGCGACGAGGAGCTCGAAAGAGTCCATCCGTTATTATGCGGCCATGCCTGACTATCGCCTCGTTACCTTCCAGACCTCCGACGGCTCGCGTGCCGGCGCGCTGATCGGAGAGCAGATCTACGACGCCGCGAAGCTCACCGGCAACCCGGCGCACTCGACCATGCTCGCGGTGCTACGCGACTGGCGCGCGGCGCACGCGGAGCTGCGCAAGGCGAAGCCCGGCACGAAGAAAGGCATCCCGCTCGGCAAGGCAAAGCTGCTCGCTCCGGTGCCGACGCCGGGTGCCGTCTTCTGCGCCGGGGCGAACTACACCGACCACGTGAACGAGATGCTGCGCGCGCAGGGCAAGGAGCCCGGCCCGACGATGAAGGACCTCGGCGAGAAGCCGTGGCACTTCGTCAAGACCTCGAGCTCGGTAGTCGGCCCCGGCACGGTGGTGAAGCTTCCCGCTTATTCGAAAGCGGTGGACTGGGAGGTGGAGCTCGTCGCGGTGATCGGCCGCACGGCGAAGGACGTGTCCGTCGCCGATGCGCTCGATTACGTGGCCGGCTACACCATCGCCAACGACTTATCGGCGCGCGACGCGATGCGCCGCGAGAAGGTTCCCGCGGCGACGCCGTTCCACTACGACTGGGTGAGCCAGAAGTGCTTCGACGGCTCCTGCCCGCTCGGGCCGTGGATCGTGCCCGCCTCGCAGATCGGCGACCCGCACAAGCTCGCGATCAAGCTCTGGGTCAACGACGAGCTGATGCAGGATTCGAACACCGGCAAGATGATCTTCGACACCGCCGAGCAGATCGCGATGCTGTCCTCGCGCGTGACGCTCCATCCCGGCGACCTCGTGCTCACCGGCACGCCGGCCGGCGTCGGCATGCCGCGCAACCGCTTCCTCAAGCCGGGCGACAAGCTGCGCCTCTCGATCGAGAAGATCGGCGAGCTCAACCACCGCGTCGCCTAGTCGCGGCGAGCTGGACGGCAAGCGCGCACGCGGCTGAGGCAGCCGAGATTGCGCAGACGGCCAGCCAGCCGCTGTGCGCGAAGGCAGTGCTCGCGACGAACGCGCCTATCGCGTTGCCGCTCCAGACGGCGAGGCCGAACACGGTGTTCGAGCGGCTGCGCGCATCGGGCGCTAGCGAGTTCACCACGGTCTGGTTGGCCACCATCGCGGCGCGCAGGCCGCAGTCGAGGAGCGCGGCGCCCACCGCGAGCGCGGCCGGCCACCAGAGCCCGAAGGCGAACACGCCGTAGGCGCAGATGATGAGCGAAACGCCGCCGGCGACGATCGGCCCTGGGCCGCGCTGGTCGAGCCAGCGTCCGGCGGGCCGCGCGATGAGGACGCCGGCCGCGCCCGGAATGCCGATCAGCCCGGCGACGGTCGGCCCGAGGCCGTGCACGCCGAGCAGCATCGTGGCGATCGTTGCCCAGAACCCGCCGTAGCAGATGCCGAGCAGCAGCTGGATCGCGACGACGCGCCGCATGTCGGCGTGCTTGGCGATCAATCCGAACACCGAGAGCAGCAGGCGCCGGTAGGAAAGCGAGGTATGCGGCCGGGAGCTCGGCAGCCGACCGAGGAGGGCCGGGGCGAGCGCGATGAACATCACCGCCGCGGCCACGTACATCCAGCGCCAGCCCAGGTAGGTGGCGACGATGCCGCCCGTGATGCGCGCGAAAAGGATGCCGAGGAAGAGCGCGGTGAGGATCGTGCCGACGGCGCGGCCGCGGCCCTTGTCCGGCGCGAGCTCGGCCACGAGCGGCACGATGCTCTGCGCGTAGCACGAGCAGGCGCCGATGATGAAGCCCACTGCGGCGAGCGCAGCCAGGCTCGGCGCCGCGGCAGCGGCGAGGAGCGCCGCGATGTTGGCGAAGTACTGGATCAGGATGAGGCGGCGTTTGTCGATCCGGTCGCCGAGCGGCACGAGGAACACGATGCCGGCGAGGAAGCCGCCGAAGGTGAGCGTCGGCACCAGGCCGATCGAGCTCGCGCCGGCGCCGAACTCGCGCGCCATCGCGCCGAGCATCGGCGTCTGGTAGTGGATCGAGCTCGCGCCGGTGAACGTGGCCGCGGTGAGCAGCCACATCGGCCCGGCCCGCCGCTCAGCCGGACCTGGCGCGGAAATTACGGACGTAATCGGGCGGCGTGAAGACCCATTCGAGCGCGTCGTAGTAGCGCTCGGGCGGCCGTCCGCGGTAGATGTCGTTGCGCACCCGGCGCTCGAGGCCGTCGGGCACGTGGAAGATCATGCCGACCAGGCTGTTCGCCGAGATGTGGACGCGCGTGGCTCGCACGACGCGCATCTCCTGGTAGCGCTTGAACGCATCGGTGAAGTCGGCGTCCGCGGCATCGCAGGCCGCGCCGAGAGCGACTGCGTCCTCCATCGCCATGGCGGCGCCCTGCGCCATGTACTGCAGCATGAGATGCGCCGCATCGCCGAGCAGCGCCACCGGCCCTTCGATCCAGTTATCGACCGGCTCGCGATAGCGCAGCATCCAGCGCGTGAACTGCTTCGGCGTGCGCATCAGCTTGAGCGGCTTTTCGCAATAGTGCGCGAACTGCGGCAGCACCTCCTCCGGTGTCGCCACCTCGGCGTGGCCTTCGGTGATCGGTGTGCCGATGGTCGTGGCGACGAGGTTGAAGAGCTTCCAGCCGCGCAGCGGGTAGTGGACGATGTGCGTGTCGTGCGCGGCCCAGAGCGTCGCCGCGGCGAAGCGCAGGTCCTGCGGCACGTCGTCGATATTCAACACCGCCCGGTAGCACTTGTGGATCGTCGAGCCGGGCAGGGCGTCGCCGACGATCGCATCGCGCACGACCGACTTGGCGCCGTCGGCTCCGATCAGCGCCGCGCCTTTCAGCTTTTCTCCCTTCGCCGTTTCTACCGTCACGGCGGTGCCGTCGATGGAGAAGCGAGTGACCCGCGTGTTCGTGCGCAGCTCGATCATCTCGGGCAGCGCCTTGCAGCCGTCGAGCAGCGAGCCGTGGATGTCGGCGCGGTGCGTGACCGCGTACGGGTTGTTGAAGCGCTTGGCGAAGCGAGCGTCGAGCGGAATCTCGATCACCTTCTCGCCGCTCACGCCGTCGAACATGAAGAGATGCTCGATGAACACCGCCTCCTTCTTTACCAGCGCGCCCACGCCGAGCGCATCGAGCGCGTGCCAGGCGTTGGGGGCGATCTGGATGCCGGCGCCGATCTCGCCGAACTGCGGCGCCTGCTCGAGGACGAGCGAGCGGAAACCTTTGCGCGCGAGGGCGAGCGCGGCGGCGAGGCCGCCAATGCCGCCTCCGGCGATGATCACCGGCTGGGAATTACGGGGCTTCAAAGCAGAATGGCGATGCCGTCCAACTCACCTTCGGAGTTTACGAGATCGACACGCTTGTGCGCGATGCGAAACGAGCCATTGTTTCGCCGCAGGCGGTGCTGGACGAGAGCGCCGTAGAGCCGCTGCTTTTCGTTTCGAAATTCGACCACCGTTAGTGTGGAGCCGATCTGGAGCTCGTCGGCGCCCTCGGCCAGAACCATGACGTTGCCGACCTGGTGCACGGTGCTGGCGAAAGGGAGGCGGGCGTGCGCGCGCGGATGGCGAAGCTGCTTGACCCGCAGACCGAGCAGCGTCCGGTCGTCGTGGATGAGGGACGAGGTCGCGAAGGGATCCTTCTGCCCTTCTTCGAGCGGTACCCAGTAGGTCGCGTCCTCGGTGAAGAGCTCGAGCCACTCTTCATAACGATGCGTGTCGAGGAGCCGCGCCTCGTGATACAGAAACTGCTCAGGCGTCACGGGTCATGTAGTCCAGCCAGGCGCGCATCTGCGCCCGGAGATAGACCTCGCTCGTGCCGCTCTTGCCTCTGACCGTGTCGGCTTCCTCGACGTCGCCGCCGTAGCCGCGGCCCACGTAGGCCCATTCCACGGCGCCCGACGAGAAGCCCTTCTGGATGCGCTCGTAGACCTCGAGGTCGTCGGTCAGCACCCAGGAGCCCGTGCCGTTCACGACATTGGCGAACGCCACCGTGTCGCGGAACATGCGCTCCGGCGCGTTCTTCATGCGGAAGGAGTACGTGTAGACCACCGAGCGCTCGACGCTGATCGGATGCAGGATGCGCAGCTGCCGGAACTGGCTCATGAACGAGCAGTTCGGGTAGACGATCGTGTTCCACAGCGTGACGCGCAGGATGCGATCGGCTTCGCGCTCACCAACTTCCGCAACGAGTCTCCGTCGGTAGTCGTCGAAAACCGGATGCCCGAGGCCCGCGACGAGCCGCTTGTCGTCGTGGTAGTCGCCCATGTAGCCGTGCCCGCGCGGTGTCGCCCAGATGCCGGTCGCCTCCCAGACCGAGTCCGGCGCGCCGTTCTGGCGCATCTGGCGCACCGCGATGTCGTAGTAGTGCTCTTCTCCCGGGCCGCCCGGATCGGGCGCGCTGCGCGCCACCGCGACGGAAGAGGCGTGCACCCACGCCGGGTGCGCGCCGTCGAGGTGGTTCTCGAGCATCAGCTTCCAGTTGCCGTTGTAGGCGTGCTTGAAGACGCCGCCGGCCACTTCGAGCTCGCCGCCGGGCGCGCGGTCGACGAAGTCGTCGAACGAGGCGCGCGCCGGGCCGAGGAACGCTTCCAGGCTGTCGCCTCGCTCGGCCAGCGAAGCGAAGATGAAGCCGCGATAGGTGGCTACCCGCGGTACCGCGCGCAGCCGCAGCTCGCCGAGCTTTTGCGGTGGATAACCCGAAGAGAAAGGCACAGCCTTGAGCTCGCCGCCCCGGTCGTAGCTCCAGCCGTGGTAGGGGCAGACGAAACGTTCCGTGTTGCCGCGCCCTTCGGCGCATACCATGGCGCCGCGATGGGCGCAGCGATTGACCAGCACGGCCACTTGAGTGTTTTCTTTTCTTACGACGATGACCGGCTCACGCCCCATGCGGGTCGTGAAGTAATCGCCCGGTGCCGGCACCTGGCTCTCGTGGCCGAGCACCAGCCAGGCGCGGCCGAAGATGCGCTCCATCTCCAGCTCGAAGATTGCCGGATCGGCGTACAGCGAGCGGTGCACCCGGTCGGGCTGCACCAGCATCGCGAGCTGTTCGTTGACGGCCATGGGAATGCGGCGGTGAATTGCGGTACGTTATGTTAGACGATGAACAAGGAGACGAAATGAATTGGCATCGGTTCACTGCCGCGCTGGCGATCGCGCTGCTCGCGGCGTGCAGCACCGGCTCTGGCGTCGGCAGCGGGGAAACCGCCGACCTCGTGCTCTACGACGGCAAGATCGTCACGGTGGACGGCAAGTTCTCGATCGCCCAGGCGCTCGCGATCCGCGGCGAACACATCATCGCAGTCGGCGAGAACGACGCGGTGCGCGCGATGGGCGGCCTCAATACGAAAGAGATCGACCTGCACGGGCGCACGGTAATCCCAGGGCTGATCGACGGTCACCTGCACAACGCCGGCGGCGGTCCGGGCGTCGATCTCTCGCGCGTGCGCAGCATCCCCGAGCTGCTCGGCGCCGTCGAGGCGCGCGCGAAAAGCGCGAAGCCGGGCGAGCTCATCGTCTCGAATCCCGACTGGCACGAGGCGCAGCTCCACGAGAAGCGCCTGCCGCACCGCACCGAGCTCGACCGCGTGGCGCCGAAGAATCCGGTGGTCCTCATCCGCGGCGGGCACGAGTTCATCCTGAATTCAGCGGCGTTCGCGCACTGGAACATCACGCGCGACGCGAAGAGCCCGCCGGGAGGCGAGATCGGCCGCGACGCGGACGGCGGCTTCAACGGCGAGCTGGTCGACAACGCGCGCGCGCTGGTCAAGCTGCCGCCGCCGCCCAAGGTGACGCCGGAGTCGATCGAGAGCCAGATGAAGATCCTCAACGCCGCCGGCCTCACGGGCATTCGCATTCCCGGCGGCTGGTCGCCCGCCAGCACCGACGTGATCGGCCCCTACCGCATGTTTCAGCAGCTGAAAGCTCAGGGTCGGCTGACGATGCGCGTGAATTACCTCATGCGCATCTACGACTTCTCGAGCGTCGAGAAGGTGCGCGACACGATCAATTCCTGGCACGTGCGCGCCGATGAAGGCGACGAGTGGCTGAGGATCGGCGGCATGAAGACGCTGGTCGACGGCGGCTTCGAAGGCGGCCACATGCGCGAGCCCTATGCCGAGCCGTACGGCCATGGCGGCAAGTTCAAGGGCATCGAGGTGGTGGCGCCGAGCCAGTACATCCCGGTGGTGCGCGAGCTGAACCGCCTGGGCTGGCGCGTCGCCACGCATGCCGTGGGCGACGCCGCGGTGGACGAGGTGCTTGATGCGTACGAGGCGGCCAACGCCGACCGCTCGATCGCCGGCAAGCGCTGGACCATCGAGCATTACTTCATCGCCAACCCGGACCAGTTCTCGCGCGTGAAGGCGCTCGGCATCGCCGTCTCGGCGCAGGACCATCTCTATCTCGCCGCTCCGAGCATGGCCAAGTACTGGGGCCGTGCGCGCGCCGAGAACGTGACGCCGGTGCGCACCTTCCTCGACCAGGGCTTCCTGGTCGCCGGCGGCACCGACTCGCCGGTCATCCCCTACAACCCCTTCTGGGCGATGTACCACTTCATCACCCGCGACACGATCTCGGACGGCGTCTACGGGCCTAAGCAGCGGATCACTCGCGAGGAAGCGCTGCAGCTCTACACCATCAACAACGCCCGGCTCACGTTCGAGGACAACGTCAAGGGCTCGCTCGAGAAGGACAAGTTCGCCGACCTGGTCGTACTCTCGGCGGACTACCTCAGCGTGCCGGAGAAGGAGATCGAGTCGATCAAGCCGGTCGCGACCATGGTGGGCGGCAAGTTCGTCTACGAGGATCCCACCTGGAAATAGCTCTCGAAGTCGACGCGCTGAAGAAGTCCTACACGCGCAACGGCCGCTCGCTCGACATTCTGGATCTCGACGCGTTCCGCGTCGAGAACGGAGAATTCGTGAGCGTGATCGGCCCGAGCGGCTGCGGCAAGAGCACGTTTCTGCACATCCTCGGCGGCTTCATCAAGGCCGACCGCGGCGCGATCCGCGTCTACGGGCGCGAGGTGCACGAGCCGGGGCCCGATCGCGGGATGATGTTCCAGGAGTTCGCGCTCTTCCCGTGGCGCACCGTGGCCGGCAACGTCGCCTGGGCGCTCGAGGTGCAAGGCGTGCCGCGCGGGCGGATCGACGAGACGGTGCAGAAGCAGCTCGCCATGATCGGCCTCGCCGATTTCCGCAACCACTATCCGGCCGAGCTCTCCGGCGGCATGAAGCAGCGCGTGGCGCTCGCGCGCGTGCTCGCCTTCGATCCCAAGGTGCTGCTCATGGACGAGCCGTTCGGCGCGCTCGACGCGCAGACACGCGAGGCGATGCAGGAGGAGCTGACGCGCCTCTGGGAGCGCACCGGCAAGACCATCGTCTTCGTGACGCACGATATCGAGGAGGCGATCTATCTCGCCGACCGCGTGGTCGTGCTGTCGGCGCGACCGGCGCACATCAAGGAGGAAGTGAAGATCACGCTGCCCCGGCCGCGCGACATCACCGTGAAGAAGTCGATGCAGTGCCACGAGTACCGCAACTACATCTGGGACCTGATTCGCAGCGAATCGGAGCTGAAGCGGGCGCAGACATGAGCGCTTTCTTCCGCGAGGCCGGGGCCGGCCCGGGGGCGGTGTGCCTCCACTCCAACGCGAGCAGCTCCGCGCAATGGCGCTCGCTCATGGAAATGCTCGCGCCGCGGTTCCATGTCCTTGCCGCCGATTCCTACGGCGCCGGCAAGAGCCCGCCCTGGCCTCGGAACCATCATCTGACCCTTGGCGACGAGGTGGCGCTCCTCGAGCCCGTTTTCGAGCGCGCTGGCGAGCGCTTCTCCCTGATCGGCCACTCGTATGGCGGCGCGATCGCCCTCATGACGGCGGTCGTACAACCGCGACGCGTGCGTGCTTTGGCGCTCTATGAACCGACCCTGTTCGCCCTGGTCGAGCGCGAATCTCCATCCCCGAACGACGTCGACGGCATTCGCCATACGGTCACCGCTTCCGTGGCCGCGCTCGAGGCGGGCGACGCAATGGGCGCAGCGCGCGCGTTCATCGATTTCTGGATGGGCGCCGGCGCCTTCGACGCCATGCCCGAGCGCAATCGATCGGCGATTGCCGATTCGGTGAAGAACATCCAGGACTGGAAGGACGCGCTGTTCGACGAGCCGACGCCGGCGAGCGCATTTCGCGAGCTCAAGATTCCCACCCTGCTGATCACCGGAACCCGCTCGCCGCTCTCTTCCCGCGCCGTGGCGCGCCGGCTGAGCCGGCTATTGCCCCAGGTCGAGACGGTCGAGCTCGAAGGACTCGGCCACCCGGTGACTCATCCCGACGCGGTCAACGCCGCGCTCGTGCGCTTCCTCGATCAGCACGGCAGGTAATCGCCAGATTCGGGGACGGAGCCCGAACTAATTAGTCAGGCAACCTGAACCGAGTCGCCCTCCGAGAGGGTCCCGGGTTGGACGACCTGAGTCCACATCCCGGCTTCGCCCCCATGGGTTCTATGAAGCGTCTTGTAGATGTTCACATCCTTCTCGAGCCCGGGTTGAGCGCGGTTGACCATCGTGCAGCGTATGCACCGCCGGCGCGGTGCCAGCTGGGTCGAGCCGACGCTCAGCCGACGCTCTGCCCACGCGTCCTCGAGCCACCCTTCGCCATCAAGCTCGATCAGGATGTTCGGGCGGAAGCGTCGCACGTCCCAGCTGCCGCTGGAATGGGCGGAGGCACCGCCACGCAAGCCGGCAGTGGTCATTACCAATACAGGGAACGCGTCGACGAACCGGCCCTTCGGCATCGTCCACTCAATGGCCCGGCTCGCGTCGTCCGTGGCATCGGCAAAGTACTCGGCCCGCGCAGCGTCGGTCTCCGCGGCAGCCACTAACGTGACGGGCTTGGCCAACCACGCTGAGAGCGCAGCATCTGTGGCTGGACCAATTCCGGTGAGCTCCTGACCGTCGGGGAGAGTGATCACCGGAATACCACCCGCTACACGCGACGACGCAAACAGCAGGCGTGGTTCGCGTCGAGCGGTGAGTACTCGGCCGTCGCTGCGATCCTGGATACCCCACATGCGATCGCCGTCCACTCCGTCGCCGACCAGACGCACTGTGCGGAGTCGTTCGCCCAGGAGCGACTTGACCGGATAGCGCCAAAGTTTGCGAAACGCGCAAGCCTGGGGAGATGGAAATAAGTTCCTCTCGGGGCACTCGTTGTCGATTCAGCGAGTTCTGCGCATTCGGGTTGGCAGCGGCCATTGTGCCCTGCCAGACGTCTTCAGCCCGTTGGCTGATTCGCAGCTAGCGCTATAGTCCGCTATCGAACCCAGAGCGGACATGAATCTGCGCGCCTAATGGCCAAAAGCGTCGCGCTTGCCGGTGCCACCGGCCTCGTCGGGCGAGAAATTCTGCGAGGCCTTGTCGGCGATCCTTCGGTTGCGGCGATTCACGTCCTTGCCCGCCGCGAGATGGAAGCGCCCCCGAAAGTCACGTGGCACGTTGTCGACTTCCGCGCGCTCCCCGCCCTGCCCCGCCTGGACGAGGTCTACCTCGCGCTCGGCACCACGATCAAGTCGGCTGGCAGCCAGGAAGCGTTCCGCGCGGTGGACTTCGACGCGAATCTCGCCGTAGCGAAAGCCGCTCTATCCGCGGGCGCACGGCGCGTCGGCCTCGTCAGCGCGATGGGCGCGAACGCGAAGTCCAGGATCTTCTATAGCCGCGTAAAGGGCGAACTGGAAGACGCGCTGAGCGCGCTGCCCTTCGAAAGCGTCATCATCGCCCGGCCGTCGATGCTTGCGGGCGATCGCGAAAGCCTGGGGCAGCCCGCTCGCAGTGGCGAGGGGATCGCCCTGACCGTCAGCCGCCTCCTCGGGCCGCTCCTCCCAAAAAACTACCGCTCTATTGCCGCGGCCGACGTCGCGAAATCACTCCTCATGCGCGTACCGGTCGGCCATGGACTCGAGGTCGTCGCATCGGGCGATATGCGTTAATTCGGGCTCCCCGTCCCCGACTTACTTGCCGCCTTTGCGAATCACGGCCATGCCGTCGTAGCGCTTCGAGCGAAAGATGACGATCGTGTCTCCGACGTTGCGGACCTGCTCCCAGTCTTTGGAGCTTGCCACTTTGTCGAACAAAGGCTCGGACACGCGGTTAAGGAATGCCGGCCACGAAGGCATCTTCTCCGGTCGCATGCTGACGAAGTATCGGTGGGGCGCCTCGTCGAGCGCTTGGCCTGCGGCTGCCGGGTCCGTCAACGCATAGCCAAGCGCGGTGTACTGGCACGCCGGTCTTCCTTCCTGCGACATGGCAGCGTAGAAGTTGGCGGAGAAATGGCTGAGCTCGGCGTAGTCCACGCCCACCACGTTCACGGCGTAGGGCTTGTCCGGATCGCAGGTCAACGCGATCGTGGTTACGAGGTCCCGGCGCATGGAATCGTCACGCTGGACCGAGGTGAGCCACTGCTGCCCAACCCCCGCGGGTGCCGAGAGGCCGAGGGCATAGGAATAGTTGAGCGATAAATCCGCCAGCGCCACGGCAAGGACCGCGGTCGCGACCGGGACGCGCCAGCGGCGGCTGCAAAGCCAGGCTAATACGATCGCGGTGGCGGGCAGCAGCGGTTCGAGGAAGCGCGTGTCGTCGTTGACTTGGCCTGCATACAAGACCCACGCCGCGAGCACGTGTGTCGCTGCAGCAAGGACGATCCACTTGGCATCCGGCGCACGCGGCTCTGCGGGCACTGTTCGTCTTTGAGAGAGCAATCCCAACGACAGGCCGGCGATGCCTGCCAGCAGAAGAAATGGGTTGCGCGAAACGGCCGCCGCCGCGAATGCCGACGCCCAGTATCCGAGCTTTGTCGGCAGATCGGCCTTTACGCCGTAGTTCGGCGCAAAGCTGCCGACGGTGGACTCCTTGATGTTATGGAACGTCGCGTTGAAGTGAGTCGCGTACCAGGCGGTCACGCCTCCTAGTGCAATGAGCGTGAGCAATAGAAGCGGTACGCGGACAATTGTCTTTCCGGTCATGGGCGTGAACGATCCTCGCTTCGCCAGCACACAGGCCGTGTAAAGCCAGGGCAGGCCGCAGTAGATCGGCGAGCTCGCCTTGGCCGCCATGGCGAGCGCTGCTACGAGGCACAAGGCGATCAATGTCGCCTCGCTCGACATGTCTTTCGCCCG
Organism: uncultured Enterobacteriaceae bacterium; assembly: GCA_964477695.1. GTDB lineage: Bacteria > Pseudomonadota > Gammaproteobacteria > Burkholderiales > SG8-39 > SCGC-AG-212-J23. Next base: position 3,393 of record CAYZFN010000102.1, on the reverse strand, counting down.
CAGCGCAAGAAGGAACGAGAGCGACACTGCGAATGTCTGAAGCGGCTCGACGAGATATTGATGGTTCAGGCCGACGAACAGCGGCATCGAGCCGATGAAGGCGGTCACGCCGAGCGCCGTGAGCCTGCTTCGGGACACGAGGAACGCGCTCCACCAGCAGGTGACCAAAGTTCCGAGCTGCCAGGTCAGCGTGGCGCCAAGGAGCGCCAATTCCGGGCGATCGAGAAATCGGCCGGCCATCGCATAAGGCAAGCCGAGCCAGGGCAGGCCGGGCGCCTTGAAATCCAGCAAGGTGCCCATGGCTTCGATCCCGGCGATCCAGTCCTGCTGGAAAGCGCCCAGGATTCTCAGCGTCACCTCGCCGTACTGCGCCTGGTCCCAGGGCCAGACGTGGTGGTCCCAATAGGCCCAAGCGAGCGCCGGCGCGACCATAACGAGCGCAATGAACCACGGACCGGTGAAGATGCCCCGGGGGGGTCTTTGCACTAGCTAAGCGAGCGTTGAACTATCGCGGCAGGTAGCTCAGGTCGACCATCTCGTCGACGTTGATCGGCTTGTCGAGCCAGCCGAGCTTGTCCTTCATGAACGCGGTGAGCTTGCGCAGGCTCTCGACGTTCACGCGCGCGTCGGGGTCGCGCTTCCAGTCGGCGTTCCTGAGGTAGATGTCGAGCGGGGTGCGCACGAAGCCGGCCTTGTGCAAATCGCGCTTCGCCTGCTCGGTGTTCTGCAGGTAATACTTTGTGACCGCGACGTAGTCCGAGAGAAAGGCGCGCACGACATCGGGATGCGCCTTCAGGAATTTCTCGCCGAACCAGACGTCGAGCAGCTCGTGGTCGTAGCCGACGGCTTCCACCGCGGTGAACAGCTTGCGCAGCCCGCCTTTCGCGACCTCGGCGGAGTAGAAGGGCTCGACGAAGGTGCCGGCCTGGATCTTTCCAGTGCGCACGGAGTCGCCCATCGCGGGGAAGCCGAGCGAGAAGACCTTCGTGTCCTTGTCGGGAACGAGGCCCGCGTTGAGCAGTCCGGCGCGCGCCCAGAGGTCGGTCGCGGTCTTGTAGCCCACCACGCCGATCGTGCCGTCCTTCAGGTCCTTCACGGTCTTGATCGGGCCGTCGTCCTTCACCATGAAGGTGGTGCTGAACCACTGCTTGCCGGCGGCTTCCTGGCAGATGCTCGCCACGATCTTCATGTCGACGCCCTGCGCGCGCACGAAGCCGACGCCTGCCGCGCCGGGCGCGGTGCCGCCGTCGAGCTCGCCGGCGATGTAGGCCTGGAAGCGGTCCGGATTCGCCTGGAAGAGGATCTGCTTCAGCGTGTACTTCTTCCCCTGGTTCGGCGTGAGGTCGGGCCGCGCGCTCATCAGCCACACCTGCTCTTCGGCGGCGAAGCCCCGGCCGAAGCGGATGAGCGTGGGCTCCTGAGCGAGCGCCGAGCAGGAAAGAACGATGGCCGCCAGGCCGATGGCTTTCTTCATCGCAGGACTCTCCTCAGGCGAAATACGTATCGAGCTTTTCCCAGTATACCAACCGGTCCCGCAGGCCCACGAGCGCGCGGTCGAGCGCGAGGCCGAGCACGGAGATCACGACCACGAGCGCGAGAATGCGGTCGGTCTTGAGCGAGGAGAGCGAGTAGCTGATGAGGTAGCCCAGGCCGTCGACCGAGCTGATCATCTCGGTGATCACGACCACGATCAGCGCGACGGGCAGCGCGACGCGCAGCGCCGCGAAGACGTACGGCATGGTCGAAGGAAGCACCACGCGCCGCAGCGTCGTCCAGCGCGATGCGCCCATGTTCTGTGCCGACCAAAGGAGCGCCTTCGGCACGTTGCGCGCGCCCTGCGAGGTGATGATGACCATGGGGTAGAGGCACTCGAGGAACACGAGCGCCACCTTCGACAGGCTGCCCAGGCCGAACACGAAGATGAAGATGGGAAAGAGCGCGAGCTTCGGCACCGCGTACGTGCCGGAGAAAAGCGGCTCGAGCATGCCGGCGACGATCGGCGAGCGGCCCATCGTGAGGCCGAGCAGGCCGCCGATCAGCGCCGCGGCGCCGAATCCGGCGAACGCGCGGTAGAGCGAGATCCAGGTTTGCGTCGCGCCGTCCCAGCTCGCCACGAAGGCGAAGAGCTCTTTGCCAATGTGCTCGAGCGACGGGAAAAGGATAGGGCTCCAGAGGCCGCTTTTCGCGGCGATCTGCCAGGCGGCGAGGATCACGGCGACGAGGATCAGGGGGCGCAGGACTCTCAAGAGTTCGGGCTCCGTCCCCCAATTATTCCTGCCACGCGAGCGCGCGCGAGCGGGCGAAGCGGAGCAGCCGGTCGCCGGCGTAGCCGAGGATCGCGATCGAGAGCAGTGCGACGTACATCAAGTCGAAGCGCAGGCCGCTCTCGGCGTCGCGAATCAGATGGCCCAGGCCCGTTCTAGCGTTGATCATCTCGGCGGCGAACATGACGATGAAGGACAGCGCGAGCGCGACGCGCAGGCCGGCGAAGAGGTAGGGCAGGGCAGCGGGCAGCACGACGCGGCGGAAGATCTGCGCGTTGCTCGCGCCCATGTTGTGCGCGGACCAGACGAGGATGCGCGGCGTGGCCCGTGCGCCGTAATAGGCGTTGATGTAGAGCGGATAGAAGCAGGCAAACGCGATGATCAGGATCTTCGACAGGTCGCCGATGCCGAACCAGAGCATGAAGAGCGGCAGCAGCACGATCTTCGGCACAGGATACGAGAGGAAGACAAGCGGGCTCACCGTCTCGTCGAAGCCGCGGCGCACCCCCGCCACTAACCCGAGAAGCATTCCCAGAGAAGAGCCAAGAGCGAAGCCTGGCAGCGCGCGCTCCAGGCTGGCCGCGACGTGACCGTAGAGCTCGCGCGTGCCGAGCGCTTGCAGGAAAGCGCGGCCGATCTCGAGCGGCGAGAGCAGGTACTCGGGGAGCCCGCGCAGCGAAAGCAGCTGCCAGCCGGCGAGCAGGCCGAGGATCAGCGCGGCGCGCGCGAGAGTGCGCAAGGCCGCCTCAGGGCGCCGAGGCGTCGCCGTGCCGGCGCGTCATGAAAAGATCCGCGGGCAGCTCGGTGCCGATGCCGCGGCTGCGCGCCACGTCGAGCGCCCGCTTGCAGACCGCGGCGAACTGGTTGCCCATGCCGCCGTTGTTGTTGTGGTAGGTGATCTCGCGCGCGTCGCGGCGCCCCGGCGCGCGCCCGGCGCAGAGATCGGCGAGCTCGTCGATGTCCTCCCAGGCGATCAGGCGCTTGCGCAGCGGCTGCATCAGCTCCGCCTGGTCGTCGATCTGCAGCTGCTCCTTGAGGTTGACGACGATGCGGTCGGCGACGCGCGCGCACTCGTCGTCGAGCTCGCGCTGCGGATAGAAACGGGTGGCGGACTTCATCCCGACCACGT
>CAYZFN010000101.1:0-7386 GCA_964477695.1 uncultured Enterobacteriaceae bacterium | reverse complement strand
CAGGAGTACTTCGCGCGCGCCATGACCGGGGGCGCCGTGGCGCCCGTCGTGCCGATGGTCTGCACGGGCCCTGTGAGCTATCGCGGCGAGGCGGCGTTGCGCCGCGACATCGACAATCTCAAGGCCGCCCTTGCCGCGAGCGGGGCTCGCTCGGCGTTCATGCCATCGGTCGCGCCGAGCGGCGCCGGCACGAACGAGCACTACAAGAGCGAGGAAGAGTTCTTCTTTGCCGTGGCCGACGCCATGCGCAACGAGTACCGCGCGATCGTCGATGCCGGGCTCACGCTGCAGATCGACGATCCGTTCATGACCGATCTGTTCGCCGACCCGGCGCTCGACGCCACCGCGCGCCGCCGCCGGGCGCAGATTCACGTAGACGCGATCAACCACGCACTGCGCGGTATTCCGCCGGAAAAAGTTCGGTTCCACACCTGCTACGGCATCAACGAAGGGCCGCGGGTGCACGACCCGTCGCTCGCGGACGTGGCGGGCTTCATGCTGCAGGTGAATGCGGGCGCGTACTCGTTCGAGGCGGCGAACGCCCGGCACGAGCACGAGTACCACCTCTGGGAGTCGGTCAAGCTGCCCGCCGACAAGGTGCTGATTCCCGGCGTCATCACGCATGCGAGCAACATCGTCGAGCATCCGCAGCTGATCGCCGAGCGCCTGACACGCTTCGCACGGCTGGTCGGCCCGGGCCGGCTGATCGCCGGCGCCGACTGCGGCTTTTCCTCGCAGGCCACCTACCGGCCCGAGGTCCATCCCACCGTCATCTGGGCGAAGTTCCAGGCCATGGCCGAAGGCGCGCGCCTGGCGTCCCAACAACTGGAGAGCTGAGAGTGAGCAGATTCGGCATCGGCCAACCCGTACGGCGCGTCGAAGACCAGCGCTTCCTGACCGGCCGCGCCCGCTACGTCGACGACATCCAGCTGCCGCAGATGCTGCATGGGGCCGTGGTCATGTCGCCGCACGCGCACGCCAGGATCAAGAGCATCGACGCAAGCGCCGCGTTGGCCATGCCGGGGGTGCATCTGGTCCTCACCGGCGAGGACGTTAGCAAAGAAAACCTCGGCGGCATCCCGCCGCTCTTCATGCCCGAGGACATGGGCGGGCCGAAAGGCTATCGCACGTTCCGGCCGCTGCTCGAGCCGGCCAAGGCGCGCTACGTGGGCGATCGCATCGCGTTCGTCGTCGCCGACACGCCCGAGCTCGCGCGCATCGCCGCCGAGAAGATCGAGGTCGACTACGAGCCGCTGCCCGCAGTGGTGAATGTCGCCGATGCGGCGAAGGAAGGCGCGCCGAAAGTCTGGGACGACAACGCGGCCGGCAACCTCGCGTTCCCGCTCATGATGGGGAACAAGGAGGCGACCGACGCCGCGTTTGCGAAGGCAAGACACACCGCCTCGGTGCGCCTCTACAACAACCGCATCAGCGCGAACACCATGGAGCCGCGCTGCGCGATCGGCGATTTCGCAAACGACTCCTTCACGCTCCACACGAGCTCGCAGAACCCGCACGGCGTGCGCGGCATCCTGGCGGGAGCCGTTTTTCGCATTCCGGAAACCCGATTAAGGGTCATTTCGCCGGATGTCGGCGGCGGCTTCGGCATGAAGGGCGACATCTACCCCGAGGACGGGCTGGTGCTGCTCGCCTCGAAGCGGCTCGGCCGGCCGGTGAAGTGGGTCGCCACGCGCACCGAATCGCTGCTCGGCGACAACCACGGCCGCGACCAGCTGATCACGGCCGAGATGGCGCTCGACGAGCACGGCAAGATCCTCGCCGTGCGCGCGCAGGCATTGCACTCGGTCGGCGCGTACGTGACGAACGCGGGCGTCGTGCCGGTGCTCTGCGCGCTGCGCAACATCCCGAACGTCTATGTCGTGCCCGCCCTGCTGGTCATGAGCAAGGCCACGTTCACGCATACGACGCCGCTCGGGCCTTATCGCGGCGCGGGACGTCCCGAGGCGTCCTACGTGATCGAGCGCCTGATGGACGAGGCGGCGCGCAAGCTCGACATGGATCCGGTGGAGCTGCGCCGCCGCAACTACATCCCGCCGAGCGCCATGCCGTACAACACGACGGCGAACTGGACGGTCGCGCCCCACGTGGGCTGGACCTACGACTCGGGCGAGTTCGCGAAGCTCACGGATCGCGCGCTGGAGATTGCCGACTGGAACGCTTTCGCTTCGCGCAAGAAAGCTTCCGAGGGAAAAGGCAGGGTGCGCGGCCGCGCGCTCATCTACTACCTCGAAGACTCGGGCGTGTTCAACGAGCGAATGGAGATCCGCTTCGACCCGAGCGGCATGGTGACCGTCGTCGCCGGCACGCATTCGCACGGCCAGGGGCACGCGACGACGTATGCGCAGCTCGTCTCCGACTGGCTCGGCGTGCCCTTCGAGAGCGTGCGCCTCGTGCAGGGCGACACCGACGCCGTGTCTTTCGGGCGCGGCACCTATGCCTCGCGCAGCGCGATGCTCGGCGGCTCGGCGCTCAAAGGCGCGGCCGATGCGATCGTCGAGAAGGCGAAGCCCATGGCCGCGTTCCTGCTCGAGGCGGCCGTGGCGGACCTCGAGTTCAAGGAAGGCAAGTTCCGCGTCGTCGGCACCGACCGCGGCATCCCGCTGACCGAGGTCGCCAAGGCGTTCTTCCGGCCCGTCGGGCCAACGACGAAGTTCGGCGTCGGCCTCGACGCGAGCGGGGGTGCGAACAACCCGCCGACCTTCCCGAACGGCTGCCATGTGTGCGAGCTCGAGGTCGATCCCGAGACCGGCGTGGTGGAGATCGACCGCTACATCGTCGTGGACGACGTCGGCCGGGTGATCAACCCGCTGATCTGCCACGGCCAGATCGAGGGCGCGCTCGCGCAGGGCATCGGCCAGGCGCTGATGGAAGCGGTGCGCTTCGACGCCGAGTCGGGCCAGATGCTGACCGCGAGCTTCATGGACTACGCGATGCCGCGCGCGAACGATGTGCCGCTGCACGTCGAGATGGACTTCATCGACGTGCCGGCGAAGACCAACCCGGTCGGCGTCAAGGGCGTGGGCGAGGCGGGCTGCGTGGGCGCGCCGCCGGCGGTGATGAACGCGATCCTCGACGCGCTGCGGCCGCTCGGCGTGCAGCATCTCGACATGCCGGCCACGCCGCGGCGGGTCTGGGAGGCGCTGCAGCAGGCCAAGTGAGCAAGCTTCTCCTCGGCCTGATCGGCGCGGGCATCCAGGGCTCCCTTGCGCCCGCGCTGCACGAGGGCGAAGCGCGCGCGCAAGGCTTGCGCGTGCACTACCAGCTGATCGATCTCCACACTCCGGACGCCGCGCGACGTGCGCTGCCCACGCTCATGGCCGCGGTGCGGCTGATCGGTTTCACCGGGGTCAACGTCACTTACCCGTGCAAGCAGGCGGTCATTCCGCTGCTCGACGAGCTCTCCGAGGAAGCGCGCTCGATCGGCGCGGTCAACACGGTGCTCGCGAAGGACGGCCGGCTCATAGGCCACAACACGGACGGCGCGGGCTGGAGCTGGGGCTTTCGCCGCGCGCTCCCCAGAGCGAAGCTCGAGCGCGTCGTGCTGCTCGGCGCCGGCGGCGCGGGGTCGGCCGTGGCGGACGCGGTGCTGCGGCTCGGCGCGCGCAACCTCATCGTGATCGACCAGGTGCAGGAACGCGCAGCGGCGCTGGCCGACCGGCTGAGCAACGTCCACGGAGCCGGACGCGCGAGCTCTCACGGCGATATCGCGCGCGCGCTCGCGCAGGCGGACGGCCTTATCCAGGCGACGCCGGTCGGCATGGACAAGCATCCGGACATGCCGCTTCCGGAAAAGCTATTGCGCGCGAACCTCTGGATCTCCGAGGTCGTCTACGTGCCGCTCGAGACCGAGCTGGTGAAGGCGGCGCGGCGCGTGGGTTGCGCCGTCATGGACGGCGGCCATATGAACGTCGGCCAGGCCTGCCTCGCGTTCGAGCTGTTCACCGGCCAGCCGGCCGATGCCGCGCGCATGAGCGCGCACTTCCGGCGCCTGGTCGCCTAGCGAACGCGCAGGACCAGCTTGCCGCGCAGGTGTCGGGCTTCGCTGACGCGATGCGCGTCCGCCGCCTTGGCGAGCGGGTATTCGGCGATCTCGGGCAGCGGCACGGCCCCTTGGGTGACGAGCTGGGCGACGCGCTCGAGGTGCGGGCGGTCCCGATCGACCTTCGGCCGCAGCGAAAGCACATCCGTGCGCGGCGAAGGCGCGACGCCGAACTGCGCGATGGTCGCGAAGCGGCCGCCGGGCTTCAGCACCGCGAAGCTGCGCGGCGTGACTTCGCCGCCGACGGTGTCGAAGACCGCATCGACGCCGGATACCACCTGGGTGAAGTCCTGCGAGCGGTAGTCGATGGCCTGATCTGCGCCGAGCTTCCGCACGTACGGGTGGTTCGAGGCGCTGGCGGTCGTAATGACCCGGGCGCCGAGGTCCCTCGCCAGTGCGATGGCGAATCCCGCCACACCGCCCGCGCCGCCCTGGACGAGGATCGTCTCGCCGCGCCTGAGCTCCAGTGTGTCCTCGATCGAGACCACCGCGGTCAGGCCGATGAGGGCGATCGCCGCCGCCTGCACGTGCGTGAGCTTCTCGGGCTTGCGCGCGACGATCGCTTCGGGAAACGCGATCTTCTCGGCGTACGCGCCTTCCTGCGGCACGAGGCAAACGCCGAATACCGCGTCGCCCGGCTTGAAGTCGCGCCCGCCCTTGACCACCACCCCTGAGAAGTCGCGTCCTGGAACGTGAGGGAACGGTTGCGGGCCGTAGGCGCCCTGGCGCATTTTCCAGTCGGCGGCGTTGACGCTCGCCGCGTGCACGTCGATCAGAAGCTCGCCCGCGGCGGGAACGGGATCGGGCAGCTCGCCGTATTCGAGGACCTCGGGGCCGCCGAAGCGGCGAAAGAAAGCGGCTCGCATCATCTTGTCCTGTGCAGTTCGTCGAAGGAATCCAGGGTACGTTTAAGGTCGTCGAGCAGCGCAAGCGACGGGTCCGCGCTCGCGTCCCGGGCCCGCGTCGCGATCGAGCGCAGCAGCGCCGCGACGCTGCCGGACTCGCGGGCGACGGCGTGCCTGCCGGCGAGGTAGTCGAGGATTTGCTCCTCGAAATCCTCGACGCGCAGGCTCGCGCCGCCGACGCCGCACGAGCAGCTCCCGCCGAGCAGCACGTGCGCCTGGCCGAGGCTCGTCCATTTGCCGAGCAGCTGCAGCGCCTCGATCCTCGCGTCGCGCGCCGGCTTGCGTTTGATACCCTTACTAACCTTGGGCACGTTCCGACCTTCCAAGAAAAGAGCATAAATCAGCTTGCCGGAGCGGCGAACACCCAATACGCGCCTTGCGGTCGACATCGGCGGAACGTTTACCGACGTCGCCGCCTTCGACGAGCAATCGGGGCGCCTGCTGCTCGGCAAGGCGCTCTCGACCCCAGCGCGGCTGGTCGACGGCATCTCGCATGGCGTGGACAAGGCCGACGTGCGCTACGCCGACGCCTCGCTTTTCCTGCACGGCTCGACGATCGCGATCAACACGCTCCTCGAGCGCACCGGCGCGAGAACGGCGCTGCTCATCACACGGGGTTTCCGCGACATCTACGAGATCGGCCGCATCAACCGCCCGGACTCGTACAACCTGTTCTTCCGGAAGCACGTGCCGCTCGTGCCGCGCGAGCGCTGCTTCGAAGTGCGCGAGCGCCTGACCGCCGAGGGCACCGTGCACGTGCCGCTCGACGAGGCGAGCGTGCTCGAGGTCTGCGAGCGCCTCAAGCGGGCGGGCGTGGGCGCGGTGGCGATCATGCTCCTGCACTGCTACGTCAATCCCGAACACGAGGCGCGCGTGAAGGCGATCGTGCGCCGCGAGCTGCCGCGCGCGTTCGTCACGGCGTCGCACGAGCTGTCGCAGGAGTATCGCGAGTTTGAAAGGTGCTCGACCGTCGCCGCCAATGCCTATATCGGCCCGGTGGTGAGCGAGTACGTGCGCGGCATCGACGAGCATCTCAAGCAATCGGGCTTCGGCGGCTCGTTTCTCCTCGTGCAGTCGACCGGCGGGCTGTATGAATCGCACCAGGCGCAGCGCCAGTGCGTGCGCATGCTCGAATCCGGGCCGGCCGCGGGCGTGATCGGCGCTCAGGCGCTCTGCCGCGCCCTCGAGCTGGACGATGCCGTCGCCTTCGACATGGGCGGCACCACGGCCAAGGCCGGCGTGATCTACGGCGGCGAAGCGCTTACCACGGGCGTCGCGCTGGTCGGCGGCTATGCCCAGGCGCTGCCGGTGCAGATCCCGATGATGGATATCTTCGAGGTCGGCACGGGCGGCGGCAGCATTGCGTCAGTCCACGAAAGCGGCGCGCTCAGGGTCGGGCCGCAGAGCGCCGGCGCCGAGCCCGGACCCGCCTGCTATGGGCGAGGCGGCGAGCTGCCGACGGTGACCGATGCCAACCTCGTGCTCGGGCGCCTGGGCGCGACGAGCTTCCTCGGCGGCGAGATGAAGCTCGACGTCGCGGCGGCCGAGCGGGCCATCCGCGAGAAGGTCGCCGGCCCGCTCGGCGTGGATGTGACCCGCGCCGCGGACGGCATTCTGCGCATTGCGACCACCGCCATGTCCTACGCCGTAAAGGCCGTGTCGACCGAGCGCGGCCTCGACGCGGCGGCCTTCGCGCTCATCGCGTACGGCGGCGCCGGGCCGCTGCACGCGTCTAGCATAGCGCGCGAGATCGGCATGCAGCGCGTCATCGTGCCGCGCGTGCCGGGTCATTTCTGCGCCTTCGGCATGCTGTTCTCGGACCTGCGCTACGACCTCGTACGCACCTGGTTCGCGCGGCTCGCCGACGTATCGTTCGACGCCATTCACGCCGTTTACGAAGAGTTGATAGGGGAAGGACGAAAAGCGCTAGCGGCGAGCGGCATCCGGTCGCAGCGCGTCACCGTCGCACGCGCAGCCGACATGCGCTACGTCGGCCAGGAGCATCCGGTGACGGTGCACCTGCCCGCGGACGTTTTCCGCCGCCGCAACGCGCAGGCGCTCAAGCGCCAGTTCGACGAGGAGCATCTGCGCCGCTACGGCACCAATGCGCCGGACGAGCCCGCCGAGATCGTGAGCCTGCGCGCCACGGTCGCGGGGGTGCTTAGCAAGCCGCCGCTCGAGCGCATCGAGCGCGGCGCACGCGAGCCGCGCGCTTCGGCGAAGCGTGGCACACGGCGTGCGTATTTCGCCGAGATCGGCAAGGCGGTGGCGACGCCGACTTTCGCGCGCGAGGCGCTGCGCGCGGGCAACGGCATAGCCGGCCCGGCGCTCATCGAAGAGCACGCGTCGACGACGGTCCTGCTGCCCGGCGACCGGATGCGCGTCGACGGGTTCGGCAACCTGGTGATCGAGGTCGGGAGG
>CAYZFN010000100.1:0-34302 GCA_964477695.1 uncultured Enterobacteriaceae bacterium | reverse complement strand
GAGCTGCGCCAGTGGTTCCGCAACGCCTGAAGATAGCGCCGCTTGCGCCAGGTCACCGAAGCTGGAGCCGGAATAGGTAGTCCGTTCGGCGCGCCCGCCTAGCGACGTCCCGGCGCGACGCCTCGCCTACGATGGCCAGTCGCAGGAGGCAAAGGACATGCGCATCAAAGGTCAATCGGACATCGAGGTGTTCATTTCGGACGGCGGCTACATCTGCCTGAAGCAGCGACGCGACGACGAGGGCGAGCAGGTGATCGAGTTTGCGCCGGCGTACGGGGCGAAGGTGGCGGAGGCGATCAACCAGCTGCAGGACTTCGCGCAGACGAAGTTCGAGAAGGCGGTGATGATCGACGACTGAGGAAATTCGGGGTCGGCTAATTAAATTCGGGGTCAGAGCCCCGTAAGGCAAAACCAGGAAAATTCGGGCTCTGACCCCAAGCAGCAAGCAACCCCAAGCAGCAAGTAGCAGCGGCTAACTTAGCTGCCTAAGGAAACCTTTGCCGAGTGCGCATCACCCGCGCAGCTGCGCGCCGCAGCGCCGGCAATGCACGGGAATCGTCTGGTAGCTCTTGGTGGGCAAATACTGATTGCAGCCGGGGCAGCGCCAATAGCGCGCGCTGACGTAGAAGCCGTAGCCGATCAGGCCGACCGGAAGCAGGAACAGCCAGCCGTTCGCCCACGTGACGAGCTCGTTCGCGGGCGTGCCGGGCGCGCTCATGGCGTCGAGGGCGGCGATGATTCCCATGAAGACGAAGAACGCGGCGAGGTACGTGAGCCAGATCCAGCGCTTCACGTTGTCGAGGTAGTGGATCAGCGGCGGCAGCGCAGCCATGCGGCCATCGTAACTGCGCCGCGAAAACTCGCCGCGGAAAAAATTCGGGGTCAGAGCCCTGCAAATCGGAGCCAGGAATCCGGCTGGCTCCGACCCCCCGAGGGCTCTGACCCCTTTAGAAGAAGAGTCGCGCGGCTGCCTCCGAGTCAGCGCGACGACGGACCGCGCAGCATGGCGCCACATCCCTTGCAGCAAGCGGGCACCGGCCGCTCCGTCGGCAGCGGCGCACCGCATTGCGGGCAGCGCCAGTAGCGAGCGCTAACGTAGAGTCCGTAGCCCGCCATCACGACGGGCAGGAGGAACAGCCAGGCCTTGTCCCACCCGCTGACCTCGTGCGCGGGCGTGGCGGGAAAGTGCGCGATCAGGGTCAGCACTACGGCAAGGAGAAGGACCGCGCCGCCCACGATCATCAGCAAGACCCAGCGATGCACGTTCACCAGGTACGGAATCAGCGGCGGCTTGAGGACCATGCGGGCCCAACTATGCCCCCGCACGGAGAATTAGTGCCGGGCTCGCATATTTTTTGACGATTCCCTTAAACGCCGCGCGCGGGATAGGGGAAGCCGGGCGGAGGCGCGGCGCCGCGGTCGATCCAGGTCCTTATCGCTGTGTCGCAAATGGCGTAGCCCCAGTTGATCAGGCGCTCCTCTTTCTCGAGCGGCATGGGCGCGAGGCGGGTGGGGACAGTGGCGAGCTCGAGCACGCGCTCGGGCGCCGCGGGCAGCGGGTTCGACAGGCCGTAGTCAGCGATGTGCGAGCGGATGCCCCAGTACGTACCCTTGCGCTCGCCGGCGCCGAAGGCGTGGACCAGCTGACGTTTGCGAAGGCTTCTCACCTGGTTGTCGATCACATCGAGCACGCGCCGCGTGTGACGCAGCCAGTCCAAGGCCGGGCGCGGCGCCGGCGGCATGTGCAGGCCGGCGTCGCTCACGAGGATGGTGTCGTAGCGCTTCCAGGCGGTCTCGAGCCCGAGATTGTCATACACGCCGCCGTCACTCAGCACCGGGGCGAGCAGGTACTCGTCGCTGTGCAGCGGCTCGCCGCCGAGCGGGCTGTACGCTCTTCGCTCGACCGCGATGCGCGCCGGCGAGAGGAATGGCGGAAACGCCGACGAAGCCGCGACCGCGTCGGCGAGGCCAAGCTTCGGATTGCGCACCTCGCCGACCAGGTAGTCGCGCATGTACGGCCGAGAGAAGCGCCACAGCGCCCCCGACTGGATGTTCGTCGCATTGATGACGAAGCGCGGGCGCTCGGGCAGGTCCTGGAGCGTCGCCTCGCCGTAGAGATGCCTGCGGAACGCGGCGATCAGGCGCGCGTTCACGCTCGTGAAGGGCAGCAGGCCGACGAGGATCGCGCACACGTCGATCGGCCGCCGCGCGAGCGCGCGCAGCGGAGCGACGACCTCGGCAGGGAATGCTGCGGCGACGCCTTGCGAGTCGAAGCCGAGCCGCGGCCACTTGAGGCCGAGCAGCGCCGCGGCGAGCGAGCCGCTGGAGACGCTCGAGATGCGCGCGAGCCGCGGCAGGTAGCCGAGCTCGTTCAGCCGCCACAGCGCGCCGACGTGGAAGAGCATCGCGCGATAGCCGCCGCCCGAGAGGCAGAGCGCGATCCCCGGCTCGGGAGCCGCCGGATCGCGCGGCGAGCCGTGGACGAGGCCTTCCGTGAGGATGGTGTCGGGCACGAGTCAGCCCGCCTTTGCCTCGAGCGCCTCCCAGCGCTCGAGCTTCTCCATGAGCAGGCGCTCGATCTCCTCCGCTCGCTCGCGGTCGCCGCGCAGCGCGTCGGGCGGCTGGCGATAGTAGTCCGCGTCGTGCATGCGCGCGAAGAGCGCTTTCTGCTCGGCTTCGAGCGATTCGATTTCGGCGGGGAGGGATTCGAGCTCGCGGGTTTCCTTGTAGGAAAGCTTCTTCTGAACGGCAACCCCCCGCTCCACCCGCGCAGGCGGGGGTCGCGAGCCCCTTGACAGGGGGTCGAGTGGCGGTCGCTGGCGCACGTAGTCGCTGTAGCCGCCGGCGTATTCCTTCCAGACACCGTTGCCTTCGGCGGCGAGCGTCTGCGTAACGACATTGTCGAGGAACGCGCGATCGTGCGAGACGAGGAGCAGCGTGCCGGAGTAGTCCTGCAGCGCCGCCTCGAGCAGCTCGAGCGACTCGATGTCGAGGTCGTTGGTCGGCTCGTCGAGCACGAGCACGTTGGCCGGGCGGGCAAACAGGCGCGCGAGGAGCAGACGGTTTCGCTCACCGCCGGAGAGCATCGCGACCTTGGCGTTGGCGCGGCGCGGCGGGAAGAGGAAGTCGCCGAGATAGCTCATGACGTGTTTCTTGCCCGATGCGGTCTCCACCCACTCGGAGCCCGGGCTTATCGTGTCGGCGACCGTGGCTTCCAGGTCGAGCGCTTCGCGCATCTGGTCGAAGTAGGCAGGCTGGACGTTCGCGCCGAGGCGCACGGTTCCCGAGTCGGGCGCGAGCGTGCCGAGGATGAGCCTGAGCAGCGTCGACTTGCCGGCGCCGTTCGGGCCGATGAGGCCGAGGCGGTCGCCGCGCGTGAGGATGAGATCCAGCGCGGTGACGATCTTCTTTCCCGAAAATTCCTTTGTGACGCCAGTGAGTTCGCAGACCAGCTTGCCCGAGCGGCCGCCTTCGCCGATCGCGAGCTTGATATTGCCGGCGCGGCTGCGCCGCGCGGCGCGCTCCTCGCGCAGGCGCTCGAGGCGGCGCACGCGACCCTCGTTCCTTGTGCGGCGCGCCTCGATGCCCTTGCGGATCCAGGCCTCCTCCTGCGCCCAGAACTTGTCGAACTTCGCGTGCACCACCGCCTCGAGGGCGAGCTGCTCCGCCTTGCGTGCCTCGTAGGCCGAGAAATTGCCGGGGAAGGAGAGCAGCCGGCCGCGATCGAGCTCGAGGATGCGCGTCGCTACGCGATCGAGGAAGGCGCGGTCGTGGGTGACGAAGATGCTCGAAGGCTGCCTGGCCAGCAGCGTCTCCAGGACCACGATGCCGTCGATGTCGAGGTGGTTGGTCGGCTCGTCGAGCAGCAGCACGTCGGGCTCCTGCGCGAAGGCCGCGGCGAGCGCCGCGCGCTTGCGCTCGCCGCCCGAGGCCTTCGCCGGATCGAGCTCGGGGTCGATGCCGAAGCGATGGAAGAATTCCTCCAGCTTGTGCTCCGCCACGGGGGGCGCGAGCGGAAATTCGGGCTCCTGCGGCACGAGCACGATGCGCAGGCCATCGCGCTTCTTCAGGTCGCCATCGTCAAGCGCGACCGTCCCGGCGAGCACGCCGAGGAGCGAGCTTTTGCCGGTGCCGTTGCGCCCGATGAGGCCGATGCGCTCGCGCTCCTCGAGCGAGAACGACGCGCGATCGAGGAGCGGCAGGTCGCCGTAGGCGAGCTCGGCGTCGAGGAGCGTAAGGAGTGGCATGAAGACCAGGTAATGGCCGATTTTCGCATTGGGTCGGACGAATAGCGTCAACGCTTGTTGCTAGACGGCGTTGAACGGATGCGCTCGGTCATGACTCGCCTATATCAAATCTGAGATAATGAAACCTATTGCGTGGGTCGGTGACAGTCGCGAGCGGCTACGGACCTTTCCCGCGGACGCCATGCGCGATGCCGGATATCAACTGGAGCTGGTTCAGGCTGGCTCCAGTCCGACGGATTGGAAGCCGATGTCAACCGTAGGTATAGGCGTTAACGAGATCCGGATACAGGCCGCAGGAGCGTTTCGTGTGATCTACGTTGCGAAGTTTCCGGAGGCGGTTTATGTCTTGCACGCGTTCCAGAAGAAGTCGCGTCACACATCGCACATGGACATCGAGTTGGCCCGACGGCGCTTCCAAGCGGTGCTGGTAACAAGGCGGTTGTGATGAGCGAAAAGATGAAGATCGCGCGGAGCAGCGGAAACGTTTTCATCGACCTTGGATTCGACAAGGCGGAAGCCGAAAACCTCAAGCTGCGTTCTGAATTGATGCGGCGGATCGATGGCTACTTTCGTGAAAGCCGCTTGACGCAGGCTGCGGCGGCGAAAGCCCTGGGGCTTACTCAACCGCGCTTTAATGCGCTCCTAAAGGGACGGCTAAGTCAGTTCAGCCTGGATGCGCTCGTTAACATTGCAACCCGAGCGGGGTTGAACGTCCGTCTGGTGGTGAAGAAGGCCGCGTGATGCAGGCGCTGTGCAAGCTGGTGGGCGAAGGGGTCGAGCTGCGCGCCTTCCCGCGGCCGGTTATGGAAGCGGCCTACTCCCAGGCCCGGCGCAGTTGACAAGGATCAACGGTAGCGATTCAGCTACAGCAAATAAGCAGTGCGTGTGACATGACACGGCCGGCGGACCCTGAAAGAATGAAATCCCCCTGAGCCATTCACCCTCCCTCCCTTGGGTATGGCTCTCCCCTAAGAGGCCGCCTTCGGGCGGCTTCTTTTTTTTCTAGTTCGGGCTGCGTCCCCGAATCGGCGCGGCGAGGCTCAGCACGAGCGCGAGTGCGGTCACTGCGCCGAGCACCCAGAACGCGAGCTGCATCGTGGCGATGTAGCGCGCGGGATCGGACCCGATCGGCTGATGGCCGATCTTCACCGAGACGAGCGCGCCGACGATCAGCATGCCGCTCACCATGCCGAGGCTGCGCGCGGATGCGGAGAGCGCGGCGGCGATGCCGGAGCGCTCGCGCGGCACGGCGTTCATCACCATCGCCATGTTGGGCGAGCTGAAGAAGGCGAAGCCCACGCCCTGCACGGCGAGGACGGCGGTGACCGCGAACAGAGAAGAGCCGGCGCCCAGGAAGGCCGCCATGATGACCGCGGCGAGCGCGATCGCCACGCCGCAGCTCGCGATCGCCGCCGGGCGAAGGCGGTCGCTCAGCGCGCCGGCCGCCGGCGCGATCGCCGCCATGAGCAGCGTGCCGACCGCGAGCACCTCGCCGGCGACGTCGGGCGCATGGCCGAGCACGCTCTGCATGTAGAGCGACAGCAGGAACACCGTGCCGAACGCGTTGCAATAGAGCAGCCACTGCACGAGCAGCGCGCCGCCGAGCACGCGGTTCTCGAGCAGGATGCGCACGTTAAGGAGCGGCTTGTCGATCCGCGTTTGCAGGAAGACGAACGCGATCAGCAAGGCGAGGCCGAGCGCCACGCCCGCATAGCCTGCGGCGCCTTCGCGCAGGCTCGCCGCGCCGGCGACGAGCGCCAGCATGGCCGCTGTTATGAGCAGAGCGCTCGGGAGATGGACCGCCCTTCCCCGCGGGTACGTCCACGAAGCCCGCAGCAGCAGATGCGCGGGCAGGAGAAGCAGCAGGACGACCACGCCGCCGACGAGGAATACCGAGCGCCAGCCCCACAGGTCCACGAGGAAACCGGCGCAGATCGGGCCGAGCGTCAGCCCGGCGTAAACCGCGCCGATCGTGATGCCGAAAGCGCGGCCGCGCCGCTCGGGCGGCACGGCGTCGGCGATGATCGCCGCGCCGCTCGCCTGGACGGCCGCGGAGGCCATGCCCTGCACGAAGCGCAGCGTGAGCACCGCACCGATCGAGCCGAGGAACCCGGTGACGATCGACGCGACGGCAAAGGCCGCCATGCCGGCCTTGTAGAGCGCCGGCTTGTCGGCCGCGTCGCCGAGCCGCCCCGCGGGCAGAAGCAGCGCCACCGAAGCGGCGAGGAACAGTGTCTCGACGAGCGAGAGGGACACCGCGCCGGCCGAAAGGTCGGCGCCCAGCGCCGGCAGCGCCACGGCGACGCCGGAAACCATGAACGGCGGGGCGAACTGCGCCGCGGCGAGGGCGGGAACGAGCAGCGGGTGCGGTCTCGATGTCAGGCAGCCGAATCGTATTCGGTAGTTGGCCCGCTACAGAAATCGGGTCGAAATAGGTGACAGTCACCGATTCCACTTGATGCCGGAACCCTGCGCCCGCAAATTGCTCCGAAGAAGTACCCCGAGGAGAAGCCAGTGAAAGCCAAAACCCTGTTTATCCCCTTGGCAGCAGCGGCGCTGATCGCGGGCTGCTCCAAGGCCCCCGAGCCGCAAGCCAGGTCGCAGGCCGAGCCGCAAAGCCGGCAGGCCGCGGCCGGCCAGTCCGCGGCCGGCCAGACATCGTCGGCGCAAGTCGCGAGCGGCATGCCGGATTTCTCGTCGATCGTCGAGACGAACAAGGCGTCGGTGGTCAACATCACGTCGACCATCAACGCCGGCGCGGCCGGCCGCTCGATGCAGCCACAGGCTCCCGGCGGCGACGACGACGACAACCCGTTCTCCGACTTCTTCCGCCGCTTCCAGGGCCAGATGCCCCCGGTGCCGCAGCAAGGCCTCGGCTCGGGCTTCGTCGTCGCCGCCGACGGCGTCATCCTCACCAACGCGCACGTGGTCGAGGGCGCGGACGAGGTGCGCGTCAAGCTGAGCGACCGGCGCGAGTTCAAGGGCAAGGTGGTCGGCATCGACAAGCTGACCGACATCGCGGTGGTGCGCATCGACGCGAAGAACCTGCAGCCGGTCAAGCTCGGCGATCCTTCGAAGATCCACGTCGGCGAGTGGGTGCTGGCGATCGGCTCGCCGTTCGGCTTCGACAATACCGCCACGGCCGGCATCGTCAGCGGCACCTCGCGCTCGCTGCCCGAGGGCACCTATGTGCCTTTCATCCAGACCGACGCCGCCGTGAACCCGGGCAACTCCGGCGGTCCGCTGTTCAACGTGCGCGGCGAAGTGATCGGGATCAATTCGGCGATCTACTCGCGCACCGGCGGCTATATGGGCCTTGCCTTCGCCATCCCGATCGACGTGGCGCGAAGCGTCGAGGAGCAGCTCATCAAGACCGGCAAGGTCGAGCGCGGCCGCATCGGCGTCGGCATCCAGGAGGTGAGCGCCTCGCTCGCGCGCTCGTTCGGGCTCGACCGGCCGCGCGGCGCGCTGGTGTCGACCGTCGAGGCGGGCGGGCCGGCGGACAAGGCCGGCGTCAAGCCGGGCGACGTCATCCTCGCCTTCAACAGCAAGACCATCGAGACCTCGAGCCAGCTGCCGCCGCTCGTCGCAGCGACCAAGCCGGGCACCAAGTCCGAGCTCGAGGTGTGGCGCGGCGGCAAGAAGCAGACGCTGGGCGTGGCGGTCGGCGAGCTGCGGCCGGAGCAGACCGCGAGCGCGAAGCAGGCCCCGGCCGAGCACGGCAAGCTCGGGCTCGCAGTGCGTCCGCTCACTCCGCAGGAGCGAAAGGAGCTCGGCATCGCGCAGGGCCTGATCGTCGAGGAGGCGAGCGGTCCCGCTGCGCGCGCCGGCATCCGGCCTGGCGACGTCATCACGTCGGTGAACGGCACGCCGGTGAAGAGCGCGGAGGACCTGCGCCGGCTCGCCGCGCAATCGAAGGACTCGATCGCGCTGCTCGTGCGCCGCGGCGATCAGAGCATCTTCGTGCCGCTCGAGCTGGGCTGACCTATTTCTGAAAGCTGCGGACCAGGGCGGCGCGCGCCGCCCCGGCCTGCATCAGGAGCGAGAAGTCCGAGCCGGAGAGCACCAGCTGCACGCCCATCGCGACGTGCCGCTCGATGAGTTCGGGCGTGTACAGGCCGCCCATGCCGGGATACTTGCCGTGCCGGCGGCAGGCGGCGATGACCTTGCGATAGGCCTCGGCGACGCGCGGGTCGTTGAACTGCCCCGGCATCCCCATCTCGAAGCACAGGTCGTTGGTGCCGACGAGCAGCGCGTCGATGCCCGCCACCGCCGCGATCTCCTCGCAGTTCGCCACGCCGCGCGGCGACTCGATCATCACCACGACCAGCGTCTCGTCGTTCACGAGGCGGGCGGTCTCGCCGACCGGCAGCGTGGCGAAGCCGGTCTGCGGCAGGCCGCCGCCCATCGAGCGATGGCCCTGCGGCGGAAAGCGGCAGGCGTTCGCCACCCGCTTCGCTTCTTCGGCCGACTCGATGTGCGGAACGACGATGCCCTGCGCGCCGTTGTCGAGGATGCGCGAGGCATGCCAGTGCTCGAGGCCCGGAACGCGCACCAGCGGCGTGATGCCGACCGCGAGCGACGCGGAGGCGATCTGCGCGGCGGTGTCGAGCTCCATCGAGCTGTGCTCGCAGTCGATGAAGGCCCAGTCGAAGCCGCAGCTCTTGAGGATCTGCGCGATGTCGACGGTGCGTGCGTTGCGCACGCCCAGGCCGACGGCAAGCTTGCCCTCGCGCAGCTGCCGCAGGGCATGGTTCGGAACGATGCTCATGGATTCATCTTAGCCGTTTCGCTCGATCGGAGTTCGGGCTCCGTCCCCGAATTCTCAGAGCTTCATCAGGCTAAGCACCGCCCGCCCCATCGGCCCGTAGGGATTGCCGAGCGTCTCGGCGAGCTCGAAGTGGTTGTAGCCCTCGGCGTAGATGAGCTCGGCGCTTTTGCCGGCGCGCGTGAGCGCGTCGGCGAAGTCGCGCGTCTGGCGCTGGAACTCGGGCGTCTCGAGCGAGCCGACGAGCAGCACGAGCGGCGCGGTGATGCGTGCGAGGTGCCGCTGCGGTGACAGCGCCTGCTCGACCTGGTCCGTGAATTTGACGTAGCTCGAGCGCTTGGAGAGCCGCGGGCCGCGCAGGTCATACATGCCGCTGCAGAGCACATAGCCGCGCACCGGCTTATCCGGCAGGCCGCGCGTCGTCCAGTCGCTCGTCGCCGCCACGCCGGCGAGATGCGCGCCGGACGACGTTCCGCTCACATACACTTTGGCCGGGTCCGCGCCCAGGCGTTGGCAATTACGACACACCCAGGCAATGGCGCGCTTTATCTGCTCGGCGATCGGCAGCAGATCGCCGCCGGTCTCGAGCACGTTGTCGAAGTCGACGGCGACGAAATGCGCCCCGGCCTTGACGTGCATCTCCGCGGGATAGGCGTAGTCGCGCGCGCTGCCGGCGCGCCACGCGCCGCCATGGATGAACACGTTGATCGGAGCGCTTTCCTTCTTGCAGCGGTAGAGCTCGAGCCGCTCGATCGGCTTCTCTCCGTACGCGAAGAGCTCGGGCGCGCCGATTCTCTGCCGCGCGAGCTCGCTCGTGCGCGCGAGGCGCGCGAGGATCTGGTCGCGGTTGGGCGCGTACACGGCCTGGTCGTAGGCTTCGTCGAGCGCCTTCTGGTCGTAGTCGAGAAAGACCTTGGTCATAGAATCGCATTCTATGGCGCTGATCCGGAGCTCCTCGGGCGCGGCCTTCTCGCGCTGCCGCCGCTGGCGCTACCTGCTCTGGCGGCGCTGGGACGAAACCCGGCCGATCGCCAACTTCCTGATGCTCAACCCGAGCACGGCGGACGAAGTGAAGCTCGATCCGTCGTGCAGCCGCGCGCGCCTCTACGCCGAGCGCTGGGGCTACGGCGCGCTCGTCGTCACGAATCTCTTCGGCTGGCGTGCGACCGATCCCGAGGAGATGAAGGCGGCGCGCGATCCGGTCGGGCGCGGCAACGACCGCGCCATTCTCGCCGCCGCGCGCGAAGCGGCCCTCGTCGTCTGCGCCTGGGGAAACCATGGCGCGCACCTCGGCCGTTCCGCCGAAATCCGAAAACTCCTCGGCAAGACGCGACTGCACATCCTGCGCATGAACGGCGGCGGCGAGCCGGCGCATCCGCTCTATCTGCCCGCCGCGCTGGCCCCCACGCGCTGGTAGCAGGCGCAGCAGGCGGACTCCAGGCCGCGCGAGTCGAGGATGCGCAGCACGCCCCGCGAGTAGCCGATGAGCTTGCGCCGCTGCAGCTCGCCGGCCGCCTCCGTGATGCCGACGCGGCGCACGCCCAGCATGGTGGCGAGGAACTCATGGGTCATGCGGAAGTCGGGCGCCCGGACGCGGTCGCGCGTCATGAGCAGCCAGCGCGCGAGGCGCGCCTCGATGACATGGAAGCGGTTGCACACCGCCGTCTGCGCGATCTGCGCCATCAGCGAGTCGATGTAGCGATCGAGGCCGCTCTGCAGCGCCGGGTTGCGCGTCAGCTCCAGGCGAAAGCGCGCGGCGCTCATGCGCAGCGCACCGCCTTCGCCCTGCACGAGGGCACGCAGCGGCGATTGCCCGATGCCCAGCGCGAGCGAGGCGCCGACCATGCCTTCGCGGCCGACCATCCCGACCTCGACGGCGGCGTGGCCCTCGGCGGGGGCGAGCAGCGACACCATCGACGTGCAGGGGAAGTACACGTGCGCGATCGGCTCGCCCGGCTCGTAGAGCACTTCGCCGAAAGCGAGCGCGACCGGAGAGAGCGCAGCTTCGAGCTCGCCGTAGCCCTTGCGCGGCAGCGCGGCGAGCAGCTCGTTCTGCCCGTTTGGAATGGCAGGGGCCTGCACCGCCGCATTGTCGGCGCCGCCGCGCGCTTCGAATGTACGCTTGCGCACCGACGCGCCATTCTCCCCGCGGACAATGCCGGGATGGCCAGGCTGAACGCACTGTTCGCATGCGCCGCGCTTGTCGCAGGGAGCACGCAGGCGGAGCTCGCCGCGCCGCCGCCGCCGCGTCCCGACGTCCTGATGCGCTCGCTCACCGCCGAGGTGACCGAGATTCTCAGGAGCGACCTGGCCGCCGGCCGGCGCACCGACGTGGCCGCGCTGGTCGAGGCGAAGATCGTCCCGGTGTTCGATTTCACGCGGATGACGCGGATCGCCGTGGCGCGCAACTGGCGGCTCGCATCGCCGGAGCAGCAGGAGCGGCTCGTGGCGCAGTTCAAGACGCTCCTCGTGCGCACGTACTCGCACGCGCTTTCGCTTTCGGACTACCAGGGCCAGGAGATCGAGTACAAGCCGCCGCGCGAGCCGCGCGGCGATAGCGAGGTGATAGTGCGCTCCACGGTCCGCAGGAGCGGCGCCCCGCCGCTGTCGATCGATTACGCGATGGCCGACGACGCCGTTGCCGGCTGGCGCGTCTACGACATCCAGGTGGAGGGCGTGAGCCTGATGCTCAATTATCGCGAGTCGTTCGCCGGAATAGTGAGCGCGAGCGGCATCGAGGGGCTGATCAAGGCGCTCGCCGAGCGCAACCGCAGCAACGCCGAAGGCGCAGACCCGGCCAGGCTCGCGCCCGTGCTGATGCTCTACTCGAGCGGCAGGCGGCGATGATCGAGAAAGCGACCTTTGCCCAGGTCGCGGGAATGGCGGTGCTCGTGGCGAGCCTGCTCTATTTTCCGGTCGTCGGCGCGCTGGCCTTCCTGTGCTTCGCCCTGAAAGGCGTTTCGCTTCGTGCGTTCATCACGTTCGGCGACACGTACGCGCCGTTCGCGGGACTGCTCGCGTGGTGGACGGTGGGCTTCGTGCTGGCGCTCGCCTATTCGGCTTTCGTGTCGCGGCAGGCCTAGGGAGCGACTGTGCGAACGCCGATCCTCCTCGCCGGCCTGCTCGCCGCGCTGGTGTGGATGACCCCGGCCGCCGCGCCGCCCTCGCGCGCCGGCGCGAGCCTGAGCCGCGCGCAGACCGAGCGCGTCGCCATCGAGCTGAAGCAGGGCATGACGCTCGAGGAGGTACAGGAGCTGCTCGGCAAGCCAAGGCGCACGGCCCTCAAGCACGCCGGCACCTTGCAGTGGACGTACAGCTGGGCCGACGCTTCCTCCCCTAGGCTCTCGCTGCAGGTGATCTTCGCCGCCAAGGCGCCGGAGCAGTGGAGCGTGGACAGCTGGCAATGGGACGATTATTGAGCGCCGGAGCGGCTGACCAGGCGAGCAATGCGGTAATAGGACAAAGGCTGTGTGCGCCACCCGGCAGACCCGCGCTCCCGGGTGCACGACAATGCGCTGTGCCGCTCGGTATCTGCCGAGACACGGAGCAAGCAGTCATCGAAAGAACACCATGAGAAGCACATTTCCCCGCAAGCGGGGACTCCTCGCCGTGGCGTGCGCCCTGGCGCTCGGCGTCTTTTCCGCAGGCGCCGCCGCCCAGGTCGACAGCAGCGAGAAGGCGATCGTCACCAGCTCGAACGGCGCGCCCGTCATGGACGGCGCCGGCCTTTGCGTTCGCACGCCATTCGGCCCCGCCCCCGGATGGACCGCCGGATGCCATGCCGTCCCTGCGCCCGTCGCCATGGCTGCGCCCGAGTCCAAGCCGGTCGTGGTCGCTGCCGCAGCTACGCCCGTGATCTACGAAAAGGTCGTGTTCGACGCCGACGTGCTGTTCGACTCGAACGAGTCGACGCTGCTTCCGGCGGGCCGCGCTTCACTCGACGGCTTCGTCGGCAAGATCGGCGGGCTCGAGTCCCAGTCGGTGATGGCGATCGGCTACGCCGACCGCATGGGATCGAAAGGCGCCAACCAGATCCTCTCCGAGGAGCGCGTGAACACGGTGAAGGCTTACCTCGTCAGCCGCGGCGTTGCCGCCGAGCGCGTCAACACGAGCGCCTGGGGCGAAACCCGCCCGAGCACCTACGCAACGGAATGCAAGGACGCGAACAACGCGAAGAACGTCGCCTGCATGCAGCCCGACCGGCACGTGTTCATCGAGATCTCCGGCACGAGGGTCGCCGAGTAGCCGGACGCCGATAGAAGACTTTGTCGGATTTGGCCCGCAACGGCACCGGTTGCGGGCCTTCTTTCCCGGGAGCTGCGTTTGAACCGCGATCGCATCGAGGGCAACTGGAAGCAGCTCAAGGGCAGCGCCCGCCGGCGCTGGAGCAGGCTGATCGGAAACCACGTCGGCGTGCTCGCCGGCATGCGCGAGCAGCTGTATGGCGAAATGCAGGAAGGCTGCGGCATCCGCCGGGAAGCCAGCCACAAGCAGCTTGCCGAATGGCTGGCCTGGCGGCACAAGGTCGATCCGATACACAAGTAACAGCAGGACGCCAATGAGGTCGTGCCCCTGCTGGACGCTGACGCCCCTTGCCGCCGCGGCGCTCGCCTTCGGCGCGCCGGCCGCGGCGAGCGCGGACGAGGGCGGCTGACTCAATCTGAATGTGCAGGTCTACGGCCTTTCGTATCACACCGACCGGGAGGGCGTGCACAGGAAGGGCCTGGACAACGAGCTCAACCTCGGCCTCGGTCTCAACTACACGGTCCACGAGGACGAGCGCGGCATCCAGTTCGTAGAGGCCGGCATCTACCGCGATTCGGGGAGCCGGGCGGCGAAGATCGCCGGGATGGGCTACCAGTACAAGCTCGGCCGCAGCTGGCGGCTCGGCGGCGTGCTGTGGGGCGTCCAGAGCGCGACCTATAACCACGGCGACGCGTTCATCGCGCCGCTGCCGCTCCTGACTTACGACCTGGGCCGCGTGAAGCTGAACGCGATCTACGTTCCGCGCTACGGGGACACCAACGAGTTCGCGGTGTTCGGCTTCTACCTCAGCGTGCCGCTGCGGCAGTAGGCTGCCAGAGCGCGAAGAACATGGCGAGCATCAGGCACAGCGCGACGCTCCAAGCTTCCGACACGAACGAGACCCCGAAGGCGCACAGATAGAGCGGCGCGCCGAAGCGGTATTGCCGCGTGATCTGCCGCGCCTCGCGCTTTCTCGCGCTGCTCGGATCGCCGGGCAGCAGCCTTGCCGCGGCGTGGCGCCACAGCGCCGCGAAGGCAAGCGAGATTGCGAGGAAGGTCCCGGTGTACAGATTCGCCGCCACCCGGGCGTCGGGATGAAGCAGGTACTCCGCCAGCAGTGCCGTCGGGAAGGGCACGAAGGTGACGCAGAGAAGCAGCAGGCCGTTCCAGTAAAGGAACGGCGGGTCGTTCTTTTCGATCAACGCGAAGACCAGGTGGTGGTGCACCCAGATGACCAGCACCGTGACGAAGCTGATGACGAAGGCGAGGTAGCTCGGCCAGAGCGCCGCGAGCGACAGCGCGAGCCCTCGCGCGGCGACGAGCTCGTGGCTCGGCACCTTGATCTCGATCACCAGCAGCGTCATGGCGATGCCGAAGACGCCATCGCTGAACGCTTCGATGCGATCGTTGTCGCTGTAGTTCAACGTCTCGTCGCCCCCCGGCCGCGCGCCTCGGCGGGCGCGGCTTCACCGCCGCGGTGCTGTTCGCCGGCGGGCAATCAGATCGACCTTCGCCCGGTGATCACTCCCACCAGAATAATGATCACGGCGACCACGAACAGCACGTGGATGAAGCCACCCAGGGTGGCCGAGGACATCAGCCCCACCAGCCACAGGAGAATCAGGATGACGGCGATCGCATAGAGCATGCCGGCAAGGATGCGCTGCGGACTCGCCTGAGTATGTGCGCTGGCGCGCAGTGAACGGCCGTGCGGGATGAAAGGGACGACCCATGGCATCGCAAGTTCGACCCTAGTCAGGCCAGCGCGGGCTGGTGAGCTCGATGTGCCAGACCGCTCCGCCGGGATACAGCGGTCCCTCGAACCTGACGAAGGCCGGCACCTCGTCGGTCACGACCCAGGCGTGCGAGTCCGGCGGCATGCGGCCGAGCACGGTGGCCAGGGCGCTGAGGCCGAAGCCCAGCCGCGGTTTCAGGACGTAGTGCACCGCCGTCTTGGTGAGCTCGCCGACCAGCACCTTGTGCTCGCCGGCCTGCGTCACTTCGAGCTCGATGATCCGCGCGGTGGGCGTGAAGGCGACCATGTGGACGGTCTCGGCGGCGCCCTTGCGCAGGTTCTTCGCGATGTTGAGCACCATGCCGTTGTAGGTGTCCGCCGGCAACGCCAGCGTGCCCTCGAGCACCTGCTCCTTGCCGCCGCCGTGCGCCGTGGTCTTCACGCGGTACTTGCCGGAAGCGCGCTCGAGCGAGATCTCGGTATCTTCGTCGAACAGCGGGCCTTTCTGCAGCAGACGGTAGCTCTGCAGGGTGAAGACGCGCTCCTCGGTGAACACCACCGTCTCGTCGAGGAGCGAGCCGTCGTTGAAGCGGAACACCATGCGGCTTTCCACCTGGCTGCCGCGCACGAGCTGGAGAAGATCGCCCGAGGCGATCTGCGCCCGGTCGAGCGTGCGCAGCGTGAGGAACCCGTGCGTCACTCCCTCCACGAAGCGCACCGCCACCGGGTCGGCCGCCGCCGGCGCCAGCCCAAAGAGCGCGATGCAGGCGGCGATCCAGGCGCGGCGATTCATCGCACCAGCTGGTTGATCTCGATGATCGGCAGCAGGATGGCGAGCACGATCATCAGCACCACCGCGCCCATGACGAGGATCATCGCCGGCTCGAGCAGCGTGAGGAACACCGCCAGGCGCCGCTCGAGCGCCTGGGTCTCGAGGCGCGCGGCCCGCTCCAGCATCTGCCCGAGCTTGCCGCTCATCTCGCCGCTCGCGACGAGGTGCACGAGAAGCGGCGGAAAGGCGCGCGTCTCGCCGAGCGCGCGGGCGAGGCTCACGCCCTCGCGCACACGCTCGATCGCGCGCTCGACCGCCTCGCGCATCACGGCGTTGCCCATCACCCGCGCGCCGGAGGCGAGCGCGCCTAGCAGCGGCACGCCGCCGCCGACCAGGATGGCGAGCGTGCTGGCGAAGCGCGAAGTGTCGACGCCGCGCGCGAGCGGGCCGAGCCCGGGAAGCCTCAGGATCAGCGCATGCCAGCGCCGCCGCAGGACGGGACGGCGTAGCGCCAGGTGCGCTCCCAGGGTGATTGCAACGAGCAAAAGAAGAAGAAAGGGCCAGGCCGCGCGCAGGAAGGCGCTGAGTGCGATCAGCGCGCGCGTGAGCAGCGGCAGCGCCTGGCGCGACTGCTGGAACACCTGCACCACCTGCGGCACCACATAGACGAGCAGGCCGGTGACGATGGCGGTGGCGACGAGCGCGACGAGCGCCGGGTAGAGCAGCGCGAGGGTAGTCTTCTGCCGCAGCGCCTGGCGGCCATCGAGATAGTCGGCGAGGTGGGCGAGCACGGTGGGCAGCGCGCCCGACTCCTCGCCGCCGTGCACGAGCGCGCGGTAGAACTCCGGGAAGCTGCGGGCGTGGCTGCCGAGCGCGGTGGCGAGGGACGCGCCGGCCATGACCTGGGCCTTCACGCCGGAGAGCACCTCGTGCGTCAGGGGCGCTTCGGCCTGCTCGATGAGCGCGGCGAGCGACTGCTCCATCGTCAGGCCGGATTCGAGGAGCGCCGCCATATGCCGCGTGAGCAGGCTGAGCTCGGCGGCCGAAAGCCCGCGTGCCCACGCAGGCGGGGCATTCTTCTGGATGACGGAAGGGAGCAGCCCCCGAGCGCGCAATTGCGTGCGCGCTTCGCGCGGCGTCTCGGCCTCCACCACGCCCGAAACCGTCGCGCCGCCGGCGTCGAGCGCCCGGTAGCGGAACGCTTCCATGGCGCTATTCGGCTCCGGTCACGCGCACGGCCTCTTCCAGGCTGATCACCCCGGCCGCGGCCCAGCGCATGGCGTCCTCGCGCAGCGATTTCATGCCGCGGGCGACGACGTGCGCGCGCAGCGCCTGCTCGGAGGCGCGATCGTGGATCAGGCGGCGCAGCTCGTCGTCGACGCTCAGCAGCTCGTAGATGCCGGTGCGACCGCGGTAGCCCGAGCGGTTGCAGGCCGGGCAGCCCACTGCGGCGTAGTAGATTTTTTGTCCTTGGGCAAAAGATCTTCTGCATTCCAGGCAAAGGCGCCGCACCAGGCGCTGCGCGCCGACCCCGATCAGGCTGGAGGCGAGCAGGAACGGCTCGACGCCCATGTCGACCAGTCGCGTCACCGCGCTCACCGCGTCGTTGGTGTGCAGCGTCGCGAACACCAGGTGGCCGGTGAGGCTCGCCTGCACCGCGATCTGCGCAGTCTCGAGGTCGCGGATCTCGCCGATCATCACCACGTCGGGGTCCTGGCGCAGGATGGTGCGCAGCGCCCGCGCGAAGCTCATGTCGATGCGCGCGTTGATCGGCGTCTGGCTGATGCCGTCGAGGTCGTACTCGATCGGGTCCTCCACCGTCATGACGTTGAGCGCGCTGGTGTCGAGGCGCGCGAGCGCCGCGTAGAGCGTGGTCGTCTTGCCCGAGCCGGTCGGCCCGGTCACCAGCACGATGCCGTGCGGCTCCTTGATCAGCCGGTCCATGTGCGCGAGGGTCGCCTCGTCCATGCCGAGCTGCGCGAGGTCGAGCCGCCCGGCCTGCTTGTCGAGCAGGCGCAGCACCACGCGCTCGCCGTGCCCGGTCGGGATGGTGGAGACGCGCACGTCGACGGGCTTGCCGGCCACGCGCAGCGCGATGCGCCCGTCCTGGGGCAGGCGCTTCTCCGCGATGTCGAGCTGCGCCATGATCTTCAGGCGCGAGACGATCGCCCCGTGCAGCGCGCGCGCCGGCTCGATCAGGTCGCGCAGCGTGCCGTCGATGCGCAGGCGCACCACCGAGCGGGTCTCGAAGGCCTCGAAATGGATGTCGGAGGCACCGTCGCGCAGCGCCTGGGTGAGCAGCGCATTGATGAGGCGGATCACCGGCGCATCGTCCTGGCTGTCGAGGAGGTCGGCGATCTTTGGGATCTCCTGCAGGAGGCGCGCGAGGTCGACGTCCTGCGACAGATCGTCGGCGAGCGCCGCCGCGCCGGCGGCCGCGCCGTTGTAGGCCGCGGCGACGAGCTGGTCGAATTCGTCCGTGCCGACGCGCCTCGCGCGGAGCGGCACGCCGAGCGCGCGGCGCAGCTCGGTCAGCCCGCCCGCGCGGGCGTCGCCGCGCACCGCGACCTCTGCGCCGTCGGCTTTCAGGGAAGTGACGACCACCCCGTGGGTCCTGGCAAAGGCGTACGGGATCATCGTGGCGGCAGCGTGGGCGATTCCATGTCGGGCAGCGGCGGGCTGGGCGGCGGTTTCCTCTTCGATTGCTCGCCCAGGACATAGTCGTAGCGCTCGTCGGTGAGCGACTGCGCGCGCTGCGCGTCGCGCAGCACCGTCGGGCGCAGGAACACCATCAGGTTGGTCTTGCTGCGCGCGCGCGTGCTGTAAGTGAACAGCGCGCCGAGGATCGGAATGTCGCCGAGCAGCGGCACCCTTTCGACCGTTTCCTTGACCGAATCCTGGATCAGCCCGCCGATCACCACGATCTGACCGTCGTCCACCAGCACGGTCGATTCGACGGCCCGCTTGTTGGTGGTCACCCCGGCGGGGTTGGGCAGGATCGTGTCGACGACGCTCGAGACTTCCTGGTAGATCTGCAGCCGCACGGTGCCGCCCTCGGAGATCTGCGGCTTCACCCGCAGCGTGAGGCCGACGTCCTTGCGCTCGATGGTCTGGAACGGCGTCGGCGTGGTCGCCGCGCCGGTCACCGCGTACGAGCCGGTGATGAACGGCACGTTCTGGCCGATGATGATCCGCGCTTCCTCGTTGTCGAGGGTGAGCAGCGTCGGCGTGGACAGGATGTTGGCGTTGTCGTCGGTCTCGAGCGCCCGGATCAGCAGGTTCAGGTTGAGCACCTCGCCGACCCCGGGAATGTTCACCACGCCCTTGATGACGCCGACGTTGAGGCCGCGGCCGGCCGTGCCCGGGTTGGCCGCGATCGCCGAAATGTTCTGGCCCGGCCCGCCGAAGTTGGTGCCGCCGAAGCCGGTGGTGCCGTTCGTGCCCGCGCCGCTCAGGTGCTGCCACTGGATGCCGAACTCGGCGGCCTTGTCGGCGGTAATCTCTGCGATCAAAGCCTCGACGTACACCTGCGCCCGGCGCACGTCGAGCTTGTCGAGCGCGGCGCGCAGGTTGTTGTAGATCGCATCGGGCGCGTTGATGAGGATCGAGTTGGTCGCCGGATCGGCCTGGATCATGCCGACCGACAGCACGGCCGCCTGCGCGACCGGGTACGGCCCCGCGCTCGGCGCCGTGCCCATCGGCGCGGCCGCGCCGGCGGGCGCGGCGGCGAGGCCCACGGCCATCGGCCGCGGCTCCGCCGCCGGGGGCGTCTGTCCGAGATAGATCGCGCGCAGCGTCTCGGCCACCTTCACTGCTTCGGCGTTCTTGAGATAGACGACGTGCAGATTGCCGGCGGCGCTGGTCGGCGAATCGAGCAGCGCGGCGAGCGTGCGCAGCCGCGCGATGCGCGAGGGGTTGTCCGAGCGCGCCACCACGCTGTTCGAGCGCGTATCGGCCACCAGCGCGAAGCGCTGCGAGGTGTCGGCGGCGGCCGTGGCGGCCTGCGCGGGCTCGGCGAAAAGGCGGTTGATCGTCGCCGCGACATCGACCGCCGAGGCGTGCGCCAGGGGAATCACCACCGGATCGTTGCCGCCGGGCTGGTCGATCGATTCGATGATCCGCCGTATGCGCTGCAGGTTGCCGGCGTAGTCCGTGATCACCAGCGTGTTGCTCGCCGGATAGACGGCGATGGCGTTCGCGGGGGCGATCAGCGGGCGCAGGATCGGCATGAGCTGCGCCGCCGACTCGTATTTCAGCGTGAACACCTCGGTCTGGATCTGGTCCGCCGCGCCACGCGGGCGCTCGTTCGGCCCGACCGTGCGCCCCGGGTGCAGCTTGGCGTCGGCTTCCGGCACGATCTTGACCACGCCGCCGTCCTCGACCGCGGCATAGCCCTGCAGCCGCAGCGCCGAGAGGAACACGTCGTACACCAGCGCGCGCGGAATCGGCCGCGCCGAAACGATGTTGACGGTGCCTTTCACGCGCGGATCGAGCACGAAGTTCTTGCCGGTGATGTCGCTCACCGCCTTCACGACGCCCTCGATGTCGGCGTTGACGAAGTTGAGCGTGAGCGTGTCGGGCGCTGGGGATTGCGGGGACTGGGCCAGCGCGAGGCCGGCGGCGAGAGAGATGAAGAGCGAAGCCAGCGCGGCGCGCAGCTTCATTTGCCCGCCTTCTGCGGCCAGGCGAGCGTCTCGCGCGCGCCGTTTCGTTCGAGGACGATGTGATCGACGTGGACCTCGGCGAGCCGCAGGCCCGGCTCGACCTCGTCGCCTTGCAGCACCGCGACGCTCGTCTTCGCGTCGAGCCGCAGCACGGCGCGGCCGCGCCGGCCGTTCGCGGCGGCCATTACGCCCATCAGGCGTACCGCGCCGGACGCAGCCGCGCCCTGCGTGACGCGCCCGAACAGGCCGGCCGCAGAGGAGGCGTTGCCGGTAGTGTCTGCGGCGGGCGGCGCGCGCGGCGCGCCGGGCGGTGCGAGCCAGGCCCAGGTCCAGTACGCGAGCACGATGGCGAGCAGCGCCAGCGCCGCGAGGGTTGCGGAGTTCTTCAAACTTGGTCACCCGCCAAAGAAGGCCGATGCTAGAGCGCGCGCAATACGCGGTATGTGCGGTGCCGTACAGCCCGTGTGCGGCGTTGGGCGTAATTGAGTGCAGGGGGTTCAATGCGATACCTGCGGCTCGGCTTCACGTTGCTCGAGGTGATGGTGGTAGTAGTGATCCTCGGCGTGCTCGCCGCGCTGATCGTGCCGAAGATCATCAGCCGCCCGGACGAAGCGCGCGCCATCGCGGCGAAGCAGGACATCGCCACCCTGATGCAGGCGCTCAAGCTCTATCGCCTCGACAACCAGCGCTATCCCACGACCGAGCAGGGACTGCAGGCGCTCGTCGTGCGGCCGACCTCGGCGCCGCTCCCGCCCAACTGGAAGGCCGGCGGCTATCTCGAGCGGCTGCCGAACGACCCGTGGGGGCGCCCCTACCAGTACCTCAACCCCGGCGTGCGCGGCGAGCTCGACGTATTCAGCACGGGCGCCGACGGCGCGGCCGGCGGCGAAGGCAACGATGCCGATATCGGTTCCTGGAACCTTTGATCTGCGGAAAAACCGCCGTCACGGCTTCACGCTGATCGAGCTGCTGGTGGTGCTGCTCGTCATGGGGCTGTGCGCCGGGCTGGCCGTGGCGATCGCGCGTCCCGACGATCGCGGGGTCCTGCGCGTCGAGGCCGAACGCCTCGCGCAGCTGCTCGAGCTTGCCGCCCTGGAGTCGCGCCTTACGGGGAAACCGATCGCCTGGACCGCGGAGCGCACGCAGTACCGGTTCTGGCGCTGGCGAGACGATGCCGGCTGGTCGGAGTCGCGCGAGGACTCGCTGCGCGCGCGCAGCCTGCCGCCGGGAATGGCGATCTCGGGCCTGCGCGTCGAAGCCCTGGCGCCGGCCGAGGGCATGCGCCTCGAGTTCGATCCGTACGGCTCGCTTGCTTACGACTTGCGGATGTCGCTCGGCACGGCGCGTTGCACCGTCGTCGCCTCGCCGCTCGGCGAGGTACGGATCCATGAATAGGGGCTTCACGCTGGTCGAGGTGCTGGTCGCGCTCGCCATCGTGTCGATTGCGTTGATGGCGGCGCTGCGCGCGGCCGGGCAGGGAACCAACGCGGCCGGCGAGCTGCGCGCGCGCGTCCTGGCGGGCTGGGTCGCCGCGGACCGCCTCGCCGAGCACCGCGCGCGCGGCGACTGGCTGCCGCTCGGCATCGCGCGCGGCACGCAAGGCGAGGGCGGCGTCGTGTTCGCCTGGCGCGAAGAGGTGATCGCCACGCCCAACTCGGCGTTTCGCCGCGTCGACGTGTTCGTGTCCGCGCCGGCCGAGGAGTCGCGCGCGCTCGCGCGCCTCACCGGATTCGTGGTGCAGCCGCCGCCGGGGACCCAATGAGGCCGCGCGGCTTCACGCTGATCGAGCTGATGTGCGCGCTGCTCATCCTGTCGCTGCTCGCCGTGATGTCGTTCCGCGGGCTGGGCGCGGTGCTCGATGCGCGCGACCAGGTCCGGCAGGAGACCGAGAAGTGGCGGACGGTGGCGGCGTTCTTCTCGCGCTTCCAGCGCGACGTGCAGCTCTCGGCGCCGCGCCCCATGCGCGCCGCGGCCGGCCGCCTCGAGTTCAGCCGCTTCGCCACGCCGGGGGGCGACGACCGGCCGCGCTGGGTCGCCTACGCGCTCAACGCGAACCGCGAGATCGAAATTTCGCTGTGGCCCGATTCGCAGGTCGCGCCCGGCGCCGCCGACGCCCCGCCCGCGCGCTATCCGGTGCTGTCCGCGGCGACGCGCTTCGAGCTCCAATACCTCGCCGCCGATCTCAAGTGGGTCGATGCGTGGCCGCGCTCCGAGAGCGATGCACCGCTCCCGCTGGCGGTGCGGCTGCACCTCGTGCTCGCCTCGGGAGAAGACCTCGTGCGCGTGTTCTCGCTCAGATGATGAAAACCCGGCAACGCGGCGTCGCCGTGGTGCTGGCGATGGGCGTGGTCGCGCTCGCCGCGATGGCCTCGGCGGCGATGCTCGCCTCGCAGAGCACGTGGTCGCGCCAGGCCGAGCTCACCGCGGAGCACGCGCAGGCGCAGGCGCTCGTCGAGGCCGGCGTCGATTGGGCGCGCGCGATCCTCAACGACGACCGGCGCCTGAGCAACGTCGATCACCTGGGCGAGCCCTGGGCGATGCGCCTGCCGCCGGTGCCGCTCGACAACGGCGAGCTCGCCGGGCAGATCGACGACCAGCAGGGCCTCTTCAACCTGAACAACCTGGTCCGCGGCGCAGCCGCGGACCCCGGGCATGTCGCGCAGTTCCGGCGCCTGCTGGAGATTCTCGGCTTGCCCGATGCGCTCGCCGAAGCCGTCCGCGACCGACGCCTGCAGCTCGAACGGCCGCTTATCGATATCGATGAACTGGCGGCGGTGCCCGGCTTCGACGCTGCCGTGCGCGCGCGCTTGCGGCCGTTCGTGACTGCGCTGCCGCGCTTCACCGCGCTCAACGTCAATACCGCCCCGCCCGAGGTGCTCGCCGCCGTCGTGCGCGATCTGGATCTCGACGATGCGCGCGCGTTGACCGCGCAGCGCAGCCGCGCGTATTTCCGCAACCTCACCGAGTTCCTCGCGCAGCTGCCGCCCGGCGCGGTGGCGGACGGCAACGACGTCGCCACCGCCAGCCAGTTTTTCCAGGCGAACGTGCGCGTGACCATCGGCGAGGCGCAGGCGCGCGGCAGCGCGCTGCTCGCGCGAGCCCAGGCAGGCTGGCCGACGGTCGTGTGGCGGAAATATCCATGAGCCTGCTGCGCATCTATGCGCCGCTCGGCGATGGGCCGTCGCGCTGCGAATGGGCGCTCATCGATGGGCTGCAATCGGTCCGCGGCGAAGGCACGCTCGCCGAGCTGCCGCGCGGGGCGCATCGCATCCAGCTCGTCATTCCCGCGGCGCAGGTGCTGATCACGCGCGCCAAGCTGCCGCCGGGCGCGCGGCGGCGCGACGCGCGGCTGCTCGCCTTTGCGGTCGAAGAAGCCACGGCCGCCGAGCCCGAGGCGAACCAGGTGAGCCGGCTCGGCGCCGATGCGGTGGCGGTGCTCGACAGGAAGGGCCTCGAGCGCTGGCGCGACGCGCTCGAGGCCGCCGGCCTGCGCGCCTACGAAGTCCATTCGGAGATCCTGCTGCTGCCGCGTGCGAGCGGCGAATGGAGCCTGGCGTGGAACGGCGCGGAGGGCTTCGTGCGCAGCGGCGAGTTCGAAGGCGCGGCAACCGACGCCGGCGATCCGGCGACGCCGCCGCTGTCGCTGCGCCTGATGCTCGAGCAGGCGCGGCCGGACGCCATCGCCGTCTACGGGACATCGCCCGACCTGGCGGCCTGGCAGCGCGAGCTCGGAATTCCGATGCGTGCTGGCGGAGCCTGGGACTGGCGCGCGGCGCCGGAGCAAGCCGGGATCAGCCTGGCGCAGGAGCGCCGCCGCTGGCGCGTCACCCCCGCGGCGGCGGCGAGCCTGCGGCGGGCCGGCTGGATCGCCGGCGCCGCGCTCGCCCTCCACGGCGCCGCGCTCCTCGCCGACTGGATGATCCTCGGCGGCGAGCAGCGGGCGGTGCGCGCGCAGATGGAAGCGCGCTTTCGCAGCGCCTTTCCCGATGCCGTCGCGGTCGCGGACCCGGCGCTGCAGATGCGCCGCCAGCTCGCGCTGGCGCGCCACCGGGCGGCGCTGCCCGACGGCGGCGACTTCGCGCCGATGATCGCGAAAGTGGCGCTCGGACTGAAGGAGCTGCCCCCGGGCGCGTTGCGCACCGTGTCCTACGAGAGCGGACGCATGACGCTCGAGCTCGCCGCGACCGAAGACGCGGAGCTGCGCCGCATCGCGGCGCGCCTTGCCCGGACGGGCCTGATCGTCGACGTCGCCGGCGCGAAGCTCATCACGGTGCGCCCCCTGTGAAAGCGCTGCGCCGGCTGTGGCAATCGCGCCCGCCGCGCGAGCGCCGGATCATCGCAGTACTGGCGGCGATCCTGGCTGCGGCTTGCTACCTCTTGCTGTTGCACTCGGCCGACCGCGCTCGCGGCCAGTTGCGGGCGAGCGTCGCGACGCTGCGCACGCAGGCCGCGGTCCTCGACCAGCAAGCCGCCGAGCAGCAGCGCCTGCGCGCGGCGCCCCCGCCGACCGCCTCGCCGGGCGATCTGCGCGCGCTGGTGCAGGCGCGCGTCGATGCCGCCCGGCTGTCCGGCGCGCTCACTCGTATGGATGCGCCGGATGCCGATCACGTAACGATCGCCTTCGGCGCCGTGTCCTTCGCCGACTGGCTCGGCTGGATCGACGCCCTGCAGGCGCAGGAGGTGCGTCTCGACACGGCGCGCGTCGAAGCCCTGGCCGCGCCGGGCATGGTCAGCGCGAGCGCGACGCTCGCTCGCGCCGGCACACCGTAATGCGCTGGACTCTGCCCGCCTTTGGCATCGGCGTCTTCCTTGCGGCATTGATCGCGCTCGCGCCGGCGACGCTGATCGACGCCCGCCTGGAGCGCGCGAGCAACGGCCGGCTGCGCCTTGCCGGCGCACAGGGCAGCCTGTGGTCCGGCGCGGGCTGGATCGAGATCCGCGATGCGCACGGCACCACCGGTGTCGCCAAGCGCATCGCGTGGCGCGTGCGGCCCGGGTCGCTGCTGCGCGGGCGGCTCGTCGTCGAAGTCGAGCTCGACGAGGCGGCGAAGCCGTTCCCGGTCACGATCTCGCTTTCGCGCATCGAGATCGCGGGCGCCGGCCTGCATTTGCCGGCCGCCGCGCTCGGCCTCGGCATGCCGAGGCTCGCGCCGCTTCGCCTGACCGGAGAATTGGCTGTCGATATCCCGCACCTTTCTCTCGGGCGCGGCCGGATGGACGGCGACGCGACGCTGCAGTGGCGCGCCGCCGGCTCGGCGCTGACGCCCGTCTCGCCGCTCGGCGACTACGAGCTGCACTTCAAGGCCGCCGGCCCGGCGATGCACGCCGCGCTGCGCACGCTCGCGGGGCCGCTCGAGCTCGAAGGCGAAGGCACGTGGTCGAACAGTGCGCCGCCTCGCTACCTCGCCACCGCGCGCGTGCCGCTGGAGCAGCGCGAGCAGCTCACTCCGCTCCTGAGCCTGATCGCCGTCGAGCGCGGCGCGGGAAATTTCGAGCTCAGCTCGAACCAGCCGGCGTTCGGCCGCTAGACGCGGCGGCTCCGGCGTATGTACGCCGGCGCACAGTCGGTTCGCCGCGACAAGAGGATAACTGCGCCCTGCGACGGGATCCGCAACCCTTCGAGGGCTGCTCCCCTCGTGAAGAAAAAACCAGAGAGGTGACGCAATGAACGCATGTCAGAAGTATTTCTCCGCCTGTTTGCTCGCTCTGCTGACGCAAGCCGCATTCGCGCAGAGCGCGCCACCGCCAGGCGCTGCGGCTGGCTTCGCGGTGCTCGGCAACGCGGCGGTGAGCTGCACCGACGGCAACATCACGGGGCAGGTCGGGACGAATCAGGCAACGAGCGACGTCCCCCCCGGCGCAGTCACCCTGGTCCGTTGTCCTGCGAGCGGAGTCCACGTGGGAGATCAGGCTGCCAAGGACGCCTACGCTGCCTTCCTCGCCAGGTACGCGGCGCTCTCGCCAGAGGCGGGCGACGCTTGCACGACCTTGACCGGCACCCTCAGCGGCATGACGCTTGCGCCGGGTACCTACTGCTTCCCTGCGGCAGCGGCGTTGACCGGCGTACTGACGCTTGACGGGCCACCGACCGCGATCTGGACCTTCAAGATCGGGTCCACCATCGCCACTCCGCCCGCACTTCCTACCGGCGCTCTCACGGGAACGAACTTTTCGGTGGTCATGGCAGGCGGCGGGCAGGCCTGCAACGTCACGTGGTGGGTCGCCGAAGCCGCGACGCTGACCGATTCGAACCTCAAAGGAACTCTCCTCGCCGGTGCGGCCACGACGCTGACCCGGGGCACTTTGCTCGGCAGCGACTTCGCGCAAGCCGGCGCGACGATCACCGGCACCGCGGCCATCGGCTGCGCGGCCGTGTCGGGACCGGGACCAGGACCCGCGCCGGGCCCGCGCTCCTGCTCGGATGACCGAGTGAGCGGCGGCGGCTACGTCGAAGCCGAATACGGCAGGGCCACCTTCGGCGTCACCGCAGGGATCCGGAACGGCGCGTTCCGCGGCCACTTGACCTACATCGATCACGGCGAAGGCCTGAAGGTGAAGGGAACCGGCGTCACGGCGTATGTCGCGCTCGACGCGAAGACCCGTCATATCGAAGGCACAGCCACCATCGACGGCGTCGCCGGTGCGTACACGGTGGATGTCACCGACAACGGCGAGCCGGGCAGGAACCACGATCTCTTCAAGATCTCGCTCTCGAACGGCTACAGCGCATCAGGCACGCTCAGCGGCGGCAACATCCAGCTCCACAAGCAGCACTGCGACAAGAATGGGCACGACGGCGATCGCGACGACGAGGATGACGATGGCGATCACGGCGACAACGACAGGGACCACGGGCAGGGCGCGAAGCCCTTCGGCTTCGACGACCAGGAACGCAAATGAGCTGACCTGAGAACGCGGCCGGAAGAGAATTTCTTGCCGGCAGAAATGAGAAAGGACCCGCGTGGGTCCTTTTTCTTTTGTCGGCCGGCGCACAAGGCGCATCGCTCTTCCGATATTCACCGCGCTAAGTACTGCAGCGCACAGTCGACGGCGAGGCAAAGGCGCATAAGTGTCTCAACGACAGGTGGCCTGAGCCATCGGTTCGAACTCGAAGAGGCCTCAAATGAACAAGTACGAAGACAATTCGAAAGCAACGATGTGGTTCGCGGCGTTGGTTCTCGCAGGCGTTGTCGCGGGATGCGGCAGTGGTGGTGGAGACGCTTCCAGTACAGCCACAGGCATGCCCACGGCTGCAGGCGCAGGCACGGGTGTAGGCGGCGCCGGCCACGGCCCCTCACCGGTGGATCTCGGAGCGGCCGCCAATTTCGTGATCCTGGCTCAATCGGCGATCACCGACGTGCCGTCTTCCGCGGTAACGGGCGATGTCGGCTTGAGCCCGGGCACCGGTGCAGGCGTTGGCCTGACCTGCGTGGAAATCACCGGAGTGACCTACAGCGTCGACGCCGCGGGACCCCTTCCCTGTGTGCAGACGAACCCGGTTCTGTTGACGGCAGCCATCTCGGCGAAAGGCATCGCGTACACCGACGCCAACAGTCGAGCCGCCGATTACACCGAGCTGGGCGCCGGAAACATCGGCGGCCTCAATCTCGGCCCCGCCGTCTACAAGTGGGGCACGGGGGTGCTCATCCCGACGAATGTCACCCTCACCGGCGGCGCGAACGACGTGTGGATCTTCCAGATCGCGCAAGGCCTCACCGTGAGCTCGGGCGCGCAGATCATCCTGGCCGGCGGCGCGCTGGCCAAGAACGTCTACTGGGCAACCTTCGCTGCTGCAGATGTCGGCACGACCGCGCAGTTCAACGGCGTGATCCTGTCTCAGACATCGATCGTCCTGAAGAATGGTGCGTCGACACACGGCAGGCTGTACGCAGGCACGGCGGTCAATCTGGCTCAGAACGCGGTGACGCAGCCGTAGGTTAACGGAGATCGAGCGAGCCGTCGCGAGACGGCTTTTTTTTGTTCTGTGCGCCGGCGAACCGATCCGGCGCACGCGCGTTTCGGACTTGTCGCCTCTGTGCGACAGCGCACAGAGGCGTGTCGGGGAATGGCGGATAAGCGTTCAGCAACCCGACGAGCTTTTCGCTCGCCGCCTAATTGGAAAGAAAGGGAAGTCGATGGACAAGTACGGAAGCAATCCCAGAGTGCGTCTGTGGTTCCTGGCGACCGTCGCTGTCGGCTTGCTGGCCGGATGCGGAAACCAGGGCGATGATGGACAGATCTTCGGCAGCGGTTCCGGTGGAAGCCCCGGGCCGGCAGGCGCAGCACCAGCTCTCGGCGCGGCTGCGGCGTTCGGCGGCTTCGGCGGTGGCGCCGGCATGACGAACCAAGGGACCTCGACGGTGATCGTCGGAGCCCAGGGACAGCCGGTCTCGATCGGCACGACAGGGGCCTCCACCACCATGACCGGGTTCCACGATAACTCCGTCGCCTATACGCCTCCGCCGGCGGCGGCAGGATGTACCTATACGGAAACGGCGCTGAATCTCGGAGCCGTGAACGGGACGATCGTCACGGACGCTCCACCGCCGACGATCACATGTCCCCTTGAAGGAACCGCAGCCACGATGTCATCGGCAACGGCCGCCGCCGCCGCCGCTCTCGCGGCGTTCAACGACCTCGCGGGACGACCTGGCGCGGCGGACCCAGGCGCCAACCTCGGCGGGCTGACGCTCGCGCCGGGCATCTACAAGACTGCCAGCGGCGCTTTCCTGCTCACCGGCTCCGACCTCACGCTCGATGCCGGCGGCAATGCCAATGCGGTCTGGGTTTTCCAGACGGCGAGCACGCTCACGGTCGGCGCCGCGGGAGCGCCGCGCAGCGTCATCCTCGCCGGCGGCGCGCAGCCGAAGAACATCTTCTGGCAGGTCGGCAGCTCCGCCACCATCAACGCGGCCGGCGGCGGCACCATGGTGGGAACGATCATCTCGTCGGCAGCGACCACTCTCTCGACCGCCGGCAATGCCACGATCACCACGCTGAACGGCAGGGCCCTCGCCCTGAACGCTTCGGTGACGATGGTCAATACCGTCATCAACGTTCCTGCCCCGTAAGGCGCACGAGCGACCAATGGAGAAGAAGATGAAGATCATGAAAGCGATGGGCGCCCTGGGCCTGGCGGGATTTGCGGCGCTAACGAGCCAGGCGGCCACTGCGCAGGACTCGGGCTGGTACGGCGGCATCGGCATCGGCCAGTCCAGAGCGAAGATCAACGACGAGCGGATCAGGGCCGGCTTGCCGGGCGTGACTTCGATCGACGACGACGACCGCGACACCGGCTTCAAGCTTTTTGCCGGCAAGCAGTTCACCCGGAACTTCGCGCTCGAGGCCGGCTACTTCAAGCTCGGCGAGTTCGGCTACACGGCGAATACCGCTTCCGGCTCGCAGGTGGGCTCGGCCAAGTTCCAGGGCGGGAACATCGATGCGCTCGGCATCATGCCGATCACGGAAAAGTTCTCCGTGCTCGGGCGCGTCGGCCTGACCTACACGGAGACCAAAGCCAAGTTCAGCGGAGTCGGAATCACCGGCGACACGAGCCCGAGCGAGAGCGAAGGCAACTACAAGCTCGGCCTCGGCCTGCAGTACGCCTTCACGCCGGCGCTCGGCTTGCGCGGCGAGTGGGAACGCTATCGCGTGAACGACGCGATCGGCAACAAGGGCAATATCGACATGCTGACGGTCGGCCTCGTCTACCGGTTCGGCGTCGAGAAGCCGGCGCCGCGGGCCGAGACGCCGCCGCCCTCCGTGGCGCCGGTCGCGGCAGCGCCGGCCCCTGCGCCGGTGCTGATCGTCGTGCCGGTCGTGGCGAAGACCCAGCAGTACTGCAGCATCCTCGACATCCAGTTCGAGATCAACCAGAAGACCGTGCAGCGCGAGTCCGAGGAGAAGATCGACAAGGTGGGAATCTTCATGCGCAGGTATCCGAACACCACGGCGGTGATCGAGGGCCACACCGACGAGGTCGGCAATGCCGAGGACAACATGAAGCTGTCCGAGCGCCGCGCCGAGAGCGTGGTGACCTACCTCGTGGATCGCGGCGGCATCGCCCGCTCGCGGCTGAAGAGCGCGGGTTACGGCGAGACACGCCCGATCGGCGACAACAAGACCGAAGAGGGCCGGCGGCAGAACCGGCGGATCAACGCCATCATCGCGTGCGCGACGGATATCGAGGGAATGGCGGCGGTCCCGGACCGGATCACCATGGCGATGGAGATGGAGTTCGACACCAACCGCGCCGAAGTTCGCTCGCAGTACCGCGAGGAGCTGCGCAAGGTGGCGGA
Source organism: uncultured Enterobacteriaceae bacterium (assembly GCA_964477695.1). GTDB lineage: Bacteria > Pseudomonadota > Gammaproteobacteria > Burkholderiales > SG8-39 > SCGC-AG-212-J23. The sequence continues at coordinate 3,573 of CAYZFN010000100.1, read as the reverse complement.
TTTCATGAAGGCGCACCCCGGCGTCACCGCGACCGTGGAGGGCCACACGAGCAACCAGCAGGGCGGCACCGCCGCGCAAAACATGCAGCTCTCGCAGCGCCGCGCAGAGAGCGTGGTGAGCTACCTGGTGACTCAGTTCGGCGTGGACCGGGCCCGCCTCTCCACGGCAGGGTTCGGCGGCACGCGGCGCGTCGCCTACAACACGAGCGTCGAGGGACGGCAGGAAAACCGCCGGGTGAACATCATCCTGGACTTCCCGAAAAAATAGCCGCTCCGCAGCCGATGAAAAAAAGGACCCGCCCGGGTCCTTTTTTATGTTCGCTGATGCGGCTGGCCACTGTACGCTGGCGCACCGAATTCGCACGCCGAAAGAGCTCACAATGGCCAAAGTCAACCATGGATTGGGAGATCGTCATGAGCCTGCTCAAGCGTTGCTCCGCTCTTTTCGCCGCCGCCCTGCTGCTGTTCGCGCTGGGCTGCGCATCGACGGCGAAGCAGGAAAGCACCGGCCAGTACATCGACGATGCCGCCATCACCACGAAGGTGAAGACCGCGATGTTCAACGAGCCGACGCTCAAGGTGTTCGAGATCGGCGTCGGGACCTATAAGGGGGTCGTTCAGCTCAGCGGCTTCGTGGATAGTTCGGCCAACGTCGCGAAAGCGGGCGAGGTCGCCCGGGCGGTCGGCGGCGTGGAATCGGTCGAGAACAACCTGCGGGTCAGATAGCTCATGCGAGAGCGGCTCGAGTCCCTGGCCGGCTGCCGCGACACCGCCAGCCTGCGATCCGCGATCGGCGAGCTTTGCGCCGAATTCGGCAAGGTCACGCACATCGAAATACTGACCATGGCCGAGGCTTCGACACGCCGGGCGCTTTGCCTGCTGCGGCTCGAATCCGAAGCGCAGGAAAGCCGATTGATGACCCAGCTCGGCGTCGGTCGTTTCGGCGACGACGTACTGGTCGTGGTCGATCTGCCCGCCGGCAGCGCAGATCGCCCGGCGCTCTAAGGCGCCCGCGGCGCTGCTTGGCAGGCTGCTCGCCGCGCCCCGCCACCCCGACGGCCGAAGTGAAAGACAAGGTCTACGCCGTGACGCCGAATTCCCTGAAGGTCAAGGCGGGCATCCTGAGCGGCGAGATGACCGAGATCGCGGTCACCGAGCGTGTCGAGAATGGCTCGGGGCGCGTCGACACGCCGGCGCGGCTCACCGGCAAGCTCGTCCTCACCAACGTGTCGAGCGATCAGAGCGTGCGCCTGCTCGGCGGCAAGCTGCTCTACATCGACAGCGAGGGCAAGCCCATCCCCTCGAGGCCAACCGCAGCGAGCCGTCGCTCAGGGCGTCGTCGTCCAATGGGTCGTAGGACCGGCTCGATCCCGGGGAGGAGTCTACACAGGCCGTGGAGGCCGAGTTGCCGGTCGACGCGCTGCAGGCGAAGCGGCTGAAGGAGATCCGCCTCCAGGTGCTCTACATCCCTTAGACGATGAACTTCGGCGTCTCGGTCCGAGCGCCCGAGTGATCGGAGCCTTGTGCGGGAGGAGGCCGAGCGTCAGATCGCCGGCTGGTCCTCACCGACGATGTAGATGGCGTGCGCCGACGCGTGAAGGCGGCGATGCAGCCTGAGCGACTTCCTCGCGCCGCTGCGGCAGCGAAGCGTGAGGTCGACGCTGGCCATGCTCCGCTCGTCGAAAATTGCGGCAACGGCGGGTGCGATCAGCCCGTCCGCGCTGCGCTCCGCGACCATCAGCTCGGAGAGCGCCTTACCGTCGAGCTCGCGCCGCCCGTAGCCGAGGAGGCGCTCCCAGGCGCGGGTGAGCAGCTCGAGCGTGCCGTCGCAATTCGCCTTCGCGAGCAGGAGGGTTGACCACTCGTAGCCGTCCTCCGGGTGGACGAGCACCGAAAGCTTCACGTCCGTCATATGCCCACGCTATTCGCCCGGCAAGGGGCGATCTGTGCGCTAGCGAACGCGGCGGCGGCGTAGGCTTCGTCCCTGCCGACAAATGCGGCTCAGGCGGCGAGCAAGCCCGCCGGGAGCAGCCTCTCGTATTCCTTCTTCACCACCGAGTAGCACTCGCAGACCCGCGCTTCGAGGTGCGCGCGGTCGAGGATGGTGATGCGGCCGCGGCGGTACTCGATCAGGCCCTCGGCCTGCAGCTTCCCGGCCGCTTCGGTGACGCCTTCGCGGCGCACGCCGAGCATGTTGGCGATCAGCTCCTGCGTCATCACCAGCTCGTTGGCGGGCAACCGGTCGAGGCTGAGCAGCAGCCAGCGGCAAAGCTGCTGGTCCACCGAGTGGTGGCGGTTGCACACCGCCGTCTGCGTCATCTGCGTGATGAGCGCCTGCGTGTAGCGCAGCAGCAGGTGCTGCAGCACCCCGCCCCTTTCGAAGCGCTCCTTGAGCACGGCAGCCCTGAGGCGATAGGCCTGGCCGGCGCTCTGCACCACCGCGCGGCTCGGCGTCGTCTCCCCACCCATGAACAGGCTGATGCCGACCAGGCCCTCGTTGCCGGTGACCGCGATCTCGGCGGAGGAGCCGTCTTCCAGCACATAGAGCAGCGAGACGATGCCGCTCGTCGGAAAGTACACGTAGCCCTGCTTCCCGCCCGATTCGTACACCGCCATTCCGAGCGGCAGCGGCACGGGCTCGAGAAAGGGCAGCAGGGCCTGGTAAACGTCCTCGGGCAGCGCAGCGAGAAGCGCGTTGTCCTTCGGTGTGCTCGAGGCCGTGCGCTTAATGCCCATCGTGTGCCATTTTACGTCAGTGTCCGCTAGCGGACGGAGTTTCGGGCAGCGAGCGCCGGGCGAGGTCGATGGTGAAAACGCAGCCCTTGCCGGGCATGTCGCGCACGCTGAGACGCCCGCCGCTCGCCTCGACCGAGCGGCGCGCGATCACGAGACCCAATCCGAGGCCGGAGCGGTCGGCGTGGTCCTGCACGAAAGGCGCGAACAGTCGCTGCGCCTTGCCGGGCGGCAGGCCGCCGCAGTGGTCCGCGACCTCGATCAGGACGCGGCCGGCCTCGGCGCGGGCGCGCAACGCGACTTCGCTGCGCGGCGCGGTGAACTTGAAGGCGTTCTGCAGCAGGTTTCCCAGTGCGCAGAGCAAGAGCTCGCGGTCGGCCTCGACCGCGAGATCGCGCTCCACGCCGGCGACGGCGAAGCCGCAGCCACGCGACTGAGCTTCGAGCGCGGCCGAGAGCCTGACTTCGGCGACCAGGCTCGCGACGGACAGGAGGCGGCGCCGCGCAGGCATTCGCGCGGTGAAGCGCACCTCGCTGAGCGAGCGATCGATGAGCGCGCGCAGCCCGATCAGGCTGCGGTCCAGGACCGTGGCGGTCGCTCCGCCGAGACCCATCTGGCCCGCCTTGAGCGCGGTGAGCGCGAGCGTGGCGCTGTGGACCAGGTTGCGCAGCTCGTGCGCGAGGCACCCGAGCCGCTCGCTCAGCGTGCGGGCGCTCTTTTCCTCGAGCAGGACGTCGCGCCGGCCGGAGAACTCGGTGACCGCGTGGGCGATGGCATCGTCCAGGCAGCGGTTGAGGGTGCGGAATTCGTCGACGCCGATCGGCGCGCAGCGCTCGAACG
>CAYZFN010000099.1:0-27352 GCA_964477695.1 uncultured Enterobacteriaceae bacterium | reverse complement strand
AGGAGCGAGTCGTAGCGCTTGCCGAGCGCGATGCGCCGCTCGATCTCCCAGTCGAAGCGCCCGAGCTTGGCCAGCACCACGGCGCACTGGATCGAGTCCATGCGGCCGCCGACGCCGATGCGCGTGTGGTTGTAGCGGCCGCTCTGGCCGTGCACGCGGATCTCGCGCATCGCCTGCGCGAGCGCGTCGTCGTGGGTGAAGATCGCGCCGCCGTCGCCGTAGCAGCCGAGCGGCTTGGAGGGAAAGAAGCTGGTACAGCCGATCGCCGACAGGTTGCAGCTCTTGCGTCCCTTGTAGGTCGCGCCGAAGCTCTGCGCGGCATCCTCGATGACCGGGATGCGGTGGCGCGCCGCCACGGCGTTGATCTCGTCCATGTCGGCGGGCTGGCCGTAGAGCGAGACCGGCATGATGGCGCGAGTGCGCGGCGTGATGGCGGCGGAGATCTTCGACGCGTCGATGTTCGCCGTTCGCTCCTCGGCGTCCACGTACACCGGTTTTGCGCCGACCAGCACGATCACCTCGGCGGTGGCCACGAAGGTGAATGGCGTGGTGATCACCTCGTCGCCCGGCTTCACATCGAGCGCCATGAGCGCGATGAGCAGCGCTTCGGTGCCGGAGGCGACTGTGACGCAGTGCTTCGCTCCCGTCCAGGCGGCGAGCTTCTCCTCGAGCTCGCGCACCTCCGGGCCGAGGATGTACTGGCCGTGCTCGAGCACGCGCTGGATGCGCGCGTCGATCTCCTTCTTCAGCACGCGGTACTGCGCCTTCAGGTCGGTGAATTCCATGGTCTAGAAGAGACGCTCGGATAGCACGCGCAGCAGGTATTCGCCATAGCCGCTTTTCTCGAGCCTGCGCGCGAGCGACTCGAGCTGCCGGCCGTCGATGAAGCCCATGCGGTAGGCGACTTCCTCGGGGCAGGCGATCTTCAGGCCCTGGCGGCGCTCGATGGTCTCGATGAAGCTCGCCGCCTCGAGCAGGGCCTCGAAGGTGCCGGTGTCGAGCCAGGCCATGCCGCGCTGCATCGGCACGACCTCCAGGTCGCCGCGCTCGAGGTAGGCGCGGTTGACGTCGGTGATTTCGAGCTCGCCGCGCGCCGAGGGCTTGAGGCCGGCGGCGACGTCGACGATGCGCGAGTCGTAGAAGTAGAGGCCGGTGACGGCGTAGCGCGACTTCGGCCGCGCGGGCTTCTCTTCGATCGAGAGCGCCTTGCCGCGCTCGTCGAACTCGACCACGCCGTAGCGGCCCGGATCCTGCACCGGATAGGCAAACACGGTCGCGCCGCGCTCGCGCTCCCTGGCCCGCTGCATCAGCCTCGCGAGATCGTGGCCGAAGAAGATGTTGTCGCCCAGCACGAGCGCGATACGCTCGCGGCCGCAGAATTCGCGGCCGATCAGGAACGCCTGCGCGATGCCTTCGGGTTTCGGCTGCACTGCATAGGACAGGCGCAGCCCCCACTGGCTTCCGTCGCCGAGCAGCTCGCGAAAGCGCGGCGTGTCCTGCGGCGTGGAGATGACCAGGATGTCGCGGATGCCGGCGAGCATCAGCGTGGAGAGCGGGTAATACACCATCGGCTTGTCGTACACCGGCAGCAGCTGCTTCGAGACCACCTGAGTCAGGGGATAGAGCCGCGTGCCCGACCCGCCGGCTAGGAGGATGCCTTTCAAGCGTTTTCCACGTACCAGCGCACGGTCTTCTCCAGTCCCGACTCGAAGCTCTCCTTGGGCTCCCAGCCGAGCTCGTGACGGATCTTGCCGATGTTCATCGCGTAGCGCCGGTCGTGGCCCGGGCGGTCCTTCACGAAAGTGATGAGGTCGGAGTAGCTGCCGCCGCGGCGCGGCTGCACGCGATCGAGCATGGCGCAGAGCGTGCGCACGAGCTCGATGTTCACGATCTCGTTTTCCCCGCCGATATTGTAGGTCTCGCCGACGCGCCCCCTGGCGAGCACCAGGCGCACCGCCGCGCAATGATCGCCGACATAGAGCCAGTCGCGCACATTGCGCCCGTCGCCGTATACCGGCAACGGCTCGCCGGCGAGCGCGTTGCGGATGAAGAGCGGGATCAGCTTCTCGGGAAACTGCCGCGGACCGTAGTTGTTCGAGCAGTTCGTGGTCAGCGTCGGCAGGCCGTACGTGTGGTGGTACGCCCGCACCATGTGGTCCGACGCGGCCTTGGAGGCCGCATACGGGCTGTTCGGCGCGTAGGGAGTCTCCTCGGTGAACGCCGCGTCACCGGGGCCGAGAGAGCCGTAGACCTCGTCGGTCGAGACATGGAGGAAGCGAAAGCCCGCGTCGCGTTCTTCCTGCCAGTAGGAACGCGCTTCCTCGAGCAGGCTCCAGGTGCCGACCACGTTGGTCTGCACGAATTCCGCGGGCCCTTCGATCGAGCGGTCGACATGCGATTCCGCCGCGAAATGCACGATGGCGCGCGGCTTATGCAGCCGCAGCAGCTTGCGCACCAGGTCGCGATCGCAGATATCGCCCTGCACGAAGTTGTGTCGCCGGTCGCCGCGCAGCACGTCGAGGCTCTTGAGGCTGCCCGCGTAGGTCAGCTTGTCGAGGTTGAGGATCGTCTCGGCCGTTTCCATGATGGTCGAGACGACGAAATTCGAGCCGATGAAGCCGGCTCCGCCGGTGACGATAAGCATGGTGCGATTATCCTACCGACTAGGCCGCGGCGCGCTCGGTGGCGTACTGGATTCGGTAAAGGCGCGCGTAAATTCCATCCTTGGCGAGCAGCTCCGCGTGGTTGCCGAGCTCGGCCACGCGCCCGCGTTCGAGCACGGCGATGCGATCGGCGCGCTCGATGGTTGAGAGCCGGTGGGCGATGATGATGGTTGTCCTTCCGCGCATCAGGGTCTCGAGCGCCGCCTGGACGTGGCGCTCGGATTCGGAATCGAGCGCGGAAGTCGCTTCGTCGAGGATCAGCACCGGCGCGTCCTTAAGCAGCGCGCGCGCGATGGCGAGGCGCTGGCGCTGGCCGCCGGACAGCCGCAAGCCGTTCTCGCCGATGAGGGTATTGAGACCCTCGGGTGTTTCGCGGATGAAGGCCATCGCGTGTGCCGCTTCCGCCGCGGCAACGACCTCGTGCTCGGCCGTGCCACCCATTCGCCCGTAGGCGATGTTGGCGTAGATCGAATCGTTGAAGAGCACGACCTCCTGGCTGACGAGCGCTATGTTGGCGCGCAGGCTCTCGAGCGTGAGTGTCTGCACGTCGTGCCCGTCGAGCAGGATCCGTCCCGAGCCCGGCGAATAGAAGCGCGGCACGAGGTTGACGAGCGTGGTCTTGCCGCCGCCGGAGGGGCCGACGAGCGCCAGCTTCTCGCCGGGGCGGATGTGCAGGTCGATGCCGGACAGCGCCGGCTCGGCGCGACCGGGATAAGAGAAGCCGAGGCGCTCGAACTTCACCTCGCCGCGCGCGCGGCCGATGGCGATGCTGCCGCGGTCCTCCTCGGTCGGCGTGTCGATCAGGCCGAAAACGCTCTCGGCGGCGGCGAGCCCGCGCTGCAGCGGCGTGTTGACCTCCGTCAAGTGCTTGATCGGCGCGAGCAGCATCATCGCCGCGGTCATGAACGAGGCGAACGCGCCCACGCTCGAGCGGTCGGCGAGCGAGTCGTGCAGCGCGATGTACACGACGACGGAGAGCGCGACCGCCGCGAAGAAATGCGTGATCGGGGTCGACAGCGCCGCGGCAACGTCGCCGCGCATCGTGAACCCGCGCAGCGCCCTGGCCGTCCCCTCGAAGCGGCGCGCCTCGTAGTCCTGCCCGCCGAAGATCTTGACCACCTTGTGGCACTCGATCGCTTCCTGCAGCACCGACACGAGGTCGCCCATCGAGCGCTGCACGCCGCGCGACATGCGGCGCAGGCGCTTCGAGATCAGGCGCACCGTGACGCCGATCGGCGGCGCGATGACCAGCGCGATCAGCGTGAGCTTCCAGTTGAGATAGAGCAGGTAGCCGATCAGGCCGATCACCGCGATCGAGTCTTTCACGACCACCGTGAGGACCACGGTCGCGGCGCCCGACACCCCCGCGACATCGTAGGCGACCTTGGAAAGCAGGTTGCCCGAGGCCTGGTCGTCGAAGAAGCGCGTCGGCAGCCGCACAAGGCGCGCGAACATGGCGCCGCGCAGGTCGAGCACCACCTTGTTCGCCACCCAGTTGAGGAGATACGACGAGGTGAAGGTCAGGATGCCGCGCAGCACGAAGATGCCGACGATCGCGCCGGCGAACACGATCGGCGGGTGCGTCGCCTGCTTCGCGAAACCGCCGTCGAGCAGCGGCTTGATGAGCGCGGGAAAGAGCGGCTCGGTCGCCGCCGCCGCCATCATGCCGAGCACGGCCAGCCCGAACATGGCCGCGTACGGGCGCACATAGGCGAGCAGCCGCGTGTAGAGCTGTCGGCTGGTCAGGGGAATGCTCAAGGCGTCAGCTTCTTGTACAGGTTGACGAGCTGCTCGGCCATTGCGTCGATGCCGAAGCGCTCGGCGCTCGCCCGCGCAGCGGCCGCCATGTCGGCGCGATCGACCGCTTCGCCCGCCTCGCTGATCAGCCGCGCGAGGCGCACCGGATCATCGGGCTCGCAGACCCAGCCGTTCACGCCGCGCTCGATCACCTCGGCGGCGCCGCAGCGCGAGCTCACCAGGGCGGGCAGTCCCATGGCGAGCGCTTCGAGAGCGGTGTTGGGGAAGGGGTCGTAGCGACTGGGAAGGATAAAGCAATCGGCCGCCGCGTAGAGCGGCCGCACGTCCTCGCGCCCGCCGAGGAAGCGCACGCGCTCGCCGAGGCCCGCCTGGCGCGCGCGCTCGGCATAGCGCGGCGCATGGCGGTCGGTGCCGACCACGCCGAGCCGATAGGCGGGGCGATCGGCCAGCGCGAGGGCGTCGATGGCGCAGTCCAGCCCCTTGCGCGCGAACCCCGAGCCGACGAACAGGAAGAGCGTCTCGCGCGCCCGCACCCCGAGCTCGTCTCGCGCGCGCTCGCGCAGCTCGCGGCGCCGCGGCAGGCTGAAGTGCGAGAGATCGACGCCGCTGTAGATGACGTGCAGCTTCTCCGGCGCGATACGGAAGCCGCGCCGGATCTCGTCGCGCACCATCTTCGAGTTGCAGATGACGGCGCGCAGCCGCGGGTGCTCGAACATGCGCTTCTCGGCGCGGCAGACATAGTGGTGGTAGGGGTTGAGCGCGATGCCGAGCCGCTCCGCGGCGCGGCCGCGGCGCTTTCGCAGCTCGAGCCAGCGCCGGTGCACGCCGTCGCCGGCGCGATAGACATCGCAGCCCGGGATGCGCTCGTGCGACTGCACGAGGTCGAAGCTCTCGCGCCGCCACGCCGAGCGCGCGGCGCGCGCGAACGACCAGTCGCGCCACACCTTGCCGAGATAGAACGGGTTCACGTTAAGCACGCGCCGCGCCGCCCAGCCTTCGGCGGCGCGCGTGATCAATGTCACGTCGGAGCCCGCGCGCTCGAGCGCCGGCAAAGCGCGCGCGACGAAGCGCTCGGCGCCGCCGAACGGGTTGTAGCGCTGGCGCACGATGGCGAGCCGCATCCGGTCGAAGATAGCACCTCTGCGATAATCTCCCCGGGGAATGAAAGAGACGCGACAAGCGCTGCAGCCAGTCATCCTTTCCGGCGGCTCCGGCACGCGGCTCTGGCCGCTCTCGCGCGAGCACTATCCGAAGCCGCTGCTGCGGCTGCTGGGAAAGCACTCGCTGCTGCAGGCGACGGTGCTGCGCCTCGACGGCCTGCGCGATGCGCTCGAGGTGAAGGCGCCGATCCTCGTGTGCAACGAGGAGCACCGCTTCCTCACCGCCGACCAGCTCGCCGAGGTGGGCCGCCCGGCGCAGGCGCTGCTCCTCGAGCCGGCGCCGCGCAACACCGCACCCGCGCTGCACGTCGCCGCGCTCGAAGCGGCGCGCGACGGGGCCGATCCGATCCTGCTGGTTCTGCCCGCCGACCACCTCGTGACTCAGCCGCAGGCGCTCGTCGAAGCGCTGCTGCGCGCGGTGGCCTGCGCGGCAGCGGGCGACTTCGTGGTGTTCGGCGTCCCGCCGGACCGCCCGGAGACCGGCTACGGCTATATCCGCGCGGGACGCGATACGCCGCAGGGCGCCCGCGCCGTCGATGCGTTCTTCGAGAAGCCCGATGCGGCGCGCGCCCGCGAGTACGTCGCTTCCGGCGCCTTCAGCTGGAACAGCGGCATGTTCATGACGCGCGGCTCGAGCTGGACGCGGGCGCTCGAGCAATTCCGCCCCGACATCGCCGCGGCGAGCCGCCGCGCCTGGAGCGAAGCGAAGCGCGACGCCCGCTTCCTCCATCTCGCGCCCGAGGCGTTTCGCGCCTCGCCCACCGAATCAATCGACAAGGCGGTCGCCGAGCCGCTCGCGCTCAAGCCGCTTTCGGGCGTGCGTCCGAGCGTCGTGCCGCTCCAGGCCGGCTGGTCGGATGTCGGCAACTTCGGCGCGGTCTGGGAAGCCGGCGCGCCCGACTCGCACGGTAATGTCGTGTCGGGCGACGTGCTGCTGGAGGACGCGCACGGCACGCTCGTGCTCGCCAACGGGCGCCTCGTGGCCGGCCTCGGCCTGCGCGACATGGTGGTGATCGAGACGCCGGACGCGGTGATGGTCGCGCCGCGCGAGCGGGCGCAGGACGTGCGAAAGCTCGTCACGCGGTTGAACGACGCCTCGCGCAGCGAGGCGCAGCAGAACCGCAAGATCCACCGGCCGTGGGGCCACTTCGACCTGCTGCACGCCGGACCGGGCTTCCTCGTCAAGTCGCTGGTCATCAATCCGGGCGCCGCGATATCCCTGCAGCGCCACCACAAGCGCGCCGAGCACTGGGTGGTGGTGCGCGGCGTCGCCACCGTGACGCGCGGCGACGAGCACTTCGAGCTGCGCGAGAACCAGTCGACCTATATCCCGATCGGCATGACGCACCGGCTCGAGAACCGCGGCGACACGCAGCTCGAGATCGTCGAGGTGCAGTCGGGCGCCTACCTCGGCGAGGACGACATCGAGCGCTTCAGCGACATCTACCAGCGCAGTTAAATCACGGCGTCTGGTACTGCAGGGCGACGAACACGTTGCTGCCCGGCGTGTTGAAGTTCTGCACCAGCTCGTAGTCGCGATCGAAGACGTTGTTCCAGCGCGCACGCAGCAGCCAGGCGCGATTCAACGCGTAGCTCGCCGTCAGGTTGAGCAGCGCGTAGCCGTGCATCCGCGCCGCCGGATCCTCGCCCGGCGTGTCGAAGCGCGCGCTGCTCGCCACGACCTCGCCGCCCAGCTTCCACGGCCCGGCGGCGCGCTGCACCGATGCGCTGCCGTACTGCCGCGCCCGCCGCGGCAGGAGCTTGCCCGTCGCCTCGTCGACTGGGTCCTGGAACGTCGCCTGCGCGCGCAATTGCCACGCGCCGGCGAAGGCCTGATACGCGAGCTCGGTTCCCTTGATGCGCGCCCGATTCACGTTTTCCGGCATGCCGGCGAACGTCGCGGGATCGGTGACCACGAATACGATCAGATCCGAGATCCGGTTATCGAAGTAGGTCGCACTCAGCCGCTGTCCTTTCCGCTCGTACCGCACACCAATTTCTTTGCTTCTGGAGCTCTCCGGCTGCAGGTCGGGATTGCTGAAGCCCGGGAAATAGAGATCGTTGAAGGTAGGCGCCTTGAACGCGCTGCCGGCGCCCACGCGAAGGCGCAGCGCGGGCGTCGGCGCATACGCATAGCCCACGAGCCCGGTCGTGTGCGGGCCGAACTGGCTGTTGTCGTCCTGGCGCACGTTCATCTGCCACGAGTGCCGGCCGTAGCTGCCTGCATAGCCGCCGAATGCCGAGCGGATGTCGCGCGAGGTCTTGGTGTAGGGCGTGTCGCTCGCGACATGCTGCTCGAGGTACTCGGCACCGGCTATGACCGTCCCCGGACCGACCGCGATGTCGTTCTGCCACGTGAGCTGCGGCTGGCGGGTGGTAAAGAATCCCGGGAACGTGCCGCTCAGGTGGCTGTCGTCCACGCTCTCTGCGAGCCGCACCAGGCTCTTCCAGCGCTCGTTGAGCTGGTTGCGGCTGTAGACGGAATAGGCGGAGAGCTTCTGCCGGTTCACGTCATCGAGGCCCGCGCCGGTATCGAAGTGCGTCGTGCCATCGCTTTGCAAGACCGTCAGGCCGAGCTCGTTGCGCTCGCCGAAGCGCTGCGCGAGCTTCGCCGACACGTTGCCGTTCCGGTAGCCGTCGCGGTCCGGATCGTGCAACGCGCTGGTCGGCTTCGTGGCGTCGAACCCCGCCGTATCGAAGTGGCCCGCATTCACGCTCAGGTCCGTGTCGCCGAACGAACGCCGCAAGCCCGCGCTGACGCTCGCCGTTTCGTAGCTCCCGGTGCCGGCCGATGCGCTTGTCGCAGCGGTGTCATTGCCGCCCTTGGTGAAGATCTGGATGACGCCGCCGATCGCGTCGGAGCCGTAGAGGCTGCTCAGCTGGCCGGGGACCACTTCGATGCGCTCGATCTGCGCGAGCGGAATGTTCTCCACCGCCGTGGTACCCGCGGTCGCCGAGCCGATCCTCATGCCATCGACGAGGATGAGCGTGTGGCCGGCATTCGCGCCGCGCATGAAGATCGCGCTCGGCTGGCCGGGTCCGCCGTTGCTTGCGACCTCCACGGCGCCGAGCGCCTGCAGGACTTCGGGAAGCGTCTGCTGGCCGCTCGCCGCGATGTCTTCGGCGGTGATCACAGTGACCGGCTGCAGCGTCTGGGAGCGGGGTTGCGGAAAGCGGGTGGCGGTGACGACTACGGCGTCCTGCTGCGCGAAAGCGGACGTAATCCACATCGCCGTGAGGAAGGCGGCGGTGCCACGGACCATGAGAACCTCCCTGGCGTCATCCCCGACGCCGAAAAGCGGTTGATAAAGGCTCCAGGCCGGTCTCCGGACTTGCAGGTATTCGCTTTCTCGGCCTTCCGGCGCGTTTGTCGACCCATCCGCCGTGGCCAAAACTTCGAGAAGCGATCTCTGCTTACCGTTGCGGGGGCAGTCGAGGCTTTGCACCTCGTTCCCGTACACCTGGTAGCGCGGCCGATGATAAGCGATCGCTCGAAACCAAGGTCATGAAATACATTCAGAACCTTACGTTACTGCTTGACGTTGCTTGAATTTTGAATAATAGTGCCGGGCGTGGAGACCGAGTTCAGCGCACTCGAAGCGAAGGTCGCGCAGTTCGTCGCGCTGTGCGAGCGACTGCGCGCCGAGAACCGCGAGCTGAAGCAGAAGCTGGTCGCCGCGCAGAACGACGCGAAGCGCCTGAACGAGAAAATCGACGGCGCGAAATCGCGCCTCGAAGGCCTCATCAACCGCCTGCCGGGGTGATGTCCGACGCTGCAAAGACGATCGAGGTGACGCTGCTGGGGCGCACTTATCGCGTCGCGTGCGGCGACGGCGAGCGCGAAGCGCTGCTGCAGGCGGTCGCCTATCTCGACGGCAAAATGAACGAGATCCGCAAGAGCGGGAAGGTGATGGGCGCGGAGCGCATCGCGGTCATGGCCGCGCTCAACGTGGCGCACGAATTGCTAAGTGTCAAACTTGGTTCGGGCTTCGACGTGGGTCAGGCGAAGCGTCGCTTGTCGGCGATCGAATCGCAGCTCGACGCGGCGATTGCAAAGCAGGAAAAGTTGTTCTAAAAAGGTCCTGTTCCCTGCCGTGTACGACAGGGCTCAATTTTTCCGAACCGATAGCTTCCTTCGGTTGCGGCCTAGCGTCACTGTTGTGCGCATCCCTCGCTTCAAGCGTGCCGGATGCACCTGATGTGACCGGAAAGCGACCACCCTGTTTAGCCAGGGTTCGGGAGCCGAGCCCATCGGCATGCGCGGGGAACGCTCCCCTTCCAAGATGAAATACTGGCTCATGAAGAGCGAGCCCGACGAGTGCTCCATCGACCACGTGCTCGCCGCGCCCGGCCGCAAGACGCCGTGGAGCGGCGTGCGCAACTATCAGGCGCGCAACTTCATGCGCGACCAGATGAGCATCGGCGACGGCGTGTTGTTCTATCACTCGAGCTGCGCCGAGCCGGGCGTGGCCGGCCTCGCCGAGATCGCCTCGGCGCCGTACCCCGACGCGAGCCAGTTCGACTCGAAAAGCGATTACTACGATCCGCATTCCTCCCGGGACAACCCGCGCTGGGTCAACGTCGATGTGCGCGCTCTGCGCAAGACGCGGCTCGTGGCGCTCGCCGAGCTGCGCAAGCACAAGCCGCTCGCGAAGATGCGGCTTCTGCAGCCGGGCAACCGGCTGTCGATCACCCCGGTGAGCGCCGCCGAGTGGCGCTACATCACCGAGAAGCTCATTTGAAGAACGACACGCTTCTTCGCGCGCTGCGCCGCGAGCCGACCGGGCACACGCCGATCTGGCTGATGCGCCAGGCCGGGCGCTATCTCCCGGAATACAACGAGACGCGCAAGCGCGCGGGCAGCTTTCTCGCGCTGGCGAAGACGCCCGCGCTTGCCACCGAGGTGACGCTCCAGCCGCTCGAGCGCTTCCCGCTCGACGCGGCGATCCTCTTCTCCGACATCCTCACCGTGCCCGATGCGATGGGCCTCGGGCTGCATTTCGTCGAGGGCGAAGGGCCGCGCTTCGAGCGGCCGCTGCGCGAGGAGCGCGACATCCGCGCTCTGGCTGCGCCGGACATCGCGAAGCTGCGCTACGTGATGGACGCGGTGCGCGAGATCCGCCGTGCGCTCGCCGATCGCGTGCCGCTGATCGGCTTCTCCGGCAGCCCGTTCACGCTCGCCTGCTACATGGTCGAAGGCTCGGGCAGCGACGACTGGCGGACGATCAAGGCGCTGCGCCACGCACGGCCCGAGCTGCTGCATAGCCTGCTCGAAGTGAACGCGCGCGCGGTAGCGGAGTACCTCAATGCGCAGGTCGAGGCCGGCGCGCAGGTCGTGATGCTGTTCGACACCTGGGGCGGCACCCTCGCGCACGACGATTACGAGACATTCTCGCTCGCGTACTCGCGGCGCGTGTTGCAGCAGGTGAAGAATGCCCCGCGCATCCTCTTCACCAAAGGCGGCAGTCCGTGGCTCGCCGCGATGCTCGCGAGCGGCGCCGATGCGATCGGCCTCGACTGGACGAGCGATCCGCGCGAAGCGCGCAAGCTCGCAGCGAATCGCGTAGCGCTGCAAGGCAATCTCGATCCCGCAGCGCTGTTCGCGCCGGAAAATGCAGTACGCGCAGCCGCGCGCAAGGTCCTCGACAGCTTTGGTGCGGCGCCCGGACACATTTTCAACCTTGGTCACGGCATACTTCCCGGAACCCCCGTTCAATCCGTTGCAGCGCTCGCCGACGAAGTGCGCACTTACAGCAGTGGGATGAAGCGCTCCTAACGCCAGTGGATAAACGCAACACGGGTGCCCGACCCTCTTGACTTATGCACATTTCTTTCTCCGGCCGAGGGCCGTGGTTACCGCCCTGTAGTTCCCTAGCTACGCGCGGCTAAGCCCCTGATAATCCGGAGGGAAAACACCCTCCCAAGACCGGCTCGCAGAGCGAAACTGTACCGGCGGCCTACTGTGACAGCCGTATGAAGCCCTTACCCACAGATTTATCCACAATCGATAAGTCCTTGCCGGACCGAAAGATTTCTTGCGTCCGAGTGGCGCTCGACGTGCCGCTCGCGAAGCTGTTCGATTATTCGCCGCCGCACGGCGTCGCTGTCGCGCGCGGCGATCGCGTCGCGGTTCGCTTTGGCGCTCGCACTCAGATCGGCGTCGTGGTGGAAGCGGACGCGCACACGCAGATTGCTCGTGAGCGACTGAAGCCGATCGGCTCGCTGCGCGACGATGCGCCGCGGCTGCCCGACGATTGGCTCGAGCTGATGCGCTTTCTTTCGAGCTACTACCAGCGGCCGCTGGGCGAGACGATCATCGCCGCGCTGCCGCCGCGGCTGCGCTCGGTGAAGCCGCTACCACGCAAGGCGCTGGAAATCCCGCCGCCCGGGTCGCCGCGCTTCGTCGCGCCTCACAGCCTGACCGCCGAGCAGAGCGCGGCCGCGCAGCGCATCTCCGCGAGCCTGGGCCGTTTCGCCGCTTTCCTGCTCCACGGCGTCACCGGAAGCGGCAAGACCGAGGTGTACCTGCACGTCATTGCCGAGGTCGTGCGAGCGGGCGGCCAGGCGCTGGTGCTGGTCCCGGAAATCAGCCTCACGCCGCAGCTCGAGGCGCGCTTTCGCCAGGCTTTTCCCGAAGCCAACATCGCCCTCATGCACAGCGCGCTCGAGGACATCGCGCGCACGAAGGCATGGCTCGCCGCAGCGCGCGGCGAAGCCGCGATCATCCTCGGCACGCGGCTCGCCGTTCTCGCGCCGCTGACGAAGCTCTCGCTCATCGTGGTCGACGAGGAGCACGACGCCTCGTTCAAGCAGCAGGAGGGATTGCGCTATTCGGCGCGCGATGCCGCAGTCTACCGGGCCAAGCTTGCCGGCTGCCCCGTAGTGCTCGGCACCGCGACCCCGTCGCTCGAGACCTGGCACAACATGCGCGCCGGCCGCTACGAGCGCATTGGGCTGCCGCACCGCGCCTCTCCCGGTGCGCGCTTGCCGAGCGTGCGTACCGTCGACCTGCGCCGCTCGCCCGCCGAACACGGCTTCGTGCGGGAAGTCCTGGAAGGCCTGGACCAGCGCCTCCAGCGCGCCGAGCAGAGCCTCGTGTTCATCAACCGCCGCGGCTATGCGCCAGTGCTCGCGTGCGAGGCGTGTGGCTGGTGCGCCGGCTGCGCGCGCTGCAGCGCGCACCTCGTGCTGCACTCCGTCGATCGCCGGCTCCGTTGCCACCATTGCGGCGCCGAAGAGCCGATTCCGAAAAGCTGCCCGACCTGCGGCAATGTCGACCTGAAGCCGATGGGCCGCGGTACGCAGCGTGTCGAGGAAACGCTGGCCACGCGCTTCCCGCGCGCGCGCATTGCGCGCATCGACCGCGACAGCGCGCAACGCCGCGGCGAGCTCGCGCGCAAGCTGGAAGACATCCGCGCCGGCGGCGCCGACATCCTCGTCGGCACGCAGCTGCTCGCGAAGGGGCACGACTTCCCCGCGCTCACCTTCGTCGCCGTTCTAAACGCCGACCACGCGCTTCTTTCCACCGACTATCGGGCAGCCGAGCGGCTCTTCGCCGTGCTCGTGCAGGTGGCAGGGCGGGCCGGCCGACGCGAGCAGGCGGGCGAGGTGCTCCTGCAGACCCGCTATCCCGGGCACCCGCTCTTCGCCGCCCTCGCCCACCACGACTTCGCCGGTTTCGCCGAAGCGCAGCTCGCCGAGCGCAGCCGCGCCGGCTTTCCGCCCTTCGTGTTCGAAGCCGCGCTGCGCGCCGAGGCGCGCGGCCTCGCCACCGCCCTCACATTCCTGAAGGACTGCGCGCAGCGCGTTGCCGCGCCCGACGAAGTGCGGATCTTCGATCCCGTACCGCATGTCATCACGCGCCGCGCGGGCTACGAGCGCGCCCAGCTGGTCATGCAGTCGAGCTCGCGTCCTGCATTGCAGGACTACCTGACCCGCCTCAGCGCATATCTGTTCGAATCGGCGCCGCGCCAGGTGCGCTGGCATCTCGACGTCGATCCGATCGAGTTCGATTGACCTCTCTATAATCCCCGGCCTTGTCGAGCGATCCGAAAGCTGTCGTCGAAACAGCGCTGCGCAGCGCGTTGAAGACCGTCGCGCCCGAGCATGCCGCCGCGCCGCTCTTGCTCGAGCGGCCGAAGCAGGCGGAGCACGGCGACCTTTCATCGAACGTCGCGCTGCAGCTCGCCAGGATGCTGAAGCGCAACCCGCGCGAGCTCGCGCAGGCGATCGTTCAGTCGATCCCCACAGGCGAAGCCATCGAGAAGGCCGAGGTCGCCGGTCCCGGCTTCATCAATTTCCGGCTGAAAAGCGCCGGGCGCCTGCAGATCATCACGCGCGTGCTCGCCGAAGGTGCGGACTTCGGCAAGGCGCGTGTCGCGATTCCGCAGTCCGTGCAGGTCGAGTTCGTCTCGGCGAATCCAACCGGGCCGCTGCACGTCGGCCACGGCCGGCAGGGCGCGCTGGGCGACGCGATCGCCGCGCTGCTCGAGGCGCAAGGCCACAAGGTAACGCGCGAGTTCTACTACAACGATGCCGGTGCGCAGATCGACAAGCTGGCCTGGTCGGTGCAAGCGCGGGCGCGCGGCCTGCGGCCCGGACAGCCCGGCTGGCCCGAAGAGGGCTATGCCGGCGAGTACATCGAGGACATCGCCAGCGAATACCGGGCCGAGGGCCGCGACGCCGCCGACCTCGATGCGGTCCGCAAATTCGCGGTGACCTACCTGCGTGCCGAGCAGGATCGCGACCTCGAGGCATTCGGCGTCAAGTTCGACGTCTACTACCTCGAGTCGAGCCTGTACGCCGAGGGCAAGGTCGACGAGGCCGTGCGTACGCTCGTGGCGAGCGGCAAGACCTACGAGAAGGACGGAGCGCTCTGGCTCCGCACCACCGACTACGGCGACGACAAGGACCGCGTGGTCCGCAAGTCGGACGGCAGTTATACCTACTTCGTCCCCGACGTCGCCTACCACCTGACCAAGTGGCGGCGCGGCTTCCGCAAGGTGATCGACGTGCAGGGCACCGATCATCACAGCACCACGCTGCGAGTGCGCGCCGGCCTGCAGTCGCTCGGGCTCGGCATCCCGCAGGGCTATCCCGACTACGTGCTGCACAGCCTGGTGAAAGTCGTGCGCGGCGGCGAGGAGGTGAAGATCTCCAAGCGCGCCGGCTCCTATGTCACGCTGCGCGATCTGATCGACTGGGTCGGCCGCGACGCGGTGCGCTTCTTCCTCGTCTCGCGCAAAGCCGATTCGGAGTTCGTGTTCGACGTCGACCTCGCGCGCAAGCACAGCGACGAGAACCCGGTCTACTACGTGCAATATGCGCACGCTCGCGTGTGCAGCGTGTTCGCGCAATGGGGTGGCAACCCGGCTGCACTTCGTCCTAACTTGAATCTACTTTCAGGAGAAAGGGAAGCGGGGCTGGCGCGGCGGCTGGCGGAATACCCCGAGACCGTGGCGGGCGCGGCGCGCGATCTCGAGCCGCACGCCGTGCCCTTCTACCTGCGCGAACTCGCTCGCGACTTCCACAGCTACTATAATGCCGAGCGCATCCTCGTCGAAGACGAGGCGCTGCGCAGCGCGCGCCTGGCGCTCTGCGCGGCGGTACGCCAAACACTGGCCAACGGGCTCGCGCTCATTGGCGTGAGCGCTCCGGAGAAGATGTGATGCCAAGATCGAGGAACACGCGGCCGACGCGCAAGCGCTCGGAAGGCGGCTTCCTGCTCGGCATGTTCGTCGGCGTGGTGATCGGGCTCGCCGTCTCGCTCGCCATCGCGTTCTACCTGAACAAGACCCCGGTGCCGTTCATGGCGAGGAACAGTGCCAAGCCCGCCGAGAAGGCGTCGCCGGGTAACGACAAGGCGCCGATCGCCGGGTTGCCCTCCGGCACGCCCGCGCCCAGCCTGTCCGCGGCCGAGCAGCCGAAATTCGACTTCTATAAGATCCTGCCCGGGCAGGAGGAGCCGGTCACCGAGAAAGAGCTGCGCGAGCGCTCGCGCAGCGCGCGCGCCGGTCAACAGGGAACGCCCAAGGACGTTTATTTCATACAGGCGGGGTCGTTCCAGAACCCGGCCGAGGCCGACAACCAGAAGGCGAGGCTCGCGATCCTCGGCTTCGAGTCGAGCGTCGAGCCGGCCAACCTGCCGGACAAGGGCACCTGGTATCGCGTGCGGCTCGGGCCGTACAGCAAGGTGGAAGACCTGAACCGGGTTCGCCAGGCGCTGGCGCAGAACGGCATCGACGCGAGCCTCGTCAAGATCAAGGAGCAGCAACCGCAATGAAAAGCATTCTGGCGCTGGTGACCGGCCTCTTCATCGCCGCGACGGCGGCAGCGCAGGGCAAGCCCGACTACACCGAGCTCAATCCGCCGCAGCCGACGGTCGGCGAAGGCAACAAGATCGAGGTGGTCGAGTTCTTCTGGTACGGCTGCCCGCACTGCTACAGCATCGAGCCGCTGGTCGAGCAGTGGAAGAAATCCCTGCCGCCCGACGTCGTGTTCCGGCCGCTGCCGGCCGTGTTCAACGCCCAATGGGCGCACGACGCGGCGATCTTCTACACCTTCGAGGCGCTCGGCGTGCTCGACAAGGTGCACCGGCCGTTCTTCGACGCGATCCACCTCAACCACCTGCGCACGGACAATCCGGCGGCGCTCGACGAGTGGCTGAAGAAGCAGGGCATCGATCCCAAGAAATTCCAGGACACGATGAAGTCGTTCAGCGTGCAGGCGAAGACGCGGCGCGCGGCGCAGCTCACCGTCGCCTACAAGATCGACGGCACGCCAGCCTTCGCGGTCGCCGGCCGCTACACGGTGAGCGCCGAGCAGGGCCAGACGCGCGAAGGCATGCTGCGCACCGTGAACTATCTCGTGGACATGGTCAGGAAGGCCAAATAAAGCCGCGCCGGGTCGTCATCACCGGCGCTTCCTCGGGAATCGGCGAAGCGCTCGCCCGCTACTACGCCGGCCCGGACACCGTTCTCGGATTGATTTCGCGCCGCCCGGGTCCTGCAGGCTTGGCGGGCAACGTGACGAACTATTCGCTCGATGTGACCGATCCAGCGGCGTTGGCGAAGTGTGCCGCCGAGTTCGTGACGCGTTACGGCGCTCCCGACCTGGTCATCGCCAATGCCGGCATTTCGGCCGGCACCGCCGGCGAAGCGCTGGAAGATGTCGCGAAGCTGCGCCGGGTGCTGGACGTCAACGTGGTCGGTCTGGCCGCCACGCTTTCCGCTTTCGCACCGGCCATGCGCGCCGCCGGGCGCGGCACGATCGCCGGTATCGCGAGCGTCGCCGGTTTTCGCGGTTTGCCGGGCAACGGCGCTTACAGCGCCTCCAAAGCCGCGGCACGGATCTGGCTCGAGGCATTGCGGGTGGAACTTCGAGGATCGGGCGTATCGGTGGTGTGCATCTGTCCCGGCTACATCGACACGCCGATGACGCGCGTGAACCGCTTTCGCATGCCGTTTCTCATCAGCGCCGACGAAGCGGCGCCGCGCATCGCGCGCGCCATCGCTGCAAAGCACCGAGTCGCGGTCATTCCGTGGCAGATGGCTGCGGTTTCCGTGTTGCTGCGTGCGCTACCTGGGTGCCTTTACGACCGCATGGCGGCACGCGCCCCGCGCAAGCCGCGCGGCCTCATCAACTCCTAGCGATGCGCATCATCGCGTAGCTGCCCGGCGCGTCCTCGATCGCGTTCTGCGGCATACGCGCCGGAACCTGGTCGGCGCCGTTCTGCGCCGCGATCCAGCGCTGCCAGTCTTCCCACCACGAGCCGGGCTGCTGGGTCGCGCTCGCGAACCACTCCTCGGGCGTGGGCGGGTTCGCGTCGTTCGTCCAGTAGTGGTACTTCTTCGCTGCCGGCGGATTGACGATGCCGGCGATGTGGCCCGAGCCGCCGAGAACAAACCGAACCGCGCCGCTCGCCGCGGCACCGAGGTAGCGCGAGCCCTTGTAGGTCGTCTTCCACGGCGCGATGTGGTCTTCCACGGTCGAGATGAAGTAGCTCGGCACGCTCACTTTGGAGAGGTCGATCGGCACGCCATCGAGCGTGATGCCGCCCGGCCGCGCCATGGCGTTGTGGATATACATGTTGCGCAGGTAGAAGCTGTGCATGCGCGCCGGCATGCGCGTCGAGTCCGCGTTCCAATACAGCAGGTCGAACGGGAACGGATCCTTGCCGAGCAGGTAATTGTTCACCACGAACGACCAGACGAGGTCGTTCGCGCGCAGCAGGTTGAACGTGCTCGCCATCTCCGAGCCCTCGAGATAGCCGCGCTCGTTCATCTTGCGTTCCAGACTTTGCACCTGCGCCTCGTCGATGAACACGCCGAGCTCGCCCGGCTGCGAGAAGTCGAGCAGGCTGACGAAATAGGTCGCGCTCGCCACCCGGTTTTCTTGATTTTTCTGGGCCAGATAAGCCAAGGCCGCGCCGAGCAGCGTTCCGCCCAGGCAGTAGCCGATGAAGTTGACCTCGCGCTCGCCGGTCGCCTTCTCCACCGCGTCGAGGGCGGCGAGCGGCCCTTCCCGCATGTAGTCGTCGAAGCCCTTCTGCGCGAGCCGGGCGTCCGGGTTGACCCAGGAGAGCACGAACACCGTATGGCCCTGCTGCGTCGCCCAGCGGATGAACGAGTTGTTCTCGCGCAGATCGAGGATGTAGTACTTGTTGATCCACGGCGGGACGATGACCAGCGGCCGCCGGTAGACCTGCTCGGTGGCGGGCTGGTACTGGATCAGCTGCATGAGGTCGTTCTGGTAGACCACCTTGCCCGGCGTCGTGGCGACGTTGCGCCCGAGCTGGAAGGCGCTCTCGTCGGTCATCGAGATGCGCAGCTCGCCGCCGCCCTTCTCGATGTCGGCGAGCAGGTTGGCGAGCCCGCGCACGAGGTTCTGGCCGCCGCTCGACAGCGTCTCGCGCAGCACCTGCGGATTGGTGAGCAGGAAGTTGGACGGCGCGAGCGCGTCGACGTATTGCCGGGTGAAGAAGGCCACTTTCTTCTCCGAATCCGGCGACAGGCCTTCCACCTGTCCGACGGCATGCTGGATGTGGCGCGCCGCCAGCAGGTAGGACTGCTTGATGTAGTCGAAGAGGAAGTTCTTCGACCATTCGTCATCCTTGAAGCGCCAGTCGCCCTTGGCCGGCTCGGCCACGGGCTCCGCGTCCATGCCGAGCATCTTCATCAAGCTCGTCTGCCAGAGGCGCATCTGGTCGAGCCACAGGTTCATCGAGAAGCTCGCGAGCAGCGCCGGATCGCCGGCGAGGCGCGCATAGAGGTCCATGAACGCCTTGGCGATGCCCATCTCGTCGCGCACCGCGGAGGAGAGGGATTGCGTCTGCTTCTGCACGAAGTCGCCGAGGATGCGCGAGGAGCGCTCGGCCACTTCGTGCGCGATCTTGGACAGCTCTGCGTTTTCTACGGGGTCAGCGGGTTGCATAGCGCATGATGCCATCGGCGCCGGCGGCGCGCTTGGCGTCGCCGGCATAGTAAAGGTAATGCAGATGGGCTATCGCCTCGCCCATGGCGAAGAAAACCTGGTGCGGGTCGAGCTTGCGGCGAAACAGCACCGTGAGCAGATCCCCGGCGCTCTTCTCTTCCTTCGCCAATACCTCTTTCAGGGCCGCGAGGCGCTCGCGGTGGTGATTCTCGAGCTGCGCCACGCGCTCGTGCGCGCCGCGGAACGGCTTGCCGTGCGAAGGCAGCACGAGCACGTCGGCCGGAAGCTCGCGGTAGCGCGCGAGCGAGTCGAGGAACAGCCGCAGCGGGTCGCCTTCCGGGTCGATCGACCAGACGCTGACGTTGGTGGAGATCGTCGAGAGCAGCATGTCGCCGGCGATGACGGTATTCAGGTCCTTCGAGTGGAGCGACAGGTGCTCCGGCGCATGGCCGTGGCCGATGATGGCGCGCCAGCGGTGCTTTCCTATAGCGAGGACATCGCCCTCGATGATCCGCCGGTAGGAGTGCGGGAAATCCGGGACCAGTTCCGCATAGCGGTTGTTGCGGCCCGACATCGCGCGATAGTGCGCCTCGTCGAGGCCGTTGCGCCGGAAGACCGAAAGCACCGCCTCGGTGGTATAGCCCGCGGTACTGGCGCGCACCGCATGCGCCGTCAGGTATTCGCCTTGCGTTGTCCAGAGCTCGACGCCGAAGCGGCTGCAGATCCAGGCCGCGTTACCGGCGTGATCGGGATGGTAGTGCGTGAGGATCACCCGCCGCACCTTGCTCACCGTGGCGAAGATCTTTTCCCAAAGCTCCCGCGTCTGCTTGTTGGCGATGCCGCAGTCGACAATAGTCCACGCACCATCGTCATCCTCCAGCAGCCAGAGGTTGATGTGGTCGAGCTGGAAGGGCAGCGGCATCGACAGCCAGCGCACGCCGGGCGCGACTTCGAGCGTCGTCCCTGGCGCAGGGACGTCGGGATAAGGGTAGGTGAGTGTTGCCATGGCAGCGGCGCAAGCTATCCTAACGGCTCTCGAAGGGAGGGATCCATGCAACGAAGAACGGGCTGGGGAACGGCTTTCCTATCGTTCGTCGCCGCATCGCAGGCCCACGCCGCGGGCTTCGCGCTCCAGGAGCAGGGCGCTAGCGGGCTCGGCAACGCCTACGCCGGCGCCGCCGCGGTCGCCGAAGATGCGACCACCGTATGGTGGAACCCGGCCGGCATGGCACGCCTCGCGCCCGGGAAGCACCTCAGCCTCGGCGGCGCTTACGTGGGGCCTTCGACCCAGTTCCACGATGCCGGGAGCCAGCCTGCGGCGGGGCAGGCTCTCGGTGGCGAGGGCGGCGATGCCGGCGACACGGCGTTCGTGCCGAGCTTGTTCTTCGCGATGGATCTGGGACCGCGGTGGAATTTCGGCCTCGCCGTGACCGTGCCCTTCGGATTGTCCACGAAGTACGACTCGACCTGGCTCGGACGGTTCCAGGGCGTCGAGTCGAAAGTGGAAACGGTCAACATCAATCCCGCGCTCTCGTTCAAGCTGAGCGACGCCGTCAGCGTCGGCGGCGGCATCAGCTACCAGCACGGCAAGATCGACCTGCACACCGCGGCCAACTACACCGCCATAGGCGCGGCCTTCGCTGTACCCGTCCTTCCCGGCACCGAAGGCCAGAACGCGACCAGCGTCGACGGCCATGCCTGGGGATACAACTTTGGCGTTCTGTTCAACGCCTCGCCCCTTACTCGCGTAGGCGTGCATTACCGCTCATCGCTCGATTACGACCTGGACGGCAGCACGAGCTTTTCCAACCGCCCGGCGGGCCTGGCGCCGATCATCCCCGACGGCGACGTCAAGCTGAGCCTCCAGACGCCGGACAGCGCCGCCATCAGCGTGGCGCACGAGGCGGGTCCACGCGTGCTGCTGCTTGCCGATGCCACCTGGACGCACTGGGGACGGATCCAGGGCGTGCCTCTCGTGCGCACCAGCGGCGCACAGAGCGGCGCCACGCTCGACACGCTGACTTTCAATTTCCACGATACCTGGCGCTTCTCGGTCGGCATGAATTACCGGCTGAGCGAGACCACGCTTTTCAAGGTTGGGTTCGCGTACGACAAGACTCCCGTGCCCAACGCCGAGACGCGGAGCGTGCGCCTGCCGGACAGCGACCGGACCTGGCTGTCGCTCGGCGCGGCGTTGCAGGTTTCGCCGGCTGACAAGCTCGATCTGGGATATACGTACGTAATGGCCCGCGACGCCGACATCAGCAACAACCAGCAGCCCTTGCGCGGGCTGGTCAACGGCTCGTACGAGACGACGATCCACGTGCTCGGCGTGCAGTACCAGCACAGCTTCTAGCGACCGGTGGAGCGCGAGCGCGCAGCCGAATATTCGATCGGCGAGCTCGCCCGCGAGTTCGACGTCACCCCGCGCGCAATCCGCTTCTACGAGGCCGAGGGCCTGCTCGCGCCGCGGCGCGAGGGCCAGCGCCGCATTTACACTGCCCGCGACCGCACGCGGCTGAAGCTCACCCTGCGCGGCAAGCGGCTGGGGCTGGCCCTGTCCGAGATCCGCGAGCTGATCGACATGTACGAGCCCGGGCGCGACGAGCGGCCGCAGCTCGAGCGCTTCCTCGCCGTCCTCGAGAGCCATAAGAAAAGCCTGGTGCAGCAGCGCGCCGACATCGAGGCGCAGCTGGGCGAGATCCAGACCTTCGAGAAGCGGGTGCGCAAGCGGCTCAGGCGAAGTTGACGTTTACGTAAACGTCAAGTAGGGTTCACGGTCCGCCCATGAGCGCGCCGCCCGACCCCCATTTCGCCGCCCGCATCCGCGACAGCTTCGCACGGCAAAAGGCGATGGCGCTGATCGGCGCCAGCCTGGCGAACGTCGCGCCGGGCCGGGTCGAGATCGAGCTGCCCTTCCGCGACGACCTCACACAGCAGAAGGGCTTCGTGCACGGCGGCATCCTCGGCATGATCGCCGACAGCGCCTGCGGCTACGCGGCCTTCACGCTCATGCCGGCCGGCTGCTCGCTCGTTACCGTCGAGTACAAGCTCAACATCCTCTCGCCGGCACGCAGCTCGCTCGTCGCGCGCGGCGAGGTGGTGAAGGCGGGGCGCACGCTTACCGTGGCGCGCGGCGAGGTGTACGCTCGCGATGGCAAGCACGTCGCGACCATGCAGCAGACGCTCATGATGCTCGCCGAGACTCCGGATTATTGAGCGGACATTATTGAATGACCTACCTGCGCTTCGACCACGGCGAGACCATCGAGATGCTGCGCGACAGCGTGCGCGAGTTCGTGCGCAGGGAGATCGCGCCGCGCGCCGCGGAGATCGATCGCAGCAACGCGTTCCCGTTCGACCTGTGGCGCAAGCTCGGCAGCCTCGGGGTGCTCGGCGTTACGGTCGATGAAGACTACGGCGGAACGGCGATGGGCTACCTGGCGCACATCGTTGCCATGGAGGAGATCTCGCGCGGCTCCGCCTCGGTCGGGCTCTCCTACGGCGCGCATTCCAACCTGTGCGTGAACCAGATCCGGCGCAACGGAGCAGAGGCGCAGAAGCGCAAGTACCTGCCGAAGCTCGTCTCCGGCGAGCATGTCGGCGCGCTGGCGATGTCCGAGCCGGGCGCGGGATCCGATGTGGTCGGCATGAAGCTGCGCGCGGAGCGCCGCGGCGAGCGATATCTCCTGAACGGCAACAAGATGTGGATCACCAACGGTCCGGACGCCGACGTGCTGGTGGTATACGCCAAGACGAGCGACCGCGGCATCACCGCCCTCCTCATCGAGAAGGGAATGAAGGGGTTCTCCACGGCGCAGAAGCTCGATAAGCTCGGCATGCGCGGCTCCAATACCTGCGAGCTGGTGTTCCGCGATTGCGAAGTGCCGTTCGAGAACGTCCTCGGCCAGGAGGGCGAGGGCGTGAAGGTGCTCATGTCGGGGCTAGACTACGAGCGCGCGGTGCTCGCCGGCGGGCCGCTCGGCATCATGGCCTCCTGCCTCGACGTGGTCCTGCCCTACGTGCACGAGCGCAAGCAGTTCGGCCAGCCGATCGGCGAGTTCCAGCTGATGCAGGGCAAGCTCGCCGACATGTACACGACTTTCTCCGCGTGCCGCGCCTATGTCTATGCCGTCGGCCAGATGCTCGACCGTAACGACGCGAATGACAGAAGCGCACGCAAGGATGCCGCCGGGGCGATCCTCTACGCCGCGGAAAAGGCGACCTGGATGGCCGGCGAGGCGATCCAGGCGCTCGGCGGCATGGGCTACATCAACGAAACCGCGACCGGCCGCTTGTGGCGCGACGCCAAGCTCTACGAGATCGGCGCCGGCACCTCGGAAATCCGCCGCTGGCTGATCGGCCGCGAGCTTTTTTCGGAAACTGAATGACTCCCTTCGCAAAGAACCTGGGGCTTCGACTGCCGCTGATCCAGGCGCCGATGGCGGGCGGGCCGAGCTCGCAGGAGCTCGTCGCCGCCGCTTCCAACGCGGGCGCGCTCGGCTCGTTCGGCTTCGCCTATACGCAGCCGGACGACATGAAGCGGCAGGCCGAGTGGGTGCGCGGCAAGACGAGCCGCCCTTTCGGCATCAACCTCTTCGTCTCTCCGCAGCCCGCGCCCATAGGGGCCGCGCAGCAGAAGCCTGCGCTCGAGGCGGTTGCACGCTTCTACCGCGAGCTTGGACTACCCGCACCCGAGCCGGCCAAGGGGCCCTATGCCCCGGACCTCGAGGCGCAGCTGCGAGCCGTGGAGGAAATCCGCCCCGCGGTCTTCACGGTTCACCTCGGTGGATTGAAGCCCGAGCAGGTGAGGCGTTTCCAGAGCAGA
Organism: uncultured Enterobacteriaceae bacterium; assembly: GCA_964477695.1. Classification (GTDB taxonomy): domain Bacteria; phylum Pseudomonadota; class Gammaproteobacteria; order Burkholderiales; family SG8-39; genus SCGC-AG-212-J23. The sequence goes on along the minus strand of CAYZFN010000099.1, from coordinate 3,512 downwards.
GGCGTCGTGGTCGGCGGCAGCGCCAACTGCGTCGCCGAAGCGAAGGGACTCGAGGCCGCGGGGTTCGATTTCGTGATCGCGCAAGGCGGCGAGGCAGGCGGACACCGCGGCAGCTATCTGCGCGACCCCTACAAATCGCTGACCGGCACGCTGGCGCTGACGCGCCTCATCGTGCGCGCGGTCACGATTCCGGTCGTCGCGGCGGGCGGCATCATGGACGGCGCCGGCGTTGCGGCAGTGCTCGCGCTCGGTGCACAGGCCGCGCAGCTCGGCACGGCGTTCATTCCGTGCCCCGAGAGCGGCGCCTCGCAGGTGCACAAGGACCTGCTGGTCAGGCTCGCCGAGGACGATACGACGATCACGGAAAAATTCTCCGGCAAGCCGGCGCGCGGCATCGTCAACCGCTTCATCGAGCAAATGGCGGACGCGCCGCAGCTCGCGTTTCCGGCGCAGAACAGCCTCACCGGCAAGCTGCGGGCGGCCTCGGCCAGGGCCGGCAAGGCCGATTTCGTCGCGCTCTGGGCGGGGCAGGCCGCACCGCTTTCGCGCGCGCTTCCCGCCGCCGAGCTCATCGCCCGGCTCGAGCAGGAGCTGATCCAATCTTTGCGTGGCAGCGCTCAGCTGCTGAAGGAGTAGCCATGTCCAGCGATCCGATCGTCATCGTTTCTGCCGCGAGAACGCCGATGGGTGCGTTCCAGGGCGAACTGAAGGGCTTCAGCGCGCCGGAACTCGGCGCCGCCGCGATCCGCGCCGCCGTCGAGCGGGCCAAGGTGCGTCCCGAAGAGGTGCAGGAAGTGATCATGGGCTGCGTGCTGCCGGCGGGCCAGGGGCAGGCGCCGGCGCGCCAGGCCTCGCTCGGCGCCGGTCTGCCGCTCGGCGCGGGCTGCACCACCGTAAACAAGATGTGCGGCTCCGGAATGAAGGCGGCGATGATCGCCCACGACCTTCTGTTGAACGAAAAAGAGCATGTGGTGGTGGCGGGCGGCATGGAATCCATGACCAACGCGCCTTATCTCCTGCCGAAGGCGCGGGCCGGCCTGCGCATGGGCCATGGCCAGGTGCTCGACCACATGTTCTACGACGGCCTCGAGGACGCGTACGACAAGGGCCGCCTCATGGGCACCTTCGCGGAAGACTGTGCGCAGAAATATGCCTTTTCCAGAGCGCAGCAAGATGAATTCGCGATCGCATCGCTGACCCGCGCGCAGAAGGCCAATCGCCAAGGCTGGTTCGCCTGGGAGCTCACGCCGCTCGCCATAAAGATGGGCAAGGAAGAGAAGTTCGTCGAGAACGACGAGCAGCCGTTCAAGGCGAACCTCGAGAAGATTCCGTCGCTCAAGCCGGCCTTCAGGAAGGACGGCACGGTGACCGCCGCCAACTCGAGCTCGATCTCGGACGGCGCCGCAGCGCTCGTGATGATGCGCCGCTCGACGGCCGACAAGCGGGGCATTGCGCCGCTCGCGATCGTGGTCGGACAGACCACGCATGCGCAGGAGCCCGGCTGGTTCACCACCGCGCCGGTCGCCGCCATTGCAAAGCTGTACCAACGGACTGGCTGGAATGCGAAAAGCGTGGATCTCTACGAGATCAACGAAGCGTTCGCGGTGGTGACCATGGCCGCGATGAAGGAGCACGGGCTGCCGCACGACAAGGTGAACGTGCACGGCGGCGCCTGTGCGCTCGGGCATCCGATCGGCGCCTCGGGCGCGCGCATCGTGGTGACGCTGATCGGCGCGCTGCGCAAGTACGGCCTCAAGCGCGGCGTTGCGAGCCTCTGCATCGGCGGCGGCGAGGCGACGGCGATGGCGATCGAGCTCGTCTAGTGAAGCGCAAGCTGCAGACGCTTCTCGACACATCGCCGTTTCTTCGCCCATGGGGGTTTCGCGTCGTCGCGGTGAAGAAGGATGAATGCACGCTCGAGCTGCCGCACCGCGAGGAGCTCGAGCGCCCGGGAGGCATCATCAACGGCCCGGCGCTCATGGCGGCGGCCGACTGCGCCATGTGGCTCGCGATCAAGGCGCGCCTTGGCGTGGAAGGCGATGCGCTCACTTCCGAGCTCAATACCGCTTTCCTCGCGCCCGCCAGGGGCGAGCATGTCTACTGCACGGCGAAGATCCTGAAGTTCGGCCGGCGCAGCATCTATGGCATCGCCCAGTGCCACGGCAAGAAGGGCGGCCTCTTCACGCACCATACCGTCACGTACGTGCGTCCCAGCTGATGCCGCACGACGAGATCCGCGACGCAGTCCGCCGCTTCGCACAGACCGAGCTCGCGCCCAACGCGGCGCGCTGGGATCGTGAGAAAGAGTTTCCGCGCGCGGCTCTCCGGGGGCTTGGCCGGATGGGCCTTTCCGGCGTCGCCATTCCCGAGCAATGGAACGGCGCCGGCCTCGACTACACGGCGCTAGCGATCGCGTGCGAGGAGATCGCGGCCGGCGACTGCGCCACGGCGACGATCGTGTCGGTCAACAACCTCGTCGCCGGCATCCTGAACGGCTACGGCAGCGACGCGCAGAAGGAACGCTTCCTTCGCCCGCTCGCCAAGGGCGAGACGCTCGGCGCGTTCGCCCTGACCGAGCCGCAGGCGGGGTCGGACGCGGCGGCGATCACGACCCGCGCGGAGCGCAAGGACGGCCACTATGTGCTGAACGGGGTGAAGCAGTTCATCACCTCGGGCAAGAACGCCGATCTCGCCGTGGTCTTCGCTGTGAGCGACAAGAGCGCGGGCAAGCGCGGCATCAGCGCCTTCGTGGTTCCGACCGGAACGCCCGGCTATACCGTGGCGCGCATCGAGGACAAGGCCGGCCAGCGCTGCTCCGACACGGCGCAGATCGTGCTCGAGAATTGCCGGATCCCGGCGGACTACCTGCTCGCGCAGGAAGGCGTCGGCTATCGCATCGCGCTCGCCAACCTGGAGTCCGGCCGCATAAACGTAGCCGCGCAGGCGACCGGCGTCGCGCGCGCCGCGCTCGCCGCCGCCCTGGCCTACGCGCACGAGCGAAAGAGCATGGGCAAGCCGCTGATCGAGCACCAGGCAATCAATTTCCGCCTCGCCGACATGGCGACGCGAGTCGAAGCGGCGCGCCAGTTGTACCTGCACGCAGCGCGGCTGCGCGACGCGGGCGCTCCGTGCATCAAGGAAGCTTCGATGGCGAAGCTGTTCGCCTCCGAGATGGCCGAGCAGGTCTGCTCGGATGCGATCCAGATCCACGGCGGCTACGGCTACGTCGCCGATTTTCCGGTCGAGCGCCTGTGGCGCGACGTGCGCGTAACGCAGATCTACGAGGGAGCGAGCGACATCCAGCGCATGGTCATCGGGCGGGTGCTGGGGGAAGGTTGAGCGCCCTCAAGAGCCAGCTCAACCCCCGCTCAGCGGAATTCCGCGCCAACGCCGAGCGCATGAGCGCGCTGGTGCACGACCTGAAAGAGAAACTCGCCGTCGTCACGCAGGGCGGCGAGGCCGCGGCGCGCGAGAAGCACCTCGCGCGCGGCAAGATGCTGCCGCGCGAGCGG
>CAYZFN010000098.1:0-9808 GCA_964477695.1 uncultured Enterobacteriaceae bacterium | reverse complement strand
CGCCGCAGCTCGCCGAGGCGATCGCGGCGGGCAAGGGCGAGGAGCTCCTGAAGACTCACCGGCGCGAAATTACCGTCGAGTTCTTCGATCTGCGCGGCTTCACCGCCTTTACCGATGCGTCGGAGCCCGAGGAAGTGATGGAGCTCCTGCGCGCCTACCACGCCGCGCTCGGGCGGCTGGTGCTCGAGCACCAGGGCACGCTCGAGCGCTTCGCCGGCGATGCGGTCATGGTTTTCTTCAACGATCCTTTGCCGGTCGATCGGCCGGCCGAGCACGCGGTGAAGACCGCCCTCGCCATGTGCAAGGCGTTCGTGCCGATCGCCGAGCACTGGAACAAGCGCGGCGGCTTCGCGCTCGGCCTCGGCGTCGGCATCGCGCAGGGCTACGCCACCCTCGGCGCCATCGGCTTCGAGGGGCGACAGGACTACGCGGCGATCGGCAACGTCACTAACCTTGCCGCTCGCCTTTGCGGCGAAGCCAAGGCCGGCCAGATCCTCGTCGACCGCAAGACCATGGCCGCGCTCGATGGCGCCTTTGCCTTCGATCCCGTCGGCCCGCTCGCGCTCAAGGGCTTCGACAAGCCCGTGCCCGCCTTCGCGCTGAATTCGGGGTCAGGATCGTAATTCGCATGCCGACGCCGCGGCGCAAGTCGCCAAAGAGGACGAGCCGGGCAAAAACGCGAACGACTCGCCGGCGCGATTTCTACGAGGCGCAGCAGGCAGCGACGGCGGAAATCCTGCAGATCATCGCCCGCTCGAGCGCCGACGTGCAGCCGGTGTTCGACGCCATTGCGGCAAGCGCGGTGCGCCTGCTCGAGGGATTCTCCGGCGCCGTTACGCAGCGCGTGGGCGACATGCTGCACCTGGTCGCGCTCACGTCGACTGGCAAGCGGGGCGACGAAGCCTTCAGGAGCGGCTTCCCGGTGGCCATTTCCGCGGACCGCGTCATAACGCGCGCGGCGGCGAGCGCCCGCGCAGTCATCGTCGCCGACACCGAGGCGCCCGGCTACGCGGCCGAATACCGCCTGATCGCCCGCAAGCGCGGCTTCCGCAGCGCGCTCGCCGTGCCGATGGTTCACAACAAGTCGGTCCTCGGCACCATCAGCGTCACGCGCGTGAAGCCGGGCGGTTTCGACCCGCACGAGGTGCGCCTGCTTAGCACCTTTGCCGACCAGGCTGTCATCGCGATCGAGAACGCGCGGTTATTCAACGAAACGAAGGAAGCGCTGGAAAAGCAGACGGCGACGGCGGAGATCCTGCGCGTGCTTTCCGGCAAATTCGCGGATACCGGGCCCGTCTTCGAGGCGATCGTGCGCAATGCCGCCAAGCTCTGCGACTCGGTGTACGCGAACGTCTTCCGCTACGACGGCGAGCGCCTGCACCTCGCGGCCTCCGAAGGCGTGCCCTCCGAGGTCCTGGGAGGGCTGAAAAGCTCTTATCCGATGGAGCCGAGCCCATCCCGCGTGTCCGGGCGAGTGATCTTGAGCAGGCGGGTGGTACGCGTGGAGGACACCCGTGCGGACCCGACGTACGACAAGAGCTATGCCGACACCGCGCACCTCGGCCGGGTCCTTGGCATTCCGCTACTGCGCGCAGGCGAGCCGGTCGGTGCCATCGCCATCGGCTGGGCCGAGCCGGGGCCGATCGTCCAGCGGCACGAGGACCTGCTGCAGACCTTCGCCGACCAGGCAGTGATCGCGATCGAGAACGTACGCCTCTTCAACGAGACCAAGGAGGCGCTCGAGCGGCAGACCGCTACGAGCAGCATCCTGGCGGCGATCAGCAGCTCGCCGACGGACTTGCGGCCGGTGTTCGATGCGATTCTCGATAAAGCCACGGCGCTGTGCGAAGCGCACCTCGGGCTGCTGCACCTCTACGACGGCGAGCGCTTCCGGACGGTCGCGCATCGGGGCGACAGGTCAGAGTACGGGAGATGGGTCTTCGAGCGCGGCAGCTTCAGGCCCGAAGCGTTTCTCGCGCAGCTGGTCGCCCAGCGCAAGGCGGTGCACATCGCGGACATCCGGGACACCGAGGCCTATCGCGCCGGCAAGGCGAACGCGGTCAAGATGGCCGATCTCGGCGGCGGTCGCAGCTTCGTTGCCGTGCCGCTGCTCAAGCGAGACGAGCTCATCGGATCGATCAGCGTTTACCGCCCGGACGTTCGGCCGTTCACCGACAAGCAGATCGCGCTGGTCAGCACGTTCGCGGATCAGGCGGTCATCGCCATCGAGAACGCGCGGCTCTTCAACGAGACGAAAGAGGCGCTCGAGCGGCAGACCGCGACCGCTGAGATTCTCAGGGTGATCGCCAGCTCGCCCGCCGACGTGCAGCCGGTGTTCGATGTCATCGCCAGCAGCGCCATGCGGCTGATCGGCGGCCGCTCGGCTTCTGTCATGCGCCTGCATGGCGAGCAACTGCATCTCGAGGCCCTGACGAGCACGAATCCGGCGGGCGACCAGGCGCTGCGCAGCATTTTCCCGCGTCCGCTCCGGGAGGTTTCGGGCCTGACCGGCGAGGTGATCGCGTCCGGCAAATCGGCATTTGTCGAGGACACGGAGACGCTGACGTCGCAGGAATTCCGCGAAATTTCGCGCGCCCGCGGTCACCGCAGCTTCGTCGCGGTGCCGATGCTTCGCGACGGCGCCAGCGTCGGCGCGATTGCCGTGACGCGGGAGCGGACCGGCAGCTTCAGCCGGCACGAGGTCCTGACGCTCGAGACGTTCGCCGACCAGGCGGTGATCGCGATCGAGAACGTGCGCCTCTTCAACGAGACGAAGGAGGCGCTCGAGCAACAGAAGGCTGCGGCGGACGTGCTGAGCGCGATTTCCGGCTCGATCGCCGACACGAAGCCGGTCTTCGACAAGATCCTGGAGAGCTGCGAGCGCCTTTTCGAGGGCAACCTGGTCGGCGTGACGCTCGCTGCGGGCAAGCAGGTCGAGCTTGCGGCCTACCGCGGCGAGCATCGCGAGGCGCTCGCGCGCATCTATCCGATGCCCTTGTCGCGCGAGAGCGGCACGGGCTGCGCGATTCTCGACCAGCGCGTGGCGCACTTCCCGGACGTGCGCGAAGGCGCGGCGCCTCCGCAGGTGGTGAGAGGCTCGGGCGTGCTCGGCTTCAAGGCGATCATCTTCGCGCCGATGAGCTTCGAGGGACGCGGTATCGGCGCGATCTGGGTCGCGCGCGCGGCGTCCGGGCCGTTCAGCGACAAGCAGGTCGCGCTGCTCAAGACCTTCGCCGACCAGGCGGTGATCGCGATCCAGAACGCGCGCCTTTTCCGCCAGATCCAGGAGAAGAGCGCGCAGCTCGAAGTGGCGAACCGCCACAAGTCCGAGTTCCTGGCCAACATGTCACACGAGCTGCGCACGCCGCTCAACGCGATCATCGGCTTCTCCGAGGTGCTGCTCGAGAAGATGTTCGGCGAGGTGAATGAGAAGCAGCTCGACTACCTGAAGGACATCCACGACTCGGGCAAGCACCTGCTCTCGCTCATCAACGACATCCTCGACCTGTCGAAGATCGAGGCGGGACGCATGGAGCTCGAGCTCTCGCGCTTCCACCTGCCGAGCGCGATCGGCAACGCGCTGACGCTGGTGCGCGAGCGGGCGCAAAGGCATGGCATCCAGCTCGCGCAGGACATCGACGCTCGCCTGGGCGAGTTCGAGGGCGACGAGCGGAAGGTGAAGCAGATCCTGCTCAACCTGTTGTCCAACGCGGTGAAGTTCACTCCCGACGGCGGCCACGTGGACGTGAGCGCGAAGCTCGATACGGACAAGATCGAGATCGCCGTGCGCGACACCGGCGTCGGCATCGCGCCCGAGGATCAGGCGGCGCTGTTCGAGGAGTTTCGCCAGGTCGGCGACTCCGGGCGCAAGGCCGAAGGCACGGGCCTCGGCCTCGCGCTGACGAAGAAGTTCGTCGAGCTGCACGGCGGAGCGATCCGCGTGCAGAGCTCGCCCGGCAGCGGCTCGACATTTACGGTGTCGCTGCCGCTGCGCTGAAAATTAGTGTCGAACGCCGATTTCGCGGGCTATCGTGTCCGCTTCGAAGTCGACGTCCAGGCCGAGCGTCTCCTCGTCCCAGTCCTCGGCCTCGAAGTCGAGCGGCATCTCGGGGTCTTCGTCGAAAAGCTCTTCGGGCTCCATTTGCGCCTCCCACGGCTGTTGCTTGGTGGATGAGCGCATTCTGGAGCGCGGACTGTTACGCTAGTTCACCACCTCGAATAGTCCGGCTGCGCCCATGCCGCCGCCGATGCACATGGTCACGACCGCGTACTTCGCGTTGCGCCGGCGGCCTTCGATCAGCGCGTGCGCGACCAGCCGCGTGCCCGACATGCCGTAGGGATGGCCGAGCGCGATCGCACCGCCGTCGACGTTGAGCCGCTCGTTCGGTATGCCGAGCCGGTCGCGGCAGTAGATCACCTGCACGGCGAACGCCTCGTTCAGCTCCCAGAGGTCGATGTCGTCGACCTGCTTGCCCGTGCGCTCGAGCAATTTGGGAACGGCAAACACCGGCCCGATGCCCATCTCGCGCGGATCGCAGCCCGCGACGGCGAAGCCGCGGAAGATGCCGAGGGGCTTCAGTCCTCGCCGCGACGCCTCGCGCTCGCTCATCACGACGCTCGCCGCGGCGCCGTCGGAGAACTGGCTCGCGTTGCCGGCGGCGATCACGCCGCCCTCGACCGCGGGCTTGATCTGCGACACGCCCTGGTAAGTGGTGTCGGGGCGGATGCCCTCGTCCTCGGCCGCGGTGACCTCGCGCATCGTCTCCTGGCCGGTGTTCTTGTCGACCACCTTCATCTTGGTGGTGATCGGCACGATCTCGTCCTTGAACCGTCCCTCGGCGCGCGCCTTGGCCGCGCGCACCTGGCTCTGCACGCCGAACTCGTCCTGCGGCTCGCGCGGAATGTCGTAGTGCCGCGCCACGTACTCGGCGGTCTGCAGCATCGGCCAGTAGATCTCGTTATGGTGCCGGTGCAGCCACTCGTCCTGGAAGTGGTGCTTGTTCATCTCGTTCTGCACGAGCGAGATCGACTCGATGCCGCCGGCGACGAATACGTCGCCCTCGCCGGCCAGCACGCGCTGCGCCGCCAGCGCGATGGTCTGCAGGCCGGAGGAGCAGAAGCGGTTCACCGTCATGCCCGGCACGGTGTTCGGGCAGCCGGCGCGGATGGCGATCTGCCGGGCGATGTTCCAGCCGGTCGCGCCCTCCGGGTTGGCGCAGCCGATGATCACGTCCTCGACCTCGTCCGCGTCGACGCGCGCGCGCTCGAGCGCGGCGTGCACCACGTGGCCGCCCATCTTCGCGCCATGGGTCATGTTGAGCGCGCCCTTCCAGCTCTTGCAGAGCGGCGTGCGCGCCACGGAAACGATCACTGCGTCACTCATTGAACCTCCTCGATGTCTGGGCAAGCTTGACGAGCAGCGGGGCGGGCTTCCATTGTGCGCCTTGATAACCGCTTTGAAACCTTTGCAGGGTGGAAAGAACTTTCGCAAGGCCGACCGTATCGGCATAGAACATCGGCCCGCCGCGGTACGGCGGGAAGCCGTACCCGGTGAGGTACACCATGTCGATGTCGGACGCGCGGAGCGCGATGCCTTCCTCGAGGATCTTCGCGCCCTCGTTGACCAGCGCATAGATGCAGCGCTCGACGATCTCCTCGTCGGAGATCGCGCGGGGTTCGACCCCGACTTCTTCCCGGTAACGACGAATGATGTCGTCGACTGCAGGGTCGGGAAGGGCGCTTCGGCTTCCCGGCTCGTAGCGGTAGAAGCCCTTGCCGGTCTTCTGCCCGAAGCGGCCCTGCTCGCAGATGCGGTCGGCGATGCGCGAGTACACCATGTCTGGCCGCTCCTTGGCGCGGCGCTTGCGGATCTCCCAGCCGATGTCGTTGCCCGCCATGTCGTACATGCGGAACGGGCCCATCGCCATGCCCCATCTTTCGAGCGCCGCGTCGACCTGCTGCGGCGTGGCGCCCTCGTCGATCAGGAACAGGCTCTGCTGCCCGTACTTCTCGAGCATGCGGTTGCCGATGAAGCCGTCGCACACGCCCGAGACGACCGGCACCTTCTTCAGCGTTTTCCCCAGCTTGAGCGTGGTCGCGAGCACGTCCTTGGCGGTCTTCTTGCCGCGCACCACCTCGAGCAGGCGCATGACGTTGGCGGGCGAGAAGAAATGCGTGCCCACCACGTCCTCGGGCCTGCGCGTCACGGCGGCGATCTGGTCGACGTCGAGCGTCGAGGTGTTGGTGGCGAGAATCGCCCCGTCCTCGACGATGCCGTCGAGCTTGCGGAACAGCTCCTGCTTCACGTCCATGCGCTCGAACACCGCCTCGACCACGATGTCGGCGTTGGCGATCTGGCCGAGGTTGAGCGTGCCGTGGATGAGCGCCATGCGCTTGTCCATGTCGCCCTGCGTGAGGCGGCCTTTCTGCACCGTCGCGGCATAGTTGCCCTTGATTCGCGCCAGCCCCTTGTCCAGGAATTCCTGCGACGTCTCCACGACCGTGACCGGGAGGCCGGCGTTGGCGAACGACATGGCGATGCCGCCGCCCATGGTGCCGGCGCCGATGACCGCCGCCTTCTCGATCGGCCGGGTCGGCGTGTCTTCCGGCACGTCGGGAATCTTGGTCGTCTGCCGCTCGGCGAAGAACGCATGGCGGAGCGCGCGCGACTCGCTGGTCTCGACGAGATGGGCGAAGCGCTCGCGCTCGACCTTGCGCCCCTCGTCGAAGGGCTTGGTCACCGCCGCCTCGACGCAGGCGACGATCTCCAGCGGCGCCGGATAGCCGCGCGACTCTTTCGCTACCGTCTCACGAACCTGCCTGAAGAATGCGGCCGGATCGCCCGGCACCTTGGCATTCATGTCGCGAATACGGCGCAGCGGTTTCTTCTCCGCGAGCAGCTTCTTCGCGTAGTCGAGCGCGGCGGGGAGCAGGTCGCCGCCCCTGACCACCTCGTCGACGAGGCCGAGGTCGAGCGCCTTCTCCGCGCTGATCGGATTGCCCGTGGTCATCATGCGCACCGCTTCGGCCACCGGGATGGCGCGCGGCAGGCGCTGCGTGCCGCCCGAGCCGGGCAGGATGCCGAGCTTGACCTCGGGCAGCCCGAGCTGCGCGCCGGCGGCGGCGATGCGGTAGTGGCAGGCGAGCGCGAGCTCGAGCCCGCCGCCGAGCGCGAAGCCGCCGATCGCAGCGACGAGCGGCTTCTTCATTCCATCCTGGAAGTCGTTGACTTCAGGAAGGTCCGGCTTCTCGCGCGGCCGGCCGAATTCGCGGATGTCGGCGCCGCCCGAGAAAGCTCTTCCGGCGCCGATCAGCACGGCCGCCTTGACCGCCGGATCGGCGTCGGCCTTCTTCAGGTTCTCCAGGATCCGCGCGCGCAGCGCGTTGCCGAGGCCGTTGACCGGCGGGTTGTTCATGGTGATGACAGCGATGCCGTCGCGGACGGCGAGTGCGGCTACGTCGGTCATGGGGCGGGGGCTCGAGGGGGGAGCCGGAATTCTAGCGGTACATGGTAGATTGTCCGACAATCGGACAAAGAGCAAGAACACGGCGCCGGCGCGCGCCGGTCCGCGGGTACAGGAGGAGGTCTTGAGCGTAGGGGCGGCGCAGGCTGTTTTGCGCGTCGAGGATGTCGGCGTCCGCTTCGGCGGCATCGTCGCCCTCGACGGCGTCTCGTTCGAAGTGCGGCGCGGCGAGATCGTCGGCCTGATCGGCCCGAACGGCGCCGGCAAGACGACGCTCTTCAACTGCCTGTCGCGCCTCTACGAGTGCGACCGCGGCAGCATCTCCTTCGCCGGCCGACCGCTCGGCGGCGTGGCGCGCCACCGCATCGCCGCATTGGGAATCGGCCGCACTTTCCAGAACCTCGCGCTGTTCCGCAGCATGAGCGTGCTCGACAACGTGATGGTCGGGCGGCACTGCCGCAGCCGCGGCGGCTTCTTCGCCAACGCGGTGCACCTGCCGATTGTGCGGCGCGAGGAAGACGGCGCGCGCGCCCGGGCGCGGGAATTCGTGCGCCTGCTCGGCCTCGAGGCCGTCGCGGAGCGGCGGGTGGCCGACCTGCCGTTCGGCACGCAGAAGCGCGTCGAGCTTGCGCGCGCGCTCGCGGCCGAGCCGAAGCTGCTGCTGCTCGACGAGCCGGCGAGCGGCCTGAACCACGAGGAGGTCGGCGAGCTCGGAAGACTGATCCGCTCGATCCGCGACCGGCTGGAGCTCACCATCCTGCTCGTCGAGCACCATATGAACCTGGTCATGAGCATCTCCGACCGCGTGGTGGCGCTCAACTTCGGACGCAAGATCGCCGAGGGCACGCCGGCCGAGGTGCGCTCCCACCCCGAGCTGGTCAAGGCGTACCTCGGAGCCGCGAACTGATGCTGCTGGAGGCGAAGCGCCTGCAGGCTTCCTACGGCGCTACGCGCGTGCTGCACGGCATGGACTTCGCCATGGCCCCCGGCTCGATCACCACGCTGCTCGGCGCGAACGGCGCCGGCAAGACCACCGCGCTGCGCGCGCTGTGCGGCATGGTGAAGACCACGGGCGAGGTCGTGTTCGACGGCCGGCGCATCGACGGCAAGGCGACCGAGGACATCGCGCGCCTCGGCGTCGCCCACGTGCCCGACGGCCGCGGCACCTTCGCGCAGCTCTCCACCGAGGAGAACCTTCGCCTCGGCGCCTATACGCGCAAGGACAGGGCGCGCGTCCACGAGGACATGGAGCGGATGTACGGCTACTTCCCGCGCCTCAAGGAGCGGCGCCGCCAGCAGGCGGGCACGCTCTCGGGCGGCGAGCAGCAGATGCTTGCCGTGTCGCGCGCGCTGATGCTGCGCCCGAAGCTCCTGCTGCTCGACGAGCCTTCGTTCGGCCTCGCGCCGCTCGTCGTGCAGGAGCTGTTCCGCATCCTGCGCACCATCAACGAAGCCGAGCGCGTGAGCATGCTGGTGGTCGAGCAGAACGCGGCGCTCGCGCTGCAGCTCGCCGACCGGGCCTATGTGCTGGAGACCGGGCGCATCGTGCGCTCCGGCACGGCGCAGGAAATCAAGAGCGACGACGCGGTGCGCCGCTCCTACCTGGGCTACTAGAGCGATGGCCGAAGCGATCCTGCACCAGGTGTTCGCCGGCCTTGCCACCGGCGGCATCTACGCCAGCCTGGCGCTCGCGCTGGTGATGATCTACCAGGCGACGCACCTCGTGAACTTCGCGCAGGGCGAGATGGCGATGTTCTGCACCTACATCGCTTGGAGCCTGATGGAGGCGGGGCTCGGGTACTGGCCGGCCTTCGTGCTGACCGTGGCTTTTGGCTTCGTGCTCGGCGTGGCGATCGAGCGCCTGGTGATCCGCCCGGTCGAGCGCGGCTCGGTGCTCTCGGTCGTGGTGGTGTTCATCGGCCTGCTCGCCATCCTGAACAGCGTCGCCGGGTGGATCTACACCTACACCATCAAGCCCTTCCCGAGCCCGTTTCGCGCCTGGCTCACCAATCCGCTCATGTCGCCGCACGAGCTCGGCTCGATCCTGGTCACGCTGGTCGTGCTCGTGCTGCTGTACGCCTTCTTCCGCTTCACGCCGCTCGGCCTGGCGATGCGCGCTGCGGCGCAGAACCCGGAGTCGAGCCGGCTGGTGGGCATCCGCGTGGGCTGGATGCTGGCGCTCGGCTGGGGGCTCGCCGCGGCGATCGGCGCGGTGGCGGGAATGATGATCGCCCCGGTGGTGTATCTAGATCCGAACATGATGGCCGGCATCCTGCTCTACGCCTTCGCCGCCGCGCTCCTCGGCGGCATCGACAACCCGGGCGGCGCGGTGGTCGGCGGCTTCG
>CAYZFN010000097.1:0-5858 GCA_964477695.1 uncultured Enterobacteriaceae bacterium | reverse complement strand
ACATGATGGACGCGACGCGCATCATGACCGCGGGCGCGGTCGACATGGGCGAGAAGCCGGCGGTGCTCTCGGCGATCGCCAAGTACCACATGACCGAGCGGGCGCGCACCTGCGTGAACGACGCGATGGACATCCATGGCGGCAAGGGCATCTGCCTCGGGCCGAGCAACTGGATCGGCCGCGGCTACCAGATGACGCCGATCGCCATCACGGTCGAAGGCGCGAACATCCTGACGCGGACGCTGATCATCTTCGGCCAGGGCGCCATCCGCGCGCACCCGTACGTGCTGCGCGAGATGCGCGCCGCGAAGGAGATGTCGGGCAGCGCGGCGGCGCGTGAGTTCGACGATGCCCTCACCTCGCACATCGGCCACGTCGTGCGCAACGGCGTGCGCACGCTCGTCTACGGGCTGACACGCTCGGCCTTCGCTCCGGTTCCCGGAAGTTGTGCTTCTGAATTGAAACATTACTATCGCCACGTCTCGCGCCTCTCCGCGGCGTTCGCCTTCCTCGCCGACGTCTCGATGCTCGCCATGGGCGGCGCGCTCAAGCGCAAGGAGAAAATCTCGGGTCGGCTCGGCGACGTGCTGTCGATGATGTACCTCGTCTCCGCGACGCTGAAGCGCTACGAGGACCAGCGCGTGAAGGAAGACCTGCCGCTCGTGCGCTGGTCGGTACGCGACGCGCTCTACCACGCGCAGGGCGCCATCGACCAAGTGCTGTCCAACTTCCCGCAGAAGTGGATGGCCACCGTGCTGCGCTGGACGATCTTCCCGCTCGGCGCGCCCTTCCGTCCGCCGCTCGACGCACGCAACCGCGAATGCGCGGCGATCGCCCTCGAGCCCGGCGCGGCGCGCGACCGGCTGACCGCCGGCATGTACATACCGAGGGGCGACGATGCGACCGGCGTGCTCGAGCAGGCCTTCCTCGCCTGCATCGCGTGCGAGCCGACCGAGACCAAGCTGCGCAAAGGCCTGAAGAAGGGCAAGTTCGTCCATCACCCGAGCGCCGACCTGGCGGCCGAGGCGCGCGATGCCGGCGTGATCAGCGGTGAGGAATACGCGCAGTGGACGCGCAAGGAAGCATTGCGCAAGCGCGTCATCCACGTCGACGACTTCCCGCAGGACTTCGGCCGCATGGAGCTCGCCGAGAAGAGCGAAACGAAACTGGTGAAAGCCGCATGAAGCCCGTCTACATCGTCGACGGCGCAAGAACGCCGTTCCTGAAGTCGAAGAACCGCCCGGGGCCTTTCGCCGCCAGCGACCTCGCCACGCAGGCCGGCCGCGCGCTGCTCATGCGCCAGCCGTTCGCGCCGCAGGACCTCGACGAGGTGATCCTCGGCTGCGCGGCGCCTTCGGTCGACGAGGTGAACATCGGCCGCGTCGCGGCGCTGCGCATGGGCTGCGGGCAGAAGGTCCCCGCGTGGACCGTGATGCGCAATTGCGCCTCCGGAATGCAGGCGGTCGATTCCGGCATCACCAACATCGTCGCCGGCCGGGCGAACCTCGTGCTGGCCGGCGGCGTCGACGCGCTGTCGCGCGCGCCGCTGCTCTACGGCGAGAAGATGGTCCTCTGGTTCTCCGCCATGGCGGCCGCGCGCACGCCGGTGCAAAGGCTCGCGCTTTTCGCGCGGCTTCCGGTCGGCGCGATGCTGAAGCCGGTCATCGGCATCATGAAGGGGCTGACGGATCCGATGGTCGGCCTGCTCATGGGGCAGACCGCGGAGAATCTCGCGCATCGCTTCGGCATCACGCGCGCGCAGATGGATCTCTTCTCGGTCAGGAGCCACAGGAAAGTTGCGGAGGCGCAGCAGAAAGGCTGGCTCGCGCCGGGCGGCGGCGAAGTCGAGGCGCTGTACGACGCGAACGGCAAGGTATACGCGCTGGACGACGGCGTGCGCAGCGACGCGTCGCTCGAGTCGCTCGCCAAGCTCAAGCCTTTCTTCGACCGAAAATACGGCAACGTCACGCCCGGCAACAGCTCGCAGATCACCGACGGCGCGGCATGGCTCGTCCTGGCCTCCGACGAAGCAGTGAGGCGGTACAAGCTCAGCCCCCTAGGACGCATCATGGACGCGCAATGGGCGGGCCTCGACCCGGCGCAGATGGGCCTCGGCCCGGTGCACGCCGCGACGCCGATCCTGAAACGCAACGGCCTCGGCCTCAACGACCTCGACTACTGGGAAATCAACGAGGCCTTCGCCGCCCAAGTGCTCGGCTGCCTCGCCGCATGGCGCGACGAGAAGTACTGCCGCGAGGAGCTCGGGCTCGACCACGCGATGGGCGCCATGGACGAAGAACGGTTGAACGTCGACGGCGGCGCCATCGCGCTCGGCCATCCGGTCGGCGCCTCGGGTACGCGCATCGTCCTCCATCTTCTTAAACTTCTAAAAAGAACGGGCAAAAAGCGCGGCATGGCGTCTATCTGCATCGGCGGCGGCCTGGGCGGCGCGATGCTGGTGGAAGCGCTCTGATGGATAGGCTCACTGCAGTTCACTGGCATTGGGATCAGGACGCTGACGGCCTCGCCTGGCTCACCTTCGACAAGCAGGGCGAATCGGCGAACACGTTCTCGAAGGACGCGCTGCAGCAGCTCTCCGCGGCGCTCAAGGAAATCCACGCCGCTTCGCCGCGCGGCCTGATCATCGTCTCGGCGAAGGACAACTTCATCGCCGGCGCCGACGTCGAGGAATTCACGCGCTTCAAGTCTCCGGAAGAAGCGATGGCTTTCGTGCGCCTCGGCTGGGACGTGTTCCAGCAGCTCGCCGAGCTGCCCTTTCCCACGACCGCGATGGTGAACGGCTTCTGCATGGGCGGCGGCGTCGAGCTGGCGCTTGCCTGCCGCTACCGCGTGGCGCTCGACGATCCGAAGACGCGCTTCGCGCTGCCGGAGGTCATGCTCGGCATCATGCCGGCGTGGCATGGCGTGCAGTGGCTGCCGAAGCGCGTCGGCCCAAGGGCCGCCTTCGACATGCTGCTCACCGGAAAGTCGGTCGATGCGCGTCGTGCGAAGCGGATCGGCCTAGTCGACCAGGCGGTGCCGCTGCGCATCCTGGAGAACACCGCGCGCATGATCACGCTGGAAGCGCCCAAACCAAGAGAACCCGGTCTGGTGGACAAGGCGCTGCTCAAAGCGAGGGGTGCCTTCGTCGCGATGGCGCAAAAGCAGGTGCGCAAGAAGGCGCGCCCCGAGCACTACCCGGCGCCTTACGCGATCCTCGAGCTCTGGCGCAAGTACGACGGCAATCCGTTCCTGGCCTCGAGCGATCCGTCGGCCTCGGTCGAATCGCTGTTCGCGCATCCGACGACCGCGAACCTGATCCGGATCTTCTTCCTCCAGGAGCGCCTCAAGGCGCAGGGCAAGGCGGCGGACGTCGATGTCGAGCACGTGCACATCGTCGGCGCCGGCGTGATGGGCGGCGACATCGCCGCGATCTGCGCGATGCGCGGCCTGCGCGTCACGCTGCAGGACACGGCACCCGATCGCATCGCCCCGGCGGTCAAGCGCGCGGCGCAGCTCTTCAAGCGCCGCCTGCGCGACGAGCGGCGCGTGCGCGACGCGCTCGACCGGCTGATTCCCGACGTGAGCGGCGACGGCGCGCGCCACGCCGACGTGATCATCGAGGCGATCTTCGAGAACCTGCAGGCGAAGCGCGAGCTGTTCGCCAAGCTCGAGGCGCTGGCCAAGCCCTCCGCCATCCTCGCGACGAATACCTCGAGCCTGCGGCTCGCCGACATCGCCACCGCGCTCAAGGATCCGTCGCGGCTCGTCGGCATCCACTTCTTCAACCCGGTGCCGCTGCTGCAGCTGGTCGAGGTAATTTCTTCCGCCGATTCGAGCCCGCAGCTGGCGAAGCAGGCCGCGGCTTTCGTGCGGCGCATCGACAAGCTGCCGCTGCCGGTGAAGGACTCGCCCGGATTCCTCGTCAACCGGGTGCTCGGTCCCTACATGCAGAGCGCGTTCCGGCTGATCGACGAAGGCGTGAAGCCGGAGACGATCGACGCCGCGATGGAGGGATTCGGCATGCCGATGGGCCCGGCGGAGCTCGCCGACACGGTCGGGCTGGACATTTGCCTGGCCGCCGGCAGATCTCTCGCGAAAACGACCGAGGTCCCGCGCATCCTCGCGACCAAGGTAGAGCAGGGACAGCTCGGCAAGAAGACCGGCCGGGGCATCTACGTCTGGCGGAACGGCAAGGCGGTCAAGGGCCGCGCCGACGCGTGGGACGCGCAGCTCGTCGACCAGCTGATCGATCCGTATCTCGCCGAGGCGAAGCGCGCGCTCGAGGAAGGGATCGTCGCCGACGCCGAGCTGGTGGACGCGGGCCTCATCTTCGGCACCGGCTTCGCGCCCTTCCGCGGCGGGCCGCTGCATTATCTCGAGCATGGAAAAGCTACCCGAGGATAGGCAGCCCGCGCTGCGCGTCATGCCGATGCCGGCGGACGCGAACCAGAACGGCGACATCTTCGGCGGCTGGATCATGGCGCAGGTCGACGTCGCCGGCGGCACGGTGGCGAGCCGCCTGGCGCGTGGCCGCGTCGCCACGGTCGCGGTCAAGGAGTTCATCTTCAAGCAGCCGGTGCAGATCGGCGACCTGCTGTCCTTCTACGTCGATGTGAAGCGCATCGGCAACACCTCGATCACCGTGAACGTCGAGGTGTTCGCCGAGCGCCGTCCCACCGATCCGAAAGTCGTGAAGGTCACCGAGGCGACGCTCACGTACGTGGCGATCGACGGCACCGGGCGGCCGCGTCCGGTGCCGCGCTAGCGCGTTGCTCCTCGGCCCGGGCGAGCTCGCGCTCGTCGCGGCGGTCGCCGTGTTCGCCGCAGCGGTGGGCGGCATCGGCGGCTTCGGCACCGGGGCGATCCTCACCGCCGCGCTCGCGCCGCTGATCGGCGTCAAGGCGCTCATTCCGGTCATGGCCGTCGCCGGCGCGATCATCAACGCCGGCCGCTTCTGGTTCTACCGCAGGAGCGTCGATCGGCGCACGCTGCTGCTCGTGGTCGCGTGTGCGCTGCCCTTCCTCGCGCTCGGGACATGGATCTACAGCGTGATGAACCCGCGCGCCGTCGGGACGGTGATCGGGCTGGCGGTCATCGCCTCGATCCCGCTGCGCCGCGTCCTCCGCCGTCGGGCGATGCGCGTCGAGACGCCCGGCCTGGCGATCGGCTCCGGGCTGTTCGGCCTCGCCTCGGGCCTGACGACCGGGACGGGCGTTATCTTGGTGTCGCTTCTGCTGGGCGCCGGCCTCGCCGGCCCGGCGGTGCTCGCCACCGACGCCTTCGTCGGCGTCGCGCTCGACGTGGCGAAGTCGCTGCTGTTCCGCCGCTTTGCGCTGCTCGACAGCGAGGCGATCGTCACCGGCGCGGTGATCGGCGTGGCCACCATTCCCGGCAGCGCCATTGCCGCCTGGCTCGTGACGCGCATGCACGCGCACCTGCACGTACTGTTCATGGAATTTCTGGTGGTGCTGGGCGGTATTTCGCTGCTGGTCAACTCGTGGCGATAATCTCGTCCGAGGAACGCGCATGAAAGAACTCAGGGGCAAGGTCGCCGCGGTCACCGGCGCGGCGAGCGGGCTCGGGCGCGCCATGGCGCTCGCATTTGCCGACGAGGGGATGGACGTCGCGCTGGGCGACGTCGCCGACACGAGCGACGTGCTGGCGCAGGTCGAGGCGCGCGGCGTGAGCGCGCTTTCCCTGAAAGTCGACGTCTCGCTCGCCGAGCAGGTCGAGGAGTTCGCCGCGCTGATCGAAGAAGACCTCGGGCCGACGGCGCTCGTGTGCAACAACGCCGGCGTGTCGACCCACGGCGCGGCCTGGGAATACAGCGTCGACGACTGGCGCTGGCTGCTCGG
>CAYZFN010000096.1:0-24625 GCA_964477695.1 uncultured Enterobacteriaceae bacterium | reverse complement strand
CCCAAGCGGGCTGAAACAATGGGACGACCGAGGCGTTCGACGGCGTACTCCAGGAGTCGCACCTTTACGGTACCGGCGGTCATGGCGGCCAATGGTACGTGGCAAGCGGCGCTTTTGCGCTGTAAGAATTTGGCGCAGTCTACATTTCTGCACGAACGCTGATCGCTCATGGACTTGCACGTCGCCCGGCACGTTGAACGGCCCCGCGGGAACGAGTCAGGACCGGCGCTCCAACCAAGCGGCGAACCACTTTCTAAAGAGCGGATAGAAACCTAGCGCCGCCGCGAAGCTTCCCGCCTCTATCCAATCAATGAGCGTTTCGTCCAAGTATGGATCGAGGCTCAAGGACAAGAAACAGGAACAGCCATGAAGTGCCGACAGCCCACGCCGCCGCAAGCGCCGATTAATTTAGGTCTGCTTCCGCGAAGCGGACATTTAGGGCTATCGTTCCACGCGGCTGAAGTACCTGTAGAAATGGACGAGAAATAGTGGAAGCGATATCGCTACCACGAGCCAAAACGCAACACGTGGAAAACCTTTTGCGCCGTAGATTAGGTGCAGCAAGCCACCAAAGAGCAGTACCACCCACCCGACGCACGCGACGATTGTCGCGCCAATTGTGTAGAACAAAACCTTGAACCGACGCATTCAGCCGTCTGCTATGGGTCGGGAGCGGACCCTACGCAATCCGCTGAACGCACACCTAATGCCTGGCTACCCCCGTCATCACGCGCGCGATTTTTGAGCATCGCGCGAGTTGCTGGAGACGAGATCGGCAAAAGCTTGTGCGTCGAGCGGCTCGCTGAAGTAGTGCCCCTGCCACTCGCTGCAGCCGAGCGCGAGCAGGCGCTCGAGCTGGCCGGCGGTCTCGACGCCCTCGGCGGCGACGGCGATGCCGAGCGTGCGCGCGAGGGAGGCGATGGTGCGCGCGATAGCCTCGCTCGCCGCATCGCTGTCGATGCCGCGCAGGAACGAGCGGTCGATCTTCAGCTTGTCGATCGGCAGCTCGCGCAGGTAGGCGAGGCTCGAGTAGCCGGTGCCGAAGTCGTCGATGGCGAAGCGCACGCCGAGCTCGCCGATGCGCTTCAGGGTGCGGATGTTCTCGTCGAGGTGGGACATCAGCACGCGCTCGGTGACCTCGAGCTCGAGCCGCTCGCCCGGCATGCCGTGCGCCCGGAGCGCGCCGCGCACCTTCTCCACGAACGTGTCGCCTTCGGCGAGCTCGGCCGCCGACACGTTGACCGCGATCCAGAGATCCTGCGGCAACTCGCGCCGCCAGGCTCCCGCCTGGGAAAGCGCGTGCTCGAGCGTCCAGTCGCCGAGCTCGCGAATGAGGCCGGAGTCCTCGGCGAGCGGCACGAAGCTTGCGGGGCTGACCGGGCCGCGCGTCGGGTGCTGCCAGCGCACCAGCGCCTCGGCGCCGACGATCGGGCCGCCGCCGCGCACAAGTGAGCCGTGCACGACAGGATGCCATTGCAGCGCAAGCTCGCCCCGCTGCAGCGCGCTCTTCAGCTCGTTCTCCACCCGCAGCTCTTCGGCCGCCTGCTCGTGCATCGACGCGGCGAAGAAGGCGAAGTCGCCGCGGCCGGTGCGCTTCGCGTGGTAGAGCGCGGCGTCGGCATTGCGCAGCAGCTCGCCGAAGTCGCGTCCGTCGCGCGGGTAAAGCGCGATGCCGACCGAGGCCTCGACATACAGCGTCGCGCCCTCGATGGTGAACGGCCGGCCGAGGATCGATAGGATGCGCTGCGCGAGCGCGGCGGCTTCGTCCGCCGAGCGCACGCCGTTCCACAGCAGCACGAAATCGTCGCCGCCGATCCGCGCCAGCGTGTCCTCGCGCCGCAGCGCGTTCTGCAGGCGCTCGGCCACGGCACGCAGCAGCGCGTCGCCTGCGCCGTGGCCAAGCGACTCGTTCACCAGGCGGTAGCGGTCCAGGTCGATCGCAAGAAGCGCAAGCTCGCCGCGCGTGTGCGCGGCGCGAACGATTGCCTGCGAGACGCGCTCGGCGAGCAAGGTGCGGTTCGCAAGGCCGGTAAGCGCATCGCGCGTGGTGAGCTGCTCGATGCGCGCCTCGGCATGCTTGCGTGGCGTCACATCGGCCGCGGTGCCGCGGTAGCCCGCCCAGCGTCCGGCCGGGTCGGTGAGCGGCACGCCGGACAGCGACTGCCAGATCACCGCGCCCGACTTCGTAATCATGCGGTGCGTGAGTTCGCGGAACGGCTTTCCTTCCCCACCGTGCGTGGCGAACCAGTCGCGAACGATGCGCGCCTCGCCGAGCGGCAGCATTTCCCAGAGCGTCCGGCCGAGGATCTCGCTGCGCGAAAAGCCGAGCACGGCCTCGGCGCGCTCGGAAAGGTAGCTGAACTGCCATTCGGCGTCGCTCTCCCAGACGTACTCGCCCGAGACGGATGCAACGTCGCGGAAGCGCTGGTCGTTCTGCGCCATCGCCTCGCGCGCGCGCTGCTCCAGGGTGACGTCACGGAACATGGCCTGGACCATGACGCGCGAGCCTTCGTGGTACGACACGCCGGCCGCCTCGACGACGATCGGCGAGCCGTCCAGGCAGCGCATGTGCCGCTGCTGGAAATCGGTGACGTGCGGCGCCTTGGCCACGAGCTCGTCGCGCCGGGCGAGCACCGCCGGCACGTCCGACTCATCGAACAGCGCGAGCAGCTCGCGGCCCACGAGATCCTCGGGACCGCGCGCCTTCAGCATCTGGGCGGCGGCGCGGTTCGCGTACACGATGTTGCCGGCGTGATGCACGATGATGCCGTGCGGCGCAATGTCGGCCACGGTGCGGTAGCGCCGGTCGGCCTCGCGCAGCGCCGCCTCGGCGGTCCTGCGCGCGTGGAGGTCGGCGACCACGCCCGACATGCGCAGCGCCCGGCCGTCGGCGCGGCGCTCGCTCACGCGCGCGCGCACGTGCAGCCACTTCCACTCGCCGCCCCTCGTGCGCACGCGGAATTCCGCGTCGTATTCGTCGTGCCCCTTCAGCGCGCGCACGAGCGCGGCGCGCGCGGGCTCCAGGTCCTCAGGGTGGATGATGCGCGCGAGATCGGCGCGGCGGGTAATCGAGGGCGATTGCCCGTGGCCGAGGAAACGCGCCCAGCCGTCGCCCACGTACAGCTCGTCGGACTCGAGGTCGAGGTGCCACTCGGCCAGGTTGCCGCCGTCGAGCGCCATCTCGAGGCGCTCCTTGGCGGCGGCAAGGCCGCGCTCGGCACGCCGCTGCTCGGTCACGTCGCGCCCGACCCCGCGGTAGCCGAGGAACTGGCCCTGCGCGTCCTTGCGTGACTGGCCGGAGATGATGTGCACCACACGCGCGCCGCGGTCGTCGGTACGCGAGATTTCCAGGTCGAAGAACGGCAATTCGCTGCCCAAGCGCTCGAGCAGCGCTTCGAGAGCGCGCTGGTCGACGTCGATGCGCGGGATCTCCCAGAAGCGCTTGCCGTAGGTCGGCGCGCCGCCGAACAGCGTGGCGACCGGGCCGCCGCCGGAAAGCCAGGTGATGCGGTGCGCGGCGTCGGTCTCCCAGAACCAGTCGGCCGAAAGCTCGGTCAGCATGCGGAAGCGCGCTTCCCCCGCGCGCGCCTCGCCGAGCATGCGCTCGCGGCGGCGCGAAAGAAGGTGCATGACGAGGTAGACGATCGTGCAGCAGATCGCCGTAAACTCGAGGACTTCGACCACTTTAGCCGCGTCCGTCGCGCACCGGCGGCGCGACCTTGAGCACTTCCTCGATGGTGGTGAGCCCGGAGCCGACCTTCATCGCGCCCGAGATGCGCAGCGGCTTCATGCCTTCCTTGAACGCCTGCTCGCGCAGCGCGACGATGTCGGCCCGGTCGTTCACCAGCTTCTTCATCTCGCCGGTGAAGAGCAGCGTCTCGTAGATGCCGACGCGGCCGACGAAGCCGGTGCGCCGGCACTCGAGGCAGCCGACCGGCTTGTAGAGATGGTGCGGATGCTTGGACTTCCACGGCGTGACCAGCGCCTCCCACGCCGCGTGGTCCTCGGCGCGCTGCAGCTCGATCTTCTCCTTGCAGTGCGGGCAAAGCGTGCGCACCAGGCGCTGCGCCATAATGCCGTTCAGCGTCGCGTTCAGCAGGTACGGCGCCACTCCCAGCTCCAATAATCTCGTTACTGCACTGGGAGCATCGTTGGTGTGGAGCGTCGAGAGCACGAGGTGGCCGGTGAGCGCCGCCTGCACGGCCATCTCGGCCGTCTCCAGGTCGCGGATCTCGCCCACCATGATGATGTCGGGGTCCTGACGCATCAGCGCGCGCACGCCGTCGGCAAAGCCGAGCTCGATCGACGGCTGCACCTGCATCTGGTTGAACGCGCCCTCGACCATCTCGATCGGGTCCTCGATGGTGCAGACGTTGACGTCCGGGGTGGCGAGCGTCTTGAGCGTCGAGTAGAGCGTGGTGGTCTTGCCCGAGCCGGTCGGCCCCGTGACCAGCACGATGCCGTTCGGCCGGTTGGTCATCTCGTCCCAGCGCTTCTTGTCCTCGGTGGAGAAGCCGAGCTCGGCGAAATCGCGCACCAGCACTTCGGGGTCGAAGATGCGCATGACCAGCTTCTCGCCGAACGCGGTGGGCAGGGTCGAGAGGCGCAGCTCGATCTCCTCGCCGTCGAGCGAGCGCGTCTTGATGCGGCCGTCCTGCGGCCGGCGCTTCTCCACCACGTCCATGCGCGCGAGGATCTTGATGCGGCTGGTCATCGCCACCAGCACGGCGGCGGGAATCTGGTAAACCTGGTGCAGCACGCCGTCGATGCGGAAGCGCACGATGCCGTACTCGCGCCGCGGCTCGACGTGGATGTCGCTCGCGCGCTGCTCGAACGCGTACTGCCAGAGCCAGTCGACGATGCGCACGATGTGCGCGTCGTTCGCGTCGAACTGCTTGTTCTGCGCGCCGAGCTCGACCAGCTGCTCGAAGCTCGACAGCCCGCTCGCGCCCTCCGCCTTGCGGCTCGCGCCCTTGATCGACTTGGCGAGGTTGTAAAACTCGACCTGGAAGCGCTCGATGTCGAGCGGGTTGGCGATCACGCGCTTGATCTCGCGCTTGATGATCGGCGCGAGCTCCTTCTCCCACTCGCGCACGTAGGGCTCGGCCGTGGCGATCAGCGCCTCCTTCGCCGTGAGGCCGACCGGCAGGATGCGAAAGCGCGTCGCGTAGGCCGAGGACATGACCTCGGTGACGGCGGAGAAATCGATCTTCAGCGGATCGATATGCAAGTAGCCGAGCCCGACCCGCTTCGCCAGCCACTCGCTCAGCACCTCGAGCGACATGACCTTGCCGGGCGGCGTCGGCAGGCGCCACTTCTGCTCCGCGATAGTGACAAGCGGATGCTGGCCGCCGCGGTAGTAGCGCCGCTCCTTCTTCAGCTCCTCGGCGGCAGTCGCGGGCACCAGCTTGTCCTCGACCAGCCACTCGAGCACCTCCCCGAGCGTGAGCCGCCGGTCCCCTAAGGCCGCCTTGGGCGTATTCACCGCTTGTTGCATCGATTCGGACTATACCTGCTTGCCCCTAGGGCGTCGCGGCAACTAACGGTAATTGTTGGCTTTTGTCAGAGCGAGGCAATTGCCGGCCCGCGTTTTGTCCCCTAGTCTCTTCAAGCCAAGAAAAACGCGGCCTCGGCCAAGGAGGGTCCTTTGCAAAGTCAGTTCATCCTCATCGATTTCGAGAATGTTCAGCCGGCGGCACTCGCGAGCGTCGCGCAACCCGGCCTCAAGGTCTACCTGTTTGCGGGCGCGGGCCAGTCGAAAGTGCCGTACGAGCTGGCCGAGCCGTCCGCACGGTTCTACATCGTCTCGAACGACAAGGGCTTCGATCCGCTAATTGAGCATCTGAAGGCGCAGAAGATCGTCGCCACGCGCATCAACGATCTCTCGCAGATCGGAGCCAAGCGCGCAGCGCCAAAGGCAGGAGAAGATCGGACCGCCGTCGTCATCGCGCAGCTTCGCGGCCTGAACGGCAATAAACCTCGCACCATCAAGACGCTCTCGAACGCGATTGGCGCGATGTTCCAGAAACAGCTCGCGCCGGAGGAAATCGCATCGATCGTACAGGCGCTGCAACGCACTGGCAGAATCGCCGTGAAGGACAACAAGGTTGCCTATCTGCTGCGCTAAATCGACAGCACCGCTGCGGCAGGGCCTTCTCGGCTTACTGCTGGCTTCCGCAGCGACGTTCGCGGCCGCCGATGCGCCGCGCGGAGTGGCGGTCACGCCGCGCAACTTTCCGAACCCGACGGCCGCCGATGTGGACGATGCTTTCCGCCTCGCGCGCGACGTCGGGCAGCACGCCGTGTTCATCTACCAGTGGGGATCGCTCGACGTCGGCGTTGCCAAGGCGATGCTCGACAAGGCACGACAGGCGGGACTGACGCCGGTGCTCGGCCTGAGCCCGACGACGCTCGACCAGGGACGCAAGGAGCTCGACGTGCCGCCGGCGTTGCGGCGCCAGGCGGGCAGCGCGCTGTCGTTCGGCAACGAGAGCGTTCGTGCCGCCTATGTCAAAGCGGCGGGCGAGCTGGCGCAGCTCGAACCGCCGTATCTGTGTCTTGCGACCGAGATCAATCTCCTCGCCCTGCAGCGACTGCCGGAATACCTGCAGTTCGCAGCCGCCTACAAAGAGGCGTATCGCGAGGTGAAGCGCGTGTCGCCGCGCACTCGGGTGTTCGTCAGCTTCCAGTGGGAATGGGTGCGCATCCTCGATGCCAAGGAGCCGCTGCGCATCGCCGAGCATTCGAAGGTGATCGACATTTTCCGTCCCGAGCTCGACCTCGTCGGCTTCACCACTTACCCGGCGCCTTTCCATGACACGCCGGCGCAACTGCCGGCGGACTACTACGCGTGGATGTTCCGCCATATCCCGCGCAGCGAGGCCGTCATGCTGATGGAGGTCGGCTGGCCGACCTCGGGGCCGGGCAGCGAAGCGGAGCAGCGCGACTTCGTCGAACGGCTGCCCGAGCTGCTGGGCGGCATCAACCTCGTCGGCATCGAATGGGCGCTGCTCCACGACGTGCAGCTCGGCGCCTTCGGCGCGGACTTGAACACGGTTGGGCTGCGCTACCGCGACGGCCGCGAAAAGCCGGCCTACGGAACGTTCCGTGCGCTCGTTTTGCCTTAGGCTTACACCTATGCAAGGTTCGATCGCCCCCGTCGACGACGTCGTACGGGTCATCGATAACGCGGTCTCCGCGGTGCACGCCGCGGCGCGGCTCGCTGAGCCGTTCACGCACCTGCAGCTCGCGGACGTCTTCCCCATCGACGTCTACGCGGCCATGGTTGACACGATGCCCGAGCCGCGGGACTACCGGCCGATGTCCGGGCGCAGCAAGTACACGCGCACGGATGACGGCGGCGGAACGCGCACCAAGATCGATCTCTTCCCGGAGTTCATCCGCCACCTGCCGAGCGCAAAGCGGCCGGTGTGGCGAGCGGTCGGCCGGGCGCTCTGCTCGCCGGAGCTGCGCGAGGCGTTCCGCGCCCGGCTCGCGCCCGGGCTGGAGAAGCGCTTCGGCAGCCGCTATCGTTCGCTCGGCATGTACGCGATCCCGATTCTCACGCGCGACGTGCCGGGCTATCACATCGGGATTCATTCCGATACGCGCTCCAAGGCGATGACGATCCAGCTCTACCTGCCGCGCGACCGCTCGATCGAGCACGTCGGCACCGTGTTCCACAGGCGCGCGGGCGGCGAGCGCTTCGAGCGCTCGCTGCAGATGGCGTTCGCGCCGAATACCGGCTATGCGTTCGCGGTGAACGAGGAAACGTATCACTCGGTCGACACGGTGGGCCCGGAAGTGCGCACGCGCGACTCGATCCTCCTCACCTACTTCCTCGACGACTCGGCGCTCGACGTCACGAAAAACCGGGTCAAGCGCCTCGCCAATTTCGTGCGCAACGAGTTCCGCCGCCTGTCGCACTAGGGACGCATGCCGCTGCCGGCCAGCCGAAAGGTGTGGGGTTGGGCCTTGTACTACTGGGGCAACCATGCGTTCACCACGTCGATCATCACGGTGTTCTTTCCGATCTTCTTCAAGGACTACTGGAGCCATGGCGCGGACGTCACCGTCAGCACGTTCCGCCTCGGTGTCGCGAATTCCATAGCGAGCCTGGTCGTCGCCGTTTCCGCGCCCGCCCTCGGCGCGATCGCCGATCGCGGCGGCCTCGCCAAGCGCTTCCTCGCCGCGTCGGCGTTCTTCGGCGCGGCGACGGTGCTCGCCCTGCATTGGGTCGGGCAACGCGAATGGCAATGGGCAGCGGCCTTCTACGTCCTCGCCTCGATCGGTTACTTCTGGGGCAACGTGTTCGCCGACTCGATGCTGGTGCGCGTCGCCGAGCCGGGCAAGCTCGATATGACCTCGGCGCTCGGCTACTTCTCGGGCTATCTCGGCGGCGGCCTGTTCCTGGCGCTCGGCGTCGCGATGACGCTCAAGCCGCAATGGTTCGGGCTCCAGGATGCCGCCGAAGCGGTGCGCATCGTGCTTATCCTGACGGCGCTCTGGTGGGCGGTCTTCTCGCTGCCGCTGCTTTTCTGGGTGCCGCGTCACGCGCCGGCGGCCGGGCGCACCGACATGCTCACCACGGCGCGGCAAGGGCTCGCGCAGTTCGCCGACACGTTCCGCCACATTCGCGCGCACAAGCCGGTTTTCGTGTTCCTCGCCGCTTACTGGGTCTACATCGACGGCGTGAACACCGTCATCCAGATGGCCGTGGATTACGGCAAGTCGATCGGCTTCGGCACCGCCGATCTCATCGTCGCGGTGCTGCTCGTGCAATTCGTCGGCGTGCCTGCCGCGCTCGCGTTCGGCCGCCTCGGCGAGCGCATCGGGCCGCGCAACGGCATCTTCATCGGCCTGGCGGTGTACGTGTTCGTGTCGGTGTACGCGACCTTCATGACACGCGCTTTCGAGTTCTACCTGGTGGCCGGCCTGGTGGGGCTGGTCCAGGGCGGCGTGCAGCTGCTCAGCCGCTCGTACTTTGCGCGCCTGGTGCCGCCGGGACGCGCCGGGGAGTTCTTCGGCTTCTACAACATGCTCGGCGAGTTCGCGGCGATCGTCGGCCCGCTGCTGGTCGGCACGACGAGCTACGTCACCGGCAGCCCGCGCCTGTCCATTCTCTCGGTGATCGTGCTGTTCGCTCTCGGGGCGTATCTGCTCACGTTCGTCGACGGGCGCGAGGGGGTCGCCGCCCGCTCAGCGTGACGACGGTGCCGCGGTCGCGCCGGTGGCCGCGCGGCCGACGTGCTCGCCGATCAGGATCTCGACGCGGCGATTGAGCTGGCGCCCCGCGGGATTGGCATTACTCGCCACCGGATAAGCTTCGCCAAGACCGCGCGCCACGATTCGTTTCGCCGCCACGCCGTGCTGCACCAGCGCGGCACGCACCGCCTGTGCGCGCCGCTCGGAAAGGCGCTGGTTGACCTTGTCCGGACCGCGGTCGTCGGTGAAGCCTTCGATCACGATGCTGCGCTCGGGCTCGTTGCGCATGATGCGCGCGAGGTTCGCGATCGCGCGCCGGCCGCCCGGCTTGAGCGTGGCGCGGCCGACGTCGAACAAGAGATCGCTGCCGAGGGTGATGACCCAGCCGCGCTGCGTCGGGCGCGCTTCCAGCTCGCGCACCTGCGCCTGCAGGCGCCGCACTTCGTCGGCGAGCTGGCGGTTCGCCACCGCCTGCGATTCCTGCGCCGCCTCCGCGCGCGCCAGCGCCGCCTCCGCCTCGCGCGCCCGGTAGGTCTCCTCGGCGCGCGATTCGAGGAGCACGCGGTTCCGCTCCTCGCCTGCGTGCGCGATCTGCGCTTCGTTGGCGCGTGCCTGGGCAAGCTCGCGCGCGCTCCGCGCGCGCTGCTCGGCGAGGTACGCCTGGTGCTCCACCTCGGCGCCGTCGCTCCTTTCTCCCGCGAGCCGCTCCGCCTCGGCAAGGCTCGCGCGCGCCCCATCGAGCTCGCGCGGCGCAAGGGAAGCAACCTGGGGATCGGCCTGCGCAGCACCGACCACCGCGCGGGCTTGCACGAGCGCCGCATCGTCCGGCGGCAGCGCGGCGCACGCGCCGAGCAAACCGAGCGACACCAAGGCACCCCATCTCATCAGGGTCTCCCCTCCAGCTCGCGCTTGAGCTGGTCGATGCTCTGCGCCAGCTCGGCCGAAGCACGCCGGGTTCGCTCGTTCTCGGCCACGGAAAGCGCGTAGCTCGCGTCGGCCTCGGCGTCCTCGGCGAGCCGGCGCGCCGTGGTCCAGTCGTTGTCGCGATAAGCGGCCTCGGCGCGGGCGAGCTTCGCCTCGGCGCCGTGCAGCTCGGCGGGCGCGTAGCGGCCGGCGAGGGACTGGGCCTGGCTCACCATGCTGCGCGCCGCCGACATCTGCGCAACCGGGGGCTCCGCGGTTGCGCAGGCAGCGAGCGTTAAGAGACCAATGAAGGTAAGGACAATTTTCACGCGCGAGCGGCTCGCATGATTCGTACCTGAAAGGAGCGACCTACCGCCGGGCGCGTGTATTGCAGGGACCCGCTCGTGAAGGACCTGCTGCTCGGGCTTGCCGTCACTGTAGCGACGGCGTTGTGCGCGCTGATTCCGGCACGCGCATTGACCGTCCCGGCGGTCCTGCAAGTCGGCACGCAGGCGCTGGCGCCGGCGAGCTGCGCGACGCGCAACACGCTTTGGATCCACCACTATGCCGCGGCGCTCTACGTGCCGACGCGCGCCTCTCCGGTCGCCGCGCTCGAGGACCCGACGCAGCCGAAGGCGCTCCAGGTCGAGATCCTCAACAAGACCTTCCTGCCGAAGGAAATCCCGGCCCGCTGGCGCAGGGCGCTGGAGAGCGAGCTCGACCGCGCGAGCCTTTCCTCCATCCACGCCGCGTGGCGAAGCCTCGGCGCGGGCGACCGGGTGACCCTCGCGTACGCGCCGGGCCCGGGCGTGAGCCTCAGGGTGAACGATCGCCTGGTGGCCGCCGCGCCGAGCCACGAGCTGGTCGAGGCGCTGCTTCGCACCTTCGCCGAGAACCAGCCGGTGCGCGAGCGCGTGAGCCGTGTGATTGCGAGGCATCCGTGCGCGCGTTGATCTTCTCCACCCTGCTCGCGCTCGCCGTCCCGGCCGCCGCGCAGGCCACGCGCGAGCTGCCCGACTTCAAGGCGCTCATGAAGGAAGAGGGACCGGCGGTGGTGAACATCATTTCGGTTCGCAAGGCGGAAAAGAGCGCGGGCGCCGCGGCGGGTGGCGACGCTCCCGCGCGCGGCGAAGGCCTCGGCTCCGGATTCATCATCAGCCCGGACGGCTACATCCTCACCAACGCGCACCTCGTGGCCGACGCAGAAGACGTCACGGTGCGGCTTGCCGATGCGAAACGCGAGTTCCGCGCCACGCTGGTCGGCGCGGACAAGCGCAGCGACGTGGCGCTGCTCAAGGTGCAAGCGATGGACCTGCCGACCGTGCGCCTCGGCAGCTCTGCGGCGCTCGAGCCGGGCGACTGGGTGGCGGCCATCGGCTCGCCGTTCGGCTTCGCCAACACGATTACCGCGGGCATCGTGAGCGCCAAGGGGCGCTCGCTTCCCGACGAGCTCTACGTGCCCTTCATCCAGACTGACGTGGCGGTGAATCCGGGCAACTCGGGCGGGCCGCTGCTCAACCTGCAGGGCGAAGTCGTGGGCATCAACTCGCTCATCTACAGCGGCACCGGCGGCTACATGGGCGTGTCGTTCGCCATCCCGATCGAGGTCGCGCTCGACGTCTCGCAGGCGCTGAAGAGCCGCGGCAAGGTCACGCGCGGCCGCGCCGGCATCAGCGCACAGCCCCTCACTAAGGAACTCGCCCGATCGTTCAAGGTCGATTCGACGAGCGGCG
Organism: uncultured Enterobacteriaceae bacterium; assembly: GCA_964477695.1. Taxonomy (GTDB): domain Bacteria; phylum Pseudomonadota; class Gammaproteobacteria; order Burkholderiales; family SG8-39; genus SCGC-AG-212-J23. The sequence goes on along the minus strand of CAYZFN010000096.1, from coordinate 12,785 downwards.
CGATCATCGTCAACCTGGAAAAAGGCGGCCCTGCCGAGCGCGCCGGGGCGCGCGTCGGCGACGTGATCCTCGAGTGGAACGGCGCGGCGATCGGCGATCCGGCAGAGCTGCCGCGGCTCGTCGCCGCGACACCGCCGGGCAGCACCGCGCGCATGACCGTGTCGCGGGCCGGGGAGCGCAAGACGCTCGCGCTCACGGTCGGCGAGATGCCTACGGAAGCGCCGCCGGCGCGCAGCCAGCCCGCCGGGGCGAGTGCGGACACGCTCGGCATGGCGCTGCGCGACCTCACGCCGCCGGAGCGCACGGCGCTCGGCGTCGACTACGGCCTGATGGTGCGCGATGTGTCGGGAGCGCCCGCGGCCGGCAGCGCGATCCTCGCCGGCGACGTGATCATCGGCGTGGCCGAGACGCCGATCCGCAGCCGGCAGGAATTCGACGCGCTCATCGCGCGGCACGCGAAGGGCGAGCCGCTCGCCCTCCTCGTGCGGCGCGGCGAAGCGACGCTCTACGTGGCTCTGGCGGCGGGCGGCGCCGGATGACGGCGGCGGCCGGCCATCGCGCCGACCACGGCGGCAACCAGCGATAGGACGAGCGCGGCGAAGGTGATCCACGCCGCCTTGGTGGCGGTGGGCTTGGCTTCCTGCGCCTTCTGCTGCAGCTGGGGCAGCTTGTCCTTCAGCTCGCCGGCCTTCTGTTGCGCCTGCTGCTGGATCTCCTGCGGATCGGTCGTGCCGAGCACCGAACCGACCGCCTGCTGCGCGCCGCCGATCATGCTGAACGCGCCGCCGGCGAGCGAGCTCACGCCGCTCCCGGCAAGGTAGGCCATCAGCAGCACGCTCACCACCCAGACCAGCGCGCCTTCGAAGAAACCGGTCGTGCCGTCGAAGATCGCGCCGATGCGCGTCGATACCATGCCGCCGACGAACAGCGCGACGAGAAGCGACACGCCCGCCCAGATTCCTGCGCCGGTGCCCAGCTTCGACGCGTTGGTCTGGGTCGGGTCGGTCGCCGTGATGCCGACCGCGACGCCCAGCGCGGCGAGCAGAAGCAGCAGTCCGACGGCGACGAGCACGCCGCCCCAGACGCCGCCCCACGAGACGCGCATGCCGTCGGCGCTGCGCAGCATCGCCGGATAGGCTATGCGCCGCCGCTCGCCGGTGCGGCGCTCGTGATAGGGGTGAGCCACTGATGCCATAGGAACCTCCGGAAGATCGATAGGGAGCACATCAGCAAGCGGCGCTCCCGTTGCCGGGTACGAGAAGTGCTGGGAGCATGCGCGCATGCGTGCCTTCCTTGCCGCCCTGCTCGTGGTCCTGTGCGCCTGCAGCGAGTCGCCGCCGCTGCGCCAGGTGACGATCGAGAGTCCCGAAGCGCTGCGGCTCAGCCTGCGCGAGCTGCCCGCCCGCGTGCTTCATGAGATGGGACTTGCCTACGGGCTAACCGTCGTGAACGCCGGCGTGCTGGCGCGCCGCGCGGGTCTGCAGGTCGGGACGTCGTCTATGCGGTGAACCAGACACGCATCCGGGACGTCGACGACTTCACGCGCCTGGTGGCCGAGCAGCCGACGAGCCTCGGCTTTCTCGTGCGGCGCGGAAAGAGCGACTTCTACGTGCCGCTGGAGATGGGCTCGCCCTCGACGCCCGGGGTGCCCCGGCCCGCCTCTAGAGATACGCTTCTGCGCACTTGATGATCTCGGTGTTGGTCGGCTTGTCGAGGCAGTGCCGCGCGTCTTCCATGCGCCGCGAGTGCTTGCCCGCCGAAGGCTTCTTGGTCTTCTTTACAGGCGGCTTTTCGCTACCCTGCTGAGTAGCGGCGGGCTGCTCTGGCGTCTGGTTCGCCGCCGACTGCGCCCAGGCCGGCATCGCGATCGCGAAAGCCAGGATCAGCGTTGTTTTTCTCATGGGTCTTGCCTTTCTCGCGCCTGCACTGCCCTAAGGGTACCGCTAAATCACTGAAGCCGCTGGAGATAGGCGCGGATGCGGCGTGCATTAGTACCGAGGTCGCCGCGTCCGACGCGCGACTTGGAGCGGATGTCGATGCGGCTGCCGGTAGCGGCAGGCGTGACGCGGATTGCGATGTCGTCCTTGAAGCCGAACCAGCGCGTGGTGTCCACCGCCTCGATGCGACCCGTTTCGGCATCGCGCCCGACCACCTCCCAGCCCATGGCCTCGGCCGCCGCCAGCGCGCGCGCGAATGCCTCGCGTGGTGCCAGAGCCAACGTCAGGCCGGCAAGGTCCGGATAGGCCGCGCGCTGCTGCCGGGCGAACTCGGCGCCAGGATACGGCCGCGGCTTCGTCATGTACTGCGGCGGATGCTCGGTGTCGGTCGTGATGTCGTTGATGGCCGGCACCGAGCGCGACGTGCGCTGGAACTGGAACGGCACGTAGAACACCGCGAGACCGAGAACGAGCGCAAGCACGGGAAGCGCCACGCCGGCTCGGCGCGTTCGCGGCAGGGCGAGGACGACAACGGCGAGCACGGCTGCAGCGATGCCGAGATAAGCCGCCCAGCGAAAGAGCTCGAAGGAAACGTCCGGGGGCCAGGCGGCGAAGCGGTTGCCCGGCCCCGAGGCGGCGAGCAAGAGCAGCGCGAAGAGCGCAAGCGCCACGGCGATGGGCCGCAACGCGGTCACAAGGCAGTCACGAGAAAGTACATCCCCGCAAAGCCTAGCGCGATAAAGGCCACCAAGGCGAGTGCCAGCACCGCGACGAATGCCCGGTTGCGCCGCCCGGCCTTGTGCGGGTGATCGAGCCAGGCATTGAGCAGCCGGACATTCCTCTGGTTGGCTTTCCAGCCGGCATCGAAAGCATCGCCTAGGATCGGCACCATGCCGACCAGGCCTTCGATGGCGATGTTGAACGCCATGCGCGTAACGAGCGCGCGCGGCGCGCCCAGCCGGTTCGCCTCGGCGACGATGATGCTCGAGAGCGCCACGCCGATCAGGTCGCCGAGCACGGGCACGAGGCCGATGATCGCATCGAGGCCGATCGTGAACGGCGTGCCGGGCACGGGAATCGAGCTGTCGAGCAGCCAGGCGAGGAAGTTCAGCCGCTGCCGCACTTCGCGCTCGCCGGGCGTCTCGGGACCGAGCAGCTCGCCTTCGAGCGGTGCCTCGCTGCCGCTCAGTCTCGTGCCTGGCACTCGTTCAGGTCGCGCCGCGCCATGGCGTGGCGCTGGCGCGTGCGGGCATCGGTCTCCGAGAGCGCGACGTCGTAGATGCTGTCGCGGTACTTCACCGCGAGCTCATAGCCGTTGCCCGGGCGCGCATTGAGGAGCGTGCCGGCGGCCGTGCTGCGGTTGCCGCCCAGGAATGAAGAGGTATCGAACTCGACTACGAGGTAGCTGGGCTGGCCGGCCGGTACGCTAAGCACCATCGAAGGCCGGTCGAGCCGAACGGTGCCCACGTATTCGGTGCGGCACCGGGCATCGATTCGATGGATATGCAACGCCGCGCGCACGTTCGCGTCCATTTGCGTGTGTACCGCAAGATTTCCGCCCGCAGTCGTCGGATAGGTCTTAAGACCGGAGCAGCCCGAGACCACCAGCAGCATGGCTAGCCATTTCCGCATGGCGACCTTATGGGGAACGATCAGTTCTTCGTCATGTCCGGGCAGCCGACGTTCTCGCCCGTCGCCCAGCCGGTGATCGCCTTGATCACCGCGTCCGCGCCGTGGGTGGGCGCATAGATGTCGATGCGCGTGCGGCCGCGCTCGATGGGGGTCGCGTCGGCGACGACCATGTAGAAGCCGCCTTCGGGCTCCTTGCCCGGAACGATGATGCCGCCGCCCTGATAATGGCGCTGCACGTGCAGCTCGGCCTTCTGCGCGCCGAGCAGCACGGTGGGCTTGTAGGTGGTCAGGATGTTCTGGTAGCTCGTCGCGGTCTGCGACACGGTGCGCACGCTGACGTTAAGGCATTCCGGCGCCTTTGCCTGGAAGGTCCTGGCCACGTCGCGGAACGCGCGCTTCGCCTCGAAGGTCTGCTTCTGCCCGAAAGTGGCGCCGGGCACCTGATCGCGGAACTCCTGCGCGGTCTGCGGGTAGTTGATCGCGCATCCGCCGAGCAGCGCCGCCGCGGCGAGCGCCGCGCCGAGCCTGGCTCTCGTGGTCATGGCTTGGGTCTCCTTGTTGTTCTTCGCGGCTTGCCTATCCCGGCCGCGCGTTCGTATTATCTCGCCCTCCCCCCAAGACGACCCGAGGAGAAATTCCACCATGGCCATTAAAGTCGGCGATCGCCTGCCCGACGGCAAGCTGATGGAGAGCACCGAGTTCGATTCCGGAACGCAATGCGCGATGCCGCCGAAGGAAGTCAATGTCGGCGACGCGGCAAAGGGCAAGAAGATCGCCATCTTCGCCGTGCCCGGCGCCTACACGCCGACCTGCTCGGCGAAGCACGTGCCGGGCTACGTGCAGAACATCGACCAGCTGAAGAAGAAGGGCGTGAACGAGGTATGGTGCGTGGCGACCAATGACGCGTTCGTGATGGCGCACTGGGCCCGCGACCAGAAAGCGCTCGGCAAGATCCGCTTCCTCGCCGACGGCAGCGCCGACTGGACGCGCAAGCTCGGGCTCGACCTTGACCTCAACGCGCGCGGCATGGGCACGCGCATGCAGCGCTTCTCGATGCTGGTCGACAACGGCGTGGTGAAGCAGCTGAACGTCGAGGCGCCGGGCAAGTTCGAGGTCTCGGACGCCGGGACGATGCTCAAGCAGCTCGGCTGACACACCGCGTTACATTTTTCTTGTCAGCGGCCAAGCCGGGAAGCGCGTTTAGGGCAGGGTTATCCTCGAAAGGAGACCTCTATGAAGCTTCCTGTTTCGATCCTGACGGCGGCCTTGCTTGCCGCTTCCGCGCCGCTCTATGCCCAGGCGCCCAAGAGCGGCGAGGCGCGCCAGTTCGACTGCTCGAAGGCCAAGGACCCGAAGGCCTGCGAGGAGCGGGTGGCGAAGATGCGCGAGGCGCGCGACAAGGCGCGCAAGGCGTGCGAAGGCAAGACCGGCGACGAGCGCCGCAGCTGCATGGAGAAGGCGTTCTGCGCCGAGGCGAAGGACCCCGCCAAGTGCGAGGCGAACCTGAAGGAGCGCGAGGCGCGCCGGCAGCAGGTCCGCGAAGCGTGCAAGGACAAGAAGGGCGAAGACCTGAAAGCCTGCATCAAGGAGCAGCGCGCCGCCAAGAAGTAGCGACAGTGAACGACGGCGCGGCGGCGCTGTCGCAATCACTGGCATGACAATAACTCCGGGGCGGCTTGCCGTCGCCCCGTTTCTCTTTCTTGCTCTTGTCTGCGCTGCGGCCGCGGCGCCGCAGAAGGTCGCCTCCGTCGAGGGCGTGACCGAATACCGGCTGGACAACGGCCTGCGCGTGCTCGCGGTGCCCGATCCGAGCGTCGACACGCTCACCGTGCACATCGTCTATCTGGTCGGCTCGCGCCAGGAGGGCTACGGAGAGAAGGGCATGGCGCACCTTCTCGAGCACATGCTGTTCAAGGGCTCGCAGAAGCATCCCGACCCGAAGCAGGAATTCACCGCGCGCGGCGCACGCTGGAACGGCACGACGTCGAACGATCGCACCAACTACTTCGAGACCGTCTCGGCGAGCGACGCGAACCTCGAATGGGCGATCGGCCTGGAGGCCGACCGCATGGTGAACTCGCGCGTCTCGCGCGCCGACCTCGACAGCGAGATGACGGTGGTGCGCAACGAGTTCGAGATGGGCGAGAACAACCCCGGCTCGGTGCTCTTCGAGCGCATGCAGCAGCTCGCCTTCACCTGGCACAACTACGGCAATCCGATCATCGGCGAGCGCGCCGACATCGAGCGCGTGCCGATCGACAAGCTGCAGGCGTTCTACCGCACGTGGTACCAGCCGGACAACGCGGTGCTCATCCTCGGCGGGCGCTTCGACGAGGCGCGCGCGCTAGCGCTCGTGCAGAAGTCCTTCGGCGCGCTGCCGCGGCCGAGCCGCAAGCTGCCCGCGCTCTACACCGAGGAGCCGACGCAGGACGGCGAGCGCACCGTCACGTTGCGCCGCGTGGGCGACAACCCGCTCGTCTCGGCCCTCTACCGGGTACCGGCGGGCAGCGACCCGAGCTATCCGGCGGTCGACGTGCTGGTGCAGATTCTCGGCGATGTACCCGCCGGCCGGCTGCACCGTGCGCTGGTGCAGAAAGGGCTCGCCGCGGCGACCTGGGGATCGGAGCGCGGACTGCACGATCCCGGATACATGTATTTCGGCGCGCAGCTCGCGCGCGACGCCGATCCCGGGCCGGCGCGCGACGCGCTGCTCGCGGTGCTCGAGGGCGTCGCCAAGGAGCCGGTCACCGCCGAGGAGGTCGAGCGCGCGCGCGTGCGGCTGCTGAACGACTTCGAGAAAGTCGAGCGCGACTCCGGCCAGCTCGTGAGCGCGCTCTCCGAATATTCGGCGATCGGCGACTGGCGGCTTTTCTTCCTGTACCGCGACTGGCTGCGCAAGGTCACGCTCGCCGACGTGCAGCGCGCCGCCGAGCATTATCTGAAGCCCGCCAACCGCGTGCTCGGCGTGTTCGTGCCGACCGCGCAGCCCGACCGCGCACAGATCCCGCCCGCCCCCGACGTCAGCGCCGAGGTGAAAGACTATCGTGGCGGTGACGCCGTGGCGCTCGGGCAAAGCTTCGATCCGACGCCGCGGAACATCGAGGCGCGGCTCGTGCGCCGCAAGCTCTCGAACGGCATCGACCTGGCGCTGCTGCCCAAGCAGACGCGCGGCGCGCGCGTCATCGCGCAGCTCGACCTGCACTACGGTGACGAGAAGACGCTCATGAACCGCGAGATGGCCTGCGACTTCGCCGGCGCCATGCTCATGCGCGGAACGAAGCAGCACACGCGCGCCGGGTTCAAGGAGGCGCTCGAGAAGCTGAACGCCACCGTGTCGATCGGGGCCGAGGGCGCGCGCATCGACGTGCGGCGCGAGAACCTCGTGCCGGCGCTACGGCTGGTCGCCGAGGCGCTGCGCGAGCCATCGTTCCCGGCCTCGGAGTTCGACGAGCTGAAGCGAGCGGCGCTCGCCGGCACGCAGGCGCAGCAAAGCGACCCGGGCGCGCGCGCCGACATCAGCCTCGAGCGCCATCTGCAGGTCTATCCGCCCGGCCACCGCAACTACACGCCGACCATCGAGGAGCGGCTGCAGTGGATCGAGCGCACCTCGCTCGCCGACGCGCAAGCGTGCTACCGGGAGCTGTTCGGCGCCACCGGCGCCGAGTTCGTCGCGGTCGGCGACTTCGATCCGAACGAAGTCGCGCGCGCGGTGGGCGAGCTGTTCGGGCCGTGGAAGTCGCCCTACCCCTTCAAGCGCGTGCCGCAGCACTACTTCGAGCGGCCGGCGCTCGAGAACGCGCTCTTCACGCCCGACAAGGCGAACGCCGTGCTGCGCGGCGGGCTGAACGTGAAGATGCGCGACGACGACCCGGACTTTCCGGCGCTGCTGCTCGCCAACTTTCTCCTCGGCGGCTCGTCCTCCGCGCGCCTGACGTCGCGCATCCGCGAGAAAGAGGGGCTTTCCTACAGCACGTACAGCGGCTTCATCGCGAGCCAGTTCGACCAGGCGGCGAGCTTCCGCGTGTCGGCGATCTTCGCGCCGCAGAACCGCACGCGCGTCGAGCAAGCCATGCGCGAGGAGATCCAGCGCGCCGTGCGCGAGGGCTTCGGCGCCGAGGAGCTCGAGGCGGGCAAGAAAGCTATCCTCGAATCGCGCCGCGTGCAGCGCGCGCAGGATCGCGCGCTCGTCTCCCGCCTGGCGCTCTACGCCTACGTCGGCCGCACCTTCGCCTGGGACATCGACCTCGAGTCGAAGATCGCCAAGCTCACCCCCGCCGAAGTCAACGCCGCGCTGCGAAAGTACATCGACCCCGCGAAGCTCGCCGTGGTCGTTGCCGGCGACTTCAAGAAGTAATTCGGGGACGGAGCCCGAACTCCGAATTCGGGGTCAGGATCGTAATTTCTCACGGCTTGAATGTCGCTATCGGCCAGAACCAGACATGCCACTGACGTCGTTTCGAGCGCAACACAACGAACTACTCTGACTGGACGGTGACGGCCGTACCATAGCAAAGCACCTCCGTCGCGGACGATTGTCGACTACCAACTTCCGACGATTCGTAGCGAATCCCAACCACAGCGTTGGCGCCCATCTGCAGCGCATGCTGCAGCATAAGATCGTATGCCTGCTGCCGCGCTTGCTCGCACATTTCCGTGTAGGCACCGATTTGCCCACCGATGAACGATTTAAGGCCGCCCAGGATGCCTTGGCTAATTGTTGGTGCGCGCACAATGATCCCGCGAACCATTCCCTTGTACGAGGTTATTCGATAACCCTCGATGCTGAAGGTGGTTGTGACTTGCACTCAGTGCCCTCCTTGAGTTGACAGCGCCATTACCGCTCAGCAGCGGTCGCGCAGAAGGAATAGATGATTGGTCCTACGGCGATTCCGATTAGGGCAAGACCTGCGGTGCGCATTTGATTCGGAAGGCCCGCTTCGGGTCGTAAGCAGACACCGCGAATTAATTCGGGCTCCCCGTCCCCGAATTGCGGTCCTGGCCCCGAATTATTTTCGTTTCAGCAGGTCGCGGATTTCCTCGAGCAGCTGCTCCTGGCGCGGCGGCGGCGCGGCGGAGGGCTCGGCTTCCTGCTTGCGCCGCAGGTTGTTGATGACGCGCACCATCCAGAAGATGACCAGCGCGATGATGAAGAAGTCGACGATGTTCTGGATGAACTTGCCGTACTGGATCTTCGCGTCGCCGATCTCCACGACGAGGTCGGCGAAGCTCAGGCCGCCGAGCAGCGTGCCGACGAGCGGCATGATGACGTCGCCGACGAGCGAAGTGACGATCTTGCCGAAGGCGCCGCCGATGATCACGCCGACGGCGAGGTCGACGACGTTGCCCTTGACGGAAAAGTCGCGGAACTCCTTGACCCAGCTCATGGATACCTCACCTCGAGGATTTCCAGGGATTCATCGCCGCCCGGCGTGCGCAGCACGACGGTGTCGCCCTCGCGCGCCTTGAGCAGGGCGCGCGCGATGGGGGAGATCCATGACACGTGGCCGCGCGCCGGGTCGACCTCGTCGACGCCGACGATCGTCACCTCGCGCTCGCCCTCGCGCCCTTTCACGCGCACCGTCGCGCCGAAGAACACCTGGTCGGTATTGCGGCCGCGCGCGTCCACCACCTGCGCGGATTCCAGCCGCTTGATGAGGAAGCGCACGCGCCTGTCGATCTCGCGCAAACGTTTCTTCCCGTAAATGTAATCACCGTTCTCCGAGCGGTCGCCGTTCGACGCCGCCCAGGAGACGGTGCGCACGACTTCCGGCCGCTCGACGTCCACGAGCTGCTTGAGCTCGGCCTTGAGGCGCGCATAGCCGGCCGGCGAGATGTAATTCTTGCCACCGGCGGGCAGCGCGGGCGCGGCGCTTTCCGCCTCCTCAGGCGCCTCGGAATCTTCCTTCACGAACGCCTTGGACATCCGGCAATTTTAGCTTGCAAGGGAAACGGCCAGATCTGACAATGCGCCACCGGAATAACAAGGGGAACCGGGGGATGGCCGGAGGGAGGCAAACGCTGGATTTCCTGACGCGGCTGCGCATCCGCGAGCTGATCCTGCTCGGCCTGATCACGCTGAGCGCCCTGCTCGCCAACCTGCCGCGCGACTACGTCGAGGAGACGCTCGGCGTGAGCCAGGACGGGCTGGTCGCGATTCTCGGCATCGCCGTGATCGTCGGCCTCTTCCTGTATCTCAAGCTCGGCCTTTTCGTGGCCGTGCTGCTGCTCGTCGCGGGCGCGAACATGCCGGAGCAGATCGCCGACGGGCTGCACATTTCCAAAGTGCCGATCATCCTCGCGCTGCTCGCGCTGGTCGGCGTCGGCCTCATCAACTACTTCGTCAGGATGCTGCCGACCGGCCTCGAGCCGCGGCCGAAGGAGAAGAGCGCCGAGGGCATCCGGGCGCTGTTCTACGCCATCGACAGGAACAACCTCGTGTACACGCAGAAGGTCCTGGCGATGAATTTCGACCCGAACCTGGCGCACGAGAACGGCTACACGCCGCTCGCCTACGCGGCGATGAAAGGTAACCCGGCGATGATCGAGCTCCTCCTGCGCAGCGGCGCCGACCCGACGATCGTCACCGGCGAGGGCGACACCCCGGTGGAGCTGGCCCTGCGCATGGGAAACAACGAGGTCGCCGACCTGCTCAAGCAGGCACGGCGCGCAGCCGCCGAGGCGCCCGCGGAGTCCGGCGAAACAGTGCCCCAGCCCGGCTAATCCCTAGGATCAAGGGGCTTTTTCTTGATGCGTATCAAGCGCACCATGGGCGCCCGGCTCTAGCTTTTCAGCAACCGGCTCACTACTGTATATTTAACCAGTGAACAAGACCGAGATAGCACCCGCCGCCGATTTGCGCGCTCAGGAAATCTGCCGCGATACGCTGATCGAGAAGTACGCCAAGGGAAACGAAGGCTCGATCGAGGAAGTGCGCCGCCGCGTCGCGCGCGCGCTCGCGCAGGTCGAGACCGAGGAGCGCCGCGCCAGCTGGGAGCGGCGCTTCTACCAGGCGCAGGTCGACGGCTTCATACCCGCCGGCCGCATCAACTCCGCGGCCGGCATCCAGCTCCAGGCCACGCTCATCAACTGCTTCGTCCAGCCGGTGGGCGACTCGATCTCGGAAGTGGTCGACGGCAAGCCGGGCATCTACACGGCGCTCCAGGAGGCCGCCGAGACGATGCGCCGCGGCGGCGGCGTCGGCTACGATTTTTCCTCGATCCGGCCGAAGGGCGCCGAGGTGAAAGGCACGCACTCGCGCGCGAGCGGCCCCGTGTCCTACATGCGCGTCTTCGACCGCTCGTGCGAAACGGTCGAGTCGGCCGGCTCGCGGCGCGGCGCGCAGATGGGCGTGCTGCGCTGCGACCATCCGGACATCGAGGAATTCATCCACGCCAAGGACCACGGCGACCTTTCCAACTTCAACATCTCGGTCGGCGTGAGCGACGACTTCATGGCCGCGGTCGAAGCCGACCGCGAGGTCGAGCTCGTCCACAAGGCGAAGCCCTGGCCCGGCAAGGACATCTACCAGCGCTCCGACGGCTTGTGGGTCTACCGCAAGCTGCGCGCGCGCGAGCTGTGGGACCAGATCATGCGCTCGACGTACGACCACGCCGAGCCGGGCATCCTGTTCCTCGACCGGATCAACCGCGACAACAACCTCAACTACTGCGAGACGATCGAGGCGACCAACCCGTGCGCCGAGCAGCCGCTGCCGCCCTACGGCTGCTGCTGCCTCGGCTCCATCGACCTCACGCGCTACGTGGCAAATCCATTCTCGGAAAGCGCCAAGTTCGATTTCGAGGCGTTCGCGAAGACGGTCGAGGTGTCCGTGCGCATGCTCGACAACGTGCTCGAGGTCACCGCGTGGCCGCTCGAGCAGCAGCGCAACGAGGCGATGGCCAAGCGCCGCGTCGGCCTCGGCTTCACCGGCCTCGGTGACGCGCTCATCATGCTGCGCCTGCGCTACGACACCGAAGAAGCGCGGCGCATGGCGGCGCGAATCTCGGAGGCGATGCGCGATGCTGCGTACCGCGGCTCGGTCGAGCTCGCACGCGAGCGCGGCGCGTTCCCGCTTTTCAACGCCGACCTGTACCTCTCGGGGACCAGCTTCGCGGCACGGCTTCCCGAGGAAATAAAGAGTTCCATCAGGAAGCACGGGATCCGCAATTCGCATCTGCTGTCCATCGCGCCGACCGGCACGATCAGCCTGGCCTTTGCCGACAACGCCTCCAACGGCATCGAGCCGCCGTTCTCCTGGAGCTACACGCGCAAGAAGCGCATGCCCGACGGCACGCTCCAGGAGTTCCCGGTCGAGGACCACGCCTGGCGCAAGTACAAGGCCTTAACGGCGAATCAGGGCGGCGATGGAGAGGCGCTGCCGCCCTACTTCGTCACCGCGCTCGAGCTCTCGGCGCGCGCGCACGAGCAGATGGTCGCGGCGGTGGCGCCTTTCATCGACACCAGCATCTCCAAGACGGTCAACGTGCCGGAGGACTATCCGTACGGCGAGTTCCAGGACCTTTATTTCCTCGCCTGGAAGTCGGAGCTGAAGGGCCTCGCCACGTACCGGCCGAACAAGGTGCTCGGCTCGGTGCTGTCGGTCGAGAAGAGCCCGCAGGACTTCGTCCAGGACGACGTCAACCGGCGCATCTCGGTGAAGTCGGTTCCGGCGCCGGTGCTCGCGTCGCTGCGCTGGCCGGGACGGCCCGACCTCGCCGGTGGGAACCCCGCGTGGACCTACATGATCGAGCACCCGCAATACCGCTTCGCGGTGTTCGTCGGCCATGTCGAGAACGGGATGCCGCATCCGTTCGAAGTGTGGGTGAACGGCAGCGAGCAGCCGCGCGGCCTCGGCGCGCTCGCCAAGTCCCTCTCCATGGACATGCGCGCCAACGACCGGGAGTGGCTGAAGCTCAAGCTCGACGCGCTCGCCAAGACGCGCGGCGACGACGCCTTCGACATGCCCTTCCCGCCGCGCGGCGAAAAGCGGCGCATGCCCTCGCTCGTCTCGGCGTTCGCGCAGATCGTGCGCTGGCGCGTGGAGCAGCTTCAGGCGGGTCTTGAAGGAGATTTCTCTTTGCGGCCGGAGGCCGGCTCATCGCCGGTACTCGACGCCATGTTCGCGCTCAAGGAGCCGAAGACCGGCACCGACGGCACGATCTCCTGGACCGTCGACGTGCTGAACCCGCGCACCGGCGACGATTTCGTGCTCGGCCT
>CAYZFN010000095.1:0-4933 GCA_964477695.1 uncultured Enterobacteriaceae bacterium | reverse complement strand
GGAGGAAAGCCGAGCACGGTCATGCGCGCGAGGAAGTGCACCTTCACCGGCTCGCTTTCGAAGAGCTCCTCGAGCAGCTGCACCGGCGTGGCTGCCTGCCATTGCATGAGGGCGCGGCCCTCCTCCGACTTTTCGAGCTCGGCGGTCTGCAGCGAAGGCGGCAGGGGCGGCGAATACATGAGCGGCAGGTACGTCGACTCGATGAACTCGCCGTAGTCTTCGACCAGCTGGGTGAAAGTCTGCGCGTCGCGCTTCGAAAACCGCGCGATCTCGGCCGCCATGCGCTCGGTCTCCCGGTACATCACCAGGCACTTGTGATCTGGAAAGATCGTGCCGCGCAGGTGCTCGGGATAGACGTACCTGACGCCATGGCGCTCGAGCTCGAGGTCGCGGTACACCGGGCTGAGCGGGATATGGGTGTGGACCATCGAGCAGATGTTGTGCCGGAAACCCGGCAGCGTCGCCTCGGCGGTATGGCAGCTGCCGCCGACGCGCGCGTTGCGCTCGAGCACCAGCACCTTCTGCCCCGCCTTCGCGAGATAGGCGGCGCAGGCAAGGCCGTTGTGGCCGCTGCCGATGACCACGAAATCGTAGGACACGAGACCTCCTCTGGACGTCAGCCGAGCTCCGGCCCGGCGATCGCTAGGGTGCGCCGCGGATCGCCGAACAGCTCGTCGCGCTCGAGCGCCATGCGAGTGTAGGGCCGCTCGCGCTCGAAACCGTGGCTTTCGAGCCAGCGTGCAAAGGCGCCATGGCGCTCGAGCGCATCGACGATCACCGGCGCCTTGAGGCGCTGCAGCGCATGGCCGGCCAGCGCAGCGGCACAGGCTTCATCCTCGGCGACGATGGGACCGAGCTGCGTCGCGACACGACCCTCGCGGCCGAGCAGGAACCCGCGCAGCCTTCCTCGCTCCTCCAGCACGCAGGCAAACGCGTGCGAGCGTTCGCGCAGGCGCTCGAGCAGCGGTGAGCGGTCGCAGCCGAATGCCGCGGCATCGAGAGCGAGGACCTGCGGCCAATCGTCCATTCGCATCTGCCTCACTTCGTTCGGAACAACCCATTCTGCTTCGCCGTGCCGCCGCCAGCGCTGGATCGGCCAGCCGTCGCGGAAACCGAGCGGCTTGTACACCTCGCGGCCCGCCGGAGTGGCATCGAGCACCGGCACCATCCCGGCGGCGCGCAGCCGCGCAATGGATTCCTGGAGCAGCCGCGTGGCGATGCCGCGGCGACGGAAAGCGCTCGCGACCAGCACCATACTGATCCAGCCGAAGCCGCTCGGATAAGGCAACGTCGCCGCGGTCGCGGCGAGGCGACCGTCCGCGGTCTTTACGGCGCTAGCCGAGCCGAGCTCGAGGAAGATCCGCCAGTCCGCCGCGTTCTGGTTCCAGCCCGCCGCGGCGACGAGGCCGCACGCCTCGCCGATGTCCCGCGCAGCCAGCGGTCCTTCGACAAGGCTGTCAATACTTGCCATCCCGGGTTTCGAAGTGCGTCGGCTTGCCGAGGCTCGGCTGCCCACGCGCCACCCAGTCGGCCTGCCACCCGAGCATCGTCGCGAGCGGCACGCGCGGCGGGCCGAAGAGCCGCTGCGCCTGCGCCGTGTCGACGAGCCAGGCGCTCGGCGCTTCCTTCCCGGTGACCGTCACCTTTTTTCCGAGCAGCTTGCCGAGCTCCTGCGCGAGCGCGCGCACGCTCACGACCTCCGGCCCGCTGACGTTGATCGGCGAAGTCGGCGTCGTGCAGCGGGCGAGCAGCCGCAGCGCCTGCTCGTTCGCCTCGCCCTGCCAGAGCACGTTCACGTGCCCCATCGTCACGTCGACCGGTTGTCCGGCGAACACCTTCTGTGCGACGTCGTGCAGCACTCCGTAGCGCATGTCGATCGCGTATTCGAGGCGCATCAGCCGCCCCGGCGTGCCGTAGCGCTGCGAGCCGTAGAGGAACGCCTGCTCGCGGCCGACGCAGGAGTTGGCATAGTCACCCGCGGGCGGCGTGGTAGCCGTTGCTTCATCAGCGCCTTTACCGTCGACGGAGGCGTAGGGGTAAACGCAAGCGGTCGAAAAAGCCACGATGCGCGAGTCGCGGAACGTCTCGGCGACCATGAACGGCACGCCGACGTTCATCGCCCAGGTGAGCGACGTGTTGCCGGCAGCGCCGAACTTGTGGCCGGCCATGAACACCACATGCTTTGTCCGCGGCAGCCGTTCCAGCGCCCCACGGTCGAGGAGATCGCAGGCGACGCACTCGATCCCCCACGCCTGCAGCTTCTCGCGCAGGCCTTTCTCGGAGAACCGGGCGACACCGATCACGCGCTTGCCGGCGCGCTGCGCCATGCGCGCGAGCGTCGGCCCCATCTTGCCGCCGACGCCGAGCACCATGACCTCGTCCACCCCCGCGAGCTCGCGCTCGAGCTCGGGCGTCGGCCGCGTCATGAACTCCTCGAGCTCGTCGACGCCGGCGAAGCGCTGCGGCAGGCGGTCCATCGCCGGATTCTATAATCGCCGCGATGTCGAAAATCCTCACCACGGTCGTCGGCTCGTATCCGATGCCCGACTGGCTGGTGCGAGCGCCTTCCGAGCAGGCGCTCCTCGACGCGACGCGCGTGGTCATCGCCACGCAGGAGCGGGCGGGGATCGACCTGGTGTGCGACGGCGAGCTCTACCGCTTCGACGTCAACCACCCCGAGACCAACGGCATGATCGACTACTTCGTGCGGCCGATGGCCGGCGTGCGGCCGGAGATCGCCTTCTCCGAATGGCTCGAGTACTCGCAGGCGGGCGGCATGCGCTTTCGCGCGCGGCCGCCCGGCGTGGTCGAGGGCGAGATCGGCGCCGGGACGCTGAACCTCAAGCTGCCATGCGCGCGCGCCAAGGCTCTCGCGACGAAGCCGCTCAAGTTCACCGTCACCGGGCCGCACATGCTGGCAAAGACGTTGCACGACCGGCATTACCGCGATCCCGAGAGGCTCGCGCACGCGATCGCCGACGTGCTCGCCGAGCAAGTGCAGCACCTCGACGCGGACGTCGTGCAGCTCGATGAGGCGAACCTGCCGGGGCATCCCGGCGAGTGGCAGTGGGCGGCCGCGGCGATCAACAAGGTGCTTCGCGCCGTGCCGAAAAACGCCAAGGCCGCGGTGCATCTCTGCTTCGGCAACTACGGCGGGCAATCGATCCAGAAGGGCACCTGGGCGAAGCTGCTCGACTACCTGAACGCGCTGGCGGCCGACCATGTCGTGCTCGAGACGGCGCATCGTCCTGCGGAGGAGCTCGCCTTCCTCAGGGATCTGCGGCGCGAGATCGGCCTCGGGCTCGGCGTGGTCGACATCAAGCGCACCGAGATCGAATCGCCCGAAGACATCGCCCGCGCCATCGAGCGGGCGGAGAAAACGCTCGGCAACGAGCGGGTGAGGTACATCCATCCCGACTGCGGCTTCTGGATGCTGCCGCGCAACGTGGCCGACGGAAAGATTAAAGCCCTTGCGGCGGGACGAGACTTGTTCGAAGGGCTCGCCGGGCGTTAGGCTTCACTCCGAGGAGGAGGAGAAGCCATGAGACGAGTCGTCATCGCCGCGCTTTGCGCGGCCGCAGGCGCTTTGCCCGCATTCGCCGACGAGCTGCCGGGCAAGGCGAGCTTCACCACGCTGATCACCACGCCGCTGGCGATCGAAGGGCTCACCGGCGACGCCGCCGGCAACCTTTACACCACCGGACGCGCGACCTCGCCAACGCCCTGCCCGGTCTGGCGGATCGATTCCCGGACTCCATCGCTCGTTGTGGTCGGGACGATTCCAAATCCCGCAGCGCCGACAGGCTGCAACCCTTCGGGCATTACCTTCGACGCCTACGGCAACCTCTACGTCGCCGATGCGAATTCCGGCGGCGTCGTCTGGCAGCTAACCCGCAAAGCGGACGGCACGTTCAACAGTCCGACGACTGCGTTCGCGAGCGGCGTTCCGGGCACGAACGGCATCGCGTTCGACCGCGACGGCAATCTGTGGACCGGCGACGGCACGACGGGACAGGGCCGGGTCTGGCGCATCTCGCCCGCAGGCGGCGCCTGCGAGCCGGCGTTCACGGGATGCGAGGAGGCATTCCGCATCCAGCCGATGGCGAATAGCGCGGGCGTCGGCCGCCAGGCGAGCACGCTGCAGCCGCCCGCGCCCGGCACCCCGAACCCGCAGCCCCTCGTGGCCAATGGCGTCGCCTTCGACGAGGCGGGCAATCTTTATGTCGCGGATACGGCGCGCGGCGCCATCTGGAAGGTGCGCTTCCACCGGGACGGCACGCTGCGCAGCCGCACAGGCTGCGACACGACGTTCACCGCTAACACGCTGTGCATGGAGAACATCCTCGTCGCCCATCCGCTGCTCGAAGGCTCGGACGGCATCGCGCTCGACCGCGCGGGCAACATCTGGGCGTCGGCGAACGAGCGCAATGCGATCGTCGTCGTAACCAGGGACGAGGAAGGCGGCGTGACGGAGGTGTTCCGCAACCCGGTGAATAGCGTCGGCCTGCGCAACTCGGCCGACTCGGCGGTTGGCAACAATCACATTCTGGAATTGCCGACCAGCCCGTTCCTGCTAGGCAAGCGCTTCTGCACGGCGAACTCCGACGGCAATCGGCGCGACAACTCGCCGAGCGGCGCAGGCGAGCTCCCCGCGAACGGCAGAGGGAAGATCTCCTGCATGGACCAGGCGCTGAAGATTCCCGGCTTGCCACTGCCGGTGCGCTAGACCCGAAAAGGGGTCAGGACCCTTTTCCGGGCAACGCGTAGCTAACGGAAAAGGGTCCTGACCCCTTTTCCTAACCCCAGGTTTGCTGCCAGTCGCGGCCGAGGAAGTCGGTGACCGAGCCGTCGGACTGGAAGAACTTGTTCGGCGCCTGGAAGATGGCGAGGAAGAGGCCGCCTTGCGGCCCGGCCCAGGCGCGGTGGCGGCTGC
>CAYZFN010000094.1:0-5146 GCA_964477695.1 uncultured Enterobacteriaceae bacterium | reverse complement strand
ACCGCGAGCCCCGAGCCGTTCAGCGTATGCACCGGCTCGACCTTGCCCTTTTCGTTGCGGAAGCGCGCCTGCATGCGCCGCGCCTGGAACGCCTCGAAGTTCGAGCACGAGGAGATCTCGCGATAGGTGTCCTGGCCTGGCAGCCAGACCTCGAGGTCGTAGGTCTTCGCCGCCGAGAAGCCCATGTCGCCGGTGCTGAGCGTGATCACCCGGTAAGGCAGCTCGAGCCTGCGCAATATGCTTTCCGCATGAGAAGTCAATTCTTCGTGCGCGGCGTAGGAGGCCTCGGGCTGCACGACCTGCAGGATCTCGACCTTGTCGAACTGGTGCACGCGGATCATGCCGCGCGTGTCCTTGCCCGCCGAGCCGGCCTCCGAACGGAAGCACGGCGAGAGGCACGCGTACTTGAGCGGCAGCTTCTCGAGCGGCAGGATCTCCTCGCGTACATAGTTCGTGACCGGATATTCCGCGGTCGGAATGAGGTACAGGTCGCGCCCGTCGATCTTGAAGAGATCGTCCTTGAACTTGGCGAAGCTAGAGACGCCGTCGGCGCACGCCGAGCTCACCATGTACGGCGCGTAAGTCTCGGTGTAGCCGTGCTCGCGCGTGTGCACATCGAGCATGAACTGGCCGATCGCCCGGTGCAGGCGCGCCACCGCACCGCGCATGACGTAGAAACGGCTGCCGGCGATCTTCGCCGCGGTGGCGAAATCAAGGCCGCCGAGCGCCTCGCCGATATCGACGTGATCCTTGACCGGAAACTCGAAGCGACGCGGCTGGCCCCAGCGCCTTTCCTCGCGGTTCTGCTCGGCGCCCTCGCCGACCGGCACCGACTCGTGCGGGATGTTGGGAATGCGCGCGAGGAAGTCCTGGAAGCCCGCCTGCAGCTCGGCGAGCTGAGCCTCCGACTGCTCGAGCAGCGTCTTCAATTTCTCTGCCTGCGCAAGCAACTCGGAAACATCGTGGCCTTTCGCCTTCGCCTGGCCGATGTCCTTGGCGATGCGATTGCGCGAGGCCTGCGCCTGCTCGACCGCCGTCTGCAGGTTCTTGCGCGCGCTCTCGAAGCGCTGGAACTGCTCGAGGTCGAACGCGCCCGGGCCGCGCGTCGCGAGGCGCTTCGCGACCGCCTGCGGATCCTTGCGCAGGAGCTGGATGTCGATCATTTCTTCTTCGCCTGTTCATCCATGCGGCGCAGCTCCGCCATGCGCTCGCGAATCCGCGCCTCCAGGCCGCGCTCGCTCGGCCGGTACCACTCGATCGCGGGCATGCCCTCGGGCAGATAGCTCTCGCCCGCGGCATAGGCGCCCGCCTCGTCGTGGGCGTAACGGTAGTCCTTGCCGTAGCCGAGATGCTTCATAAGGCGCGTAGGCGCGTTGCGGATGTGGAGGGGAACGGGACGCGTCCCGTCGCGGGCGATGAAATCGCGCGCCGAATTATAGGCTTCGTAGATTGCATTCGATTTCGGGGCGAGCGCCACGTAGACCACGGCCTCGGCGAGCGCGAGCTCGCCTTCGGGAGTGCCCAGGCGCTCGTACGTCTCGCACGCGTCGAGGGCCAGGCGCAGCGCGCGCGGGTCGGCGAGGCCGACGTCCTCGACCGCCATGCGGACCACGCGCCGCCCGACGTACAGCGGATCGGCGCCGCCGTCCAGCATGCGCACCATCCAATAGAGCGCGGCATCGGCGCTCGAGCCGCGCACCGCCTTGTGGAGCGCCGAGATCTGGTCGTAGAACTGCTCGCCGCCCTTGTCGAAGCGGCGCAGGTTCTTCGCCAGCGTGCGCTCCACGAACTCGCCGCTGATGGCGCTTTCGCCGGTGTTCTTGAGGATCTCCACGGCATTGAGCAGGCGGCGTGCGTCTCCGTCGGCAAAGCCGATCAGCTTCGCCTTGGCGCTTTCATCGACGTTCAAGCCGCTTCTTTGCAGAAGAACCGCCAGGTCGGCGTCGCTCAGCGGCTGCAAGACGTAAACCGCCGCGCGCGAGAGCAGCGCGCTGTTGACTTCAAACGAGGGATTTTCCGTCGTCGCGCCGACGAAGGTGATGAGGCCCTGCTCGACGTACGGCAGGAAAGCGTCCTGCTGCGCCTTGTTGAAGCGATGCACCTCGTCCACGAAAAGGATCGTGTGCCGGCGCGATTGCTCCAGCCGCGCCTGCGCCGCCTGCACCGCCTCGCGGATATCCTTGACGCCGGAGAACACGGCGGACAGCGCGACGAACTCGGCATCGAACGCCTTGGCCATGAGCCGCGCGAGGGTGGTCTTGCCCGAGCCGGGCGGCCCCCAGAGGATCATCGAATGCGGCTTGCGCGATTCGAAGGCGAGCCGCAGCGGCTTGCCGGCGCCCAGCAGGTGCTCCTGGCCGACGACTTCGTCGATCGAGCGCGGCCGCAGCCGCTCGGCAAGCGGCGCCGGCGGCTCCGCCTTACCGAACAAGTCGGAGCTCACTGCTCGCCCAAGACGTCGGCGCCTTTGGGCGGCTCGAAGCGGAAGCTCTGCGGATCGACCTTCGGATTGCGCTGCAGGCTGGAGAAGCGCAGCACGGTGGTCTGGCCGAACTGGTCCTTGAGCTCCATCGCCTGCAGTTCGTTGCCCTTGAACCCCATGCGCACGCTCTCGAACCCCGCTTCCGTCTGGCGCGGCTTGGCGAGCACCCATTCCAGGCCGTCCTTCTCGCCGCCATCGCTCAGCAGGAAGGCCTTCTCGACACCGGTGCCGCCGGCCAGGAGCGCCGCCGGCGTCGAGCCCAGCGCCGCTTCGAGCTTGCGCACCGTCACCTGGTTCAGCTGCCGGTCGTAGATCCAGACGCGGGTGCCGTCGCCGACGATCACCTGGTCGGCCGGCTTGTCGTACACCCAGCGGAACTTGCCCGGCCGCTGGAAGACGAAGCTGCCTTTCGACTCCTGCGTGAGCTTGCCGCCGCGGTCATAGACCTTCTGGTCGAACGACGCGCGCGCCGAGCGCGTCGCGTTCAGGAACTCGCGATAGCGGTCGATGCTCGCCGCATGGACGGTAATGGCGCACAGCGCCATCACAAGCGGAAGAAACTTCATGGGAAACCTCTACTCGGCTCGTGCCGGAACTAGGACCTCGCGGTTGCCGTTCGGTTGCATGGCCGACACCATGCCGGCGCGCTCCATGTCCTCGATGAGCCGCGCAGCGCGGTTGTAGCCGATGCGCAGGTGGCGTTGCACGAGCGAGATCGACGGCCGCCGCGTGCGCAGCACGATCTCCACCGCCTGGTCGTACAGCGGATCCTTCTCGCCGCTCGGCGCGCCGTCCTCGCCCAGCGGTCCGCCCTCTTCTGGAGGTGGCCCTTCGAGCACCTCCCCGAGGTAGTCCGGCTTCGCCAGGCCGCGCAGGTGCTCGGCCACCTTGTGCACCTCGTGGTCGGCGACGAACGCGCCGTGCACGCGCTGCGGCAGGCCGGTGCCCGGCGGCAGGTAAAGCATGTCGCCCGCTCCGAGCAGCGCCTCGGCGCCCGACTGGTCGAGGATGGTGCGCGAATCGACTTTGGAGGAGACCTGGAAAGCGATGCGCGCCGGGATATTGGCCTTGATAAGGCCGGTGATCACGTCGACCGACGGACGCTGTGTCGCAAGCACGAGATGAACCCCGGCCGCCCTCGCCTTCTGCGCCAGGCGGGCGATCAGCTCCTCCACCTTCTTGCCGATCACCATCATGAGATCGGCGAGCTCGTCGATCACCACCACGATGTTCGGCAGCGGCGTGAGCTTCTGCGGATTGCCCGTGTCGAGCGCGAACGGGTCGGTGAACTTGCCGTCGCCGACCTTGTGGTTGTAGCCGGAGAGGTTGCGCGCGCCGACGAAGTTCATGAGCTTGTAGCGCCGCTCCATCTCGTTCACGCACCAGGCGAGCGCGTTCACCGCCTGCTTCATGTCGATGACGACCGGCGCGAGGAGATGCGGGATGTCCTGGTAGACCGAGAGCTCGAGCATCTTCGGATCGATCAGGATGAGGCGGATCGAGCGCGGCTCGGCCTTGTAGAGCAGCGACAGGATCATCGCGTTCAGCGCGACCGACTTGCCCGAGCCGGTCGTGCCGGCGACCAGGAGGTGCGGCATGCGCGCAAGGTCGGCGACGACCGGGTTGCCGGCGATGTCCTTGCCGAGCGCGATGACGAGCGGCGAGTGCACCGCCGCGTAGGCCTCGGAGCCGAGGATTTCGGAAAGGCGGACCGTCTGCCGGTGCGGGTTGGGAATCTCCAGGCCCATGCACGACTTGCCGGGAATCGTCTCGACCACGCGGATGGACACGACCGACAGCGCTCGCGCGAGGTCCTTCACGAGGTTGACGATCTGGCTGCCTTTCACGCCCACCGCCGGCTCGACCTCGTAGCGCGTGATCACCGGTCCGGGATAGGCGGCGAGCACCTTGACCGAGACGCCGAAGTCCGACAGCTTCTTCTCGATCAGCCGGGAAGTGAATTCCAGCGTCTCCGGCGTCACCAGCTCGCCCGAGTGTGCCGCCTCGTCGAGCAGCTTGAGCGGCGGCAGCGGCGTGTCGGGCAGGTCCTCGAAGAGCGGCGCCTGCTTCTCTTTCTGCACGCGCTCGGATTGCCGGATCTCCACCACCGGCGGCTCGATGCGCAGCGGCGGATGGTCTTCCTCGCGCTTCTTGTCGGCCTCCAGCAGATGCTCGCGCTCTTCGCGCGCCCGCTCGCCCAGGCGCCGGTCGCGCCGGCGCTCCCAGGCGGCCAGGCCGCGCAGCCACAACGTTTCCAGGAGCCATCCGACGACTTCGGAAGCGCGCAGCCAGGAAATCCCGGTAAACAGGCTGAAGCCGACCGCAGCGAGCGTCAGGAAGACGAGCGTGGCGCCGGTGAAGCCGAGCGCCGTGGCGCCGAGCCGGCCGGCCAGCAGGCCGACCATGCCGCCCGGCGCGAGCGGCAGCTCGGCGGACAGGCTGTGCAGGCGCAGGCCTTCCAGCGCCGAGCTCGAGACGAGAAGCACGGCAAAGCCGGCGAGGGCGAGCCACAGGGGACGCGGATCGATGAGGCCCTTGCCGTCGAGCCGGCGGTAGCCCCACACGACGATGTAGCCGCACAGCGCGACCGACCAGTACGCCGACAGGCCGAACAGGTAGAGAGCGACATCGGCGACCATCGCGCCGACGATGCCGCCGGCGTTA
>CAYZFN010000093.1:0-16379 GCA_964477695.1 uncultured Enterobacteriaceae bacterium | reverse complement strand
CGTCATCTCTTCATCGGCCGGCAGGCGGTCATCGAGGCCATCACGCAGGCGCCCGAGTTCCAGGAGCAGGGCAAGTTCTCGCCCGCGCTCTATGCGGCTTTCCTGCAGCAGCGCGGGCTGAGCGACGCGCAGAACGTCGCGCAGCTGCAGACCGAGCTTCCCATGGCGCGCCTCGGCCGGGCGGTCGCGCAGACGGCCATTGCCCCGCATGCCGTGGCGAGCCGTCTCGCCGCGATCCAGGCCCAGAAGCGCGAGGTCGAGCAGGCACGCATCCCGGTGCAGCAGTTCCTCGCCCAGGTCAAGGTCGACGACGCGAAGGTCAAGGAGTACTACGAGGCGCACAAGGACGAGTTCCGCACCCCGGAGCGCGTTCGCGCCCAGTACGTCGTTCTTTCCGCGCAGGCGCTCGCCAAGCAGGAGCCGGTGAGCGAGGCCGAGGTGCAGGCCGCGTACGACGCGCGCGCCGCGCAGTACAAAGTCGAGGAGCAGCGCCGCGCCAGCCACATCCTGGTCAAGGACAAGGCGCAGGCCGAGAAGCTGCTCGCCGAGGTGAAGAAGAGCCCTGGCCGCTTCGCCGAGCTGGCGAAGAAAGAGTCGCAGGATCCGGGCTCGGCGGAGAAGGGCGGCGACCTCGGCTGGTTCGGCCGCGGCATGATGGTGAAGCCCTTCGAAGAGGCCGTGTTCGGCATGAAGCAGGGCGAAACGCGGCTCGTGCAGAGCGAGTTCGGCTACCACGTGGTGCGCGTGACCGGAGTGCAGGCCGCCAAGTCGCGGCCGCTCGCCGAGGTGCACAAGGAGCTCGCCGACGAGCTCGCGCAGCAGAAAGGCGCGAAGAAATTCGCCGAAGTCGCCGAGGGCTTCAACAACATGGTGTACGAGCAGCCCGACAGCCTGAACCCCGTGGCGGAGCGCTACAAGCTGCCGGTCCAGGCCACCGACTGGATCGAGCGCGGCCGGCGCCAGGAGCTCGGCGCGCTCGACAATCCGAAGCTCCTCGCCGCGCTGTTCTCGCCCGACGCGCTGCAGAACAAGCGCAATACCGACGCCATCGAAGTCGCGCCGAACACGCTGGTCGCGGCGCGCGTCACCGAGCACCAGCCGGCGAAGCAGCGCGAGCTCGCCGAAGTGAAGGACGAGATCGCCGCGCAGCTTCGCCAGCGCGAGGCCCTGGACCTCGCCCACAAGGACGGCGAGGCGAAGCTCGCCGAGCTGCGCAAGGGCGGCAATCCGGTCAGCTGGAGCGCGCCGCGCGAGGTTTCACGCCGCGACGCGCAGGGGCTGCCGGCCCAGGCGCTGCGCCAGGTGGTGGCCGCCGACGTGTCGAAGCTGCCCGCGTACGTCGGCCTGCCGGTGAGCGACGGCTACGTGCTGATCCGCATCTCGAAAGTCGTCGACGTGCCGGCGGAGGGCGAAGCGAAGGAAATCGCGGCGCAAACCTCGCAGATGCTGGGCGCTGCCGATTACGAGTCGTATGTGGCGAGCCTGAAAGGCCGCGCCGACATCTCCGTCAGCTCGGCTAATCTGGAGAAGAAGCCGTAGCGCTGCCGCCGATGCCGGCCACCACGTGGCTGAAGCCGGCGTCCACGTAGAGCACCTCGCCGGTCACGGCGGCGGCCATGTCCGAGAGGAGGAATGCGGCGGCGTTGCCGACGTCCTCGATCGTCACATTGCGGCGCAGCGGCGCGTGCTCCTCGACGAACTTGAGGATCTTGCCGAAGCCGCCGATGCCGGCCGCGGCGAGCGTCTTGATCGGCCCCGCGGAGATGCCGTTCACGCGGATGCCCTGCGGGCCGAGGCTCGCCGCCATGTAGCGCACGGCGGCTTCCAGGCTCGCCTTGGCGAGCCCCATCGTGTTGTAGTTCGGAACGACCCGCTCGGCGCCGAGATAGGTGAGCGTGAGCAGCGCGGCCTTGCGGCCCTGCATCATCGGCAGCGCCGCCTTCGCGAGCGCGGGAAAGCTGTAGGCCGAGATGTCGTGCGCCTGGCGGAAGGCGTCGCGCGACAGCCCGTCCAGGAAGTCCCCGGCGATCGCCTCGCGCGGCGCGAAGGCGAGGGCATGCACCAGGCCATCCAGCCCGTCCCACGCCCTTCCGAGCTCGCCGAACAGGGCGGCGATCTCGCCGTCGCTCGTCACGTCGCAGGGCAGCGCCAGCTCGGCGCCGAGCTCGCGCCCCATCTCTTCCGCACGGTCCCTGAAACGGTCGTTCTGGTAGGTGAGGGCGATGGCGGCGCCCTCCCGCCGCGCCACCTTGGCGATGCCGTAGGCGATCGAGCGGTTGGACAGCAGCCCGGTGACCAGGATCTTCTTGCCCGAGAGGAGCGCCATCGAGCGATTATACTTTCGCGCTCATGGGCACCGCTGCGCGCTGGCTCCTCCTCCTCTGCTTCGCGGTCGCTTCTCCCGCGCCGGCGCAAAACGGCGAGAAGGTCCTGCATGTAACGTTCCAGGCCGCCGAGACGGGCTTCGATCCGGTCCGCGTGCACGACTACTACTCCGGAAGCGTGATCGAGGCGATCTTCGATCCGCTGCTCACGTACGACTACCTCGCGCGGCCGGCGAAGCTCGTCCCGAACACCGCGGAGTCGATGCCGCGCATCTCCGCCGACGGCAAGACGTACACCTTCAAGGTCCGCAAAGGCATCTATTTCGCCGACGATCCGGCGTTCAAAGGCGCGCGGCGCGAGCTCACCGCGGCCGACTACGCCTACTCGATCCGGCGCTTCTACGATCCGAAATACCGCTCGCCGTACGGGTTCCTCTTCTCGGGCAAGCTGGTCGGCCTGGACGAGCTCGCCGAGAGCGCGAAGAAGAGCGGTCGCTTCGACTACGAAGCGCCGGTCGCCGGCCTCGAGGTGCCGGACCGCTACACGCTGGTCATTCGCCTGAAGGAAGCCGACGTCAACTTCCCGCACATCCTCGCGTTCGCCCTCACCGGGGCTGTGACGCGCGAGGCGATCGACGCCTACGGCGAGGAGTCGCCGTCGCACCCGGTCGGAACGGGTCCCTTCTATCTGAAGCGCTACGTGCGCTCGTCCAAGATCGTGCTCGCAGCCAATCCGCGCTACCGCGAGACGGTGTGGAACTTCAACCCCGCCGACGACCCGCGACAGCAGGAAATCGCCAAGCGCATGCGCGGCAAGAAGCTGCCGCGGCTCGACGGCGTGGAAGTGAGCATCATGGAGGAGACGCAGAGCCGCTGGCTCGCCTTCCAGCGTGGCGAGACCGACATCGAGTACCAGCTCTGGGACGTCGCGCCGACCTTCATGACCGACGACGGCAAGCTCAGGCCCGAGTTCGTGCGGCGCGGGATCCAGCTCGACCGCACCATCGACCCGGAGATCACCTACCTCTACTTCAACATGCAGGACAGGATCGGCGATGCGCCCAACCCCGTCGCCGGCTTCAGCAAGGAGCGCATCGCGCTGCGGCGCGCGATCGCCATGTCCTACAAGATCGACGACCAGATCCGCATCATCCGCAAGGGACAGGCGGTGCGCGCCGAGTATCCGATTCCGCCCGGCGTGGCCGGCTACGATCCGAACTACCGCAGCTCCATTCCCTACGACCCGGCGGCGGCCAACGCGCTGCTCGAGCGCTACGGCTACAGGAAGGGGCCGGATGGCTACCGGCGCATGCCGAACGGCGATCCTCTGGTGCTCCGCTACGCCTCGTCGCAGACCGAGCGCGACCGGCAGTTCGACGAGCTGTTCAAGCGCGGCCTCGACGCGATCGGCGTGCGCCTGGAGATCCAGAAGGAGCGCTTCCCGGAGCTGCTCAAGCTGGAGAAGCAGTGCCGGCTGATGATGCGCCACGCCGCCTGGATCGCCGACTGGCCGGACGGCGACAACTTCATGCAGCTGCTCTACGGCCCGAACACGCACGAGAGCAACAACGCCTGCTACCAGTCGAAGGAGTTCGACCGCCGCTACGAGAAGTCGCGCCGCATGCCCGACGGCCCGGCGCGCGACCGCCTGTACCACGAGATGGCGCGCCTGGTCGAGACCGACACGGTCTGGCTGCTCGCCGACAGCCGCATCCGCAACGCCCTGCAGCAGCCGAACGTAGTCGGCTTCACCAAGCACCCGGTGCTGCACCAGGAGTGGCTGTACATCGACCTGGACCCGAAGCCCGCCGACTGAGCCTTGCTCGCTTTCACGCTGCGCCGGCTCTGGCAGTTCATCCCGACGCTCGGCGGCGTGGTGCTGCTCGTGTTCCTGCTGTTCAACTTCGTGGGCGGCGACCCGGCGTACCTGCTCGCCGGCAAGATCGCCAACCCGGAGACGATCGCCAACATCCGCCGCCAGCTCGGCGTCGATCAGCCCTATTCGACGCAGCTCTGGATCTTCGTCAAGCAGATCGCGAGCGGCGACTTCGGCGCGAGCTGGTCGACCAACGAGCGCGTGGCCGACATCTTCCGCACGCGCCTCGGACCGTCGCTCGTCGTGCTCGTGCCGCTGCTCCTCATCAGCACGCTGCTCGCGATGGCGGCGGCGATGCTCGTCGCCTATGTGCGCGGCTCGCTCACCGACCGCGCCATCATGGTCGGCTGCACGGTCGCGCAATCGATCAGCATCCTGGTCTACATCCTGGTGTTCCAGTACGTGCTCGCCTACCAGCTCGGCTGGTTCCCGGTGCAGGGCTGGGGCGTCGACTTCCTCGACAACCTGCTTCGCTATAGCGCGCTGCCGATCCTGGTCGGCGTGGTGGTCTCGCTCGCGCCCGACATCCGGCTCTACCGCACCTTCTTCCTCGACGAGGTCAACCAGGACTACGTGCGCACCGCGCGCGCCAAGGGGCTGAGCGAGCGGCGCGTGATGTGGGTGCACGTGCTGCGCAACGCCGCGATCCCGATCGTCACCAATGTGCTGCTGCAGCTGCCGGGGATGCTCGCGGGCGCCTTCCTCATCGAGCGCTTCTTCGGCATCCCGGGCATCGGCCGCGAGGTGATCCTCGCGGTGGAGCGCAGCGATTTCCCGGTGATCAAGGCGGTCACCGTGTACGTCGCGGTCGCGACGATGGTGTTCAACCTCGCCGCCGACATCCTGTATCGCGCCATCGATCCGCGCGTGCAGCTGAAATGAGGCAGGCCGGCGTCTGGGTCCTCGCATGGCGGCGCTTCCGGCGCGACCGGCTCGGCGTCGGCTCGCTGGTCGTCGTGCTTGTCTACCTGGCTATCACGGCGCTCGCCGCCGCCGGGCTGCTCGCGCGCGACTGGTCGGCGGAGACCGGCGTGAGCTATGCGCCGCCCGCCTTCCTGTCCGCCGATGCGGCGTCGCCGGCGGCAGCCCGCGCCGCGGAAGCGAGCGGCCCGAGCGACGACTATGGGATCCCGGATCCGCTCGCGCCCGACCTCGCCGAGATCGCAAAGCAGCTCTCCGGCACCTCGGCGAGCGAGACGCGCGCGCCGACGCTCGCCTTCGGCGCCGACAAGTGGGGGCGCGACGTGCTGAAGAAGGCGCTCAAGGGCAGCGAGACGTCGCTCATCATCGGGCTCGCCGCGGCGGTACTCGCGGCTTTCCTCGGCACGCTCGCGGGCGCGGCCGCCGGCTACCTCGGCGGCTATGTCGACGACTTCTTCAACTGGCTCTACAGCGTCTTCACGTCCGTGCCGTACCTGCTGCTCGTGCTCGCGATCGCCGCGGTGGTGAACCAGAAGGGCGTGCTGACCGTGATCCTGATCCTCGGGCTTACCGGCTGGACCGGAATCTTCCGCCTGATCCGCGCCGAGTACCTCAAGCACAAGGTGCGCGAGTACGTCCTCGCCGCCGATGCGATCGGCGCATCGGATGCGCGGCGCATGTTCGTGCACATCCTGCCCAACGTGAGCCACGTCATCCTGGTGCAGCTGTCGCTGCACGTGGTGCTGTTCATCAAGTCGGAGGTGGTGCTCTCGTTCCTCGGCTTCGGCGTGGGCGTCGACACGGTGTCCTGGGGCAGCATGCTCGCCGAGGCGCCGAGCGAGCTGATCCTCGGCAAGTGGTGGCAGATCGCCGCCGCGACCGCGTTCATGGCGGTGCTGGTCACCGCGTTCAGCCTGTTCACCGACGCGATGCGCGACGCGCTCGATCCGAGGCTGAAATGAGCCTGCTCGAGGTGCGCAACCTGGCGGTCGAGTTCCGCATCGACGCGGCGACGCGCCTGGTCGCGGTCAAGGGCTCGAGCTTCTCGGTGCCGGAGAACAGCACGGTCGCGATCGTCGGCGAGTCGGGCAGCGGCAAGTCGGTGACCGCGCTCTCGATCATGGGCCTCTTGCCCAGGGAGAATGCCAGCGTGCGCGCCGGCAGCGAGATCCTCTACCGCGGGCGCAACCTGCTCGAGGCGAGCCAGGGCGAGATGCAGCGCCTGCGCGGCGCCGAGCTGGCGATGATCTTCCAGGAGCCGATGAGCTCGCTCAACCCGGTGTTCACCATCGGCTTCCAGCTGGGCGAGGTGCTGCGCCGCCACCTCGGCCTGTCGGGCCGCGCGGCGCGCAGCCGCGCGCTCGAGCTGCTCGCGGAAGTCGGCATCGCCGAGCCGCGCACCAAGCTCGACGCCTATCCCTTCCAGCTCTCCGGCGGCCAGCAGCAGCGCGCCATGATCGCCATGGCGATCGCCTGCGAGCCGAAGCTGCTGATCGCCGACGAGCCGACTACCGCGCTCGACGTGACCGTGCAGCGCCAGATCCTGGACTTGATCGCCGCGCTGCAGGAGCGCCACCAGATGTCGATGCTCTTCATCACGCACGACCTCGCGCTCGTGTCGGAGATCGCCGACCGCGTGGTCGTCATGCGCGACGGCGAGATCCGCGAGCAGGGGCCGGCCGAGCAGGTGTTTCGCGAGCCGCGCGATGCCTATACGCGCGCGCTGCTGGCGTGCCGGCCGCCGCTCGACCATCGCCCACGGCGCCTGCCGGTGATCGACGATTTCATGGCCGGCAAGGTGCGCTCGCCAGAGGAGCGGCTGCGCGGCCTGTCGGGCGGCGAGCCGGTGATCCTCGAAGCGCGCGGGCTCTCCAAGAGCTTCTATTTCCGCGAGGGCCTGTTCCGGCGCGGCGAGCTGAAGGCGGTGAAGGGCGTATCGTTTCGCATCGCGAAGGGCAAGACCCTCGGCGTGGTGGGCGAGTCCGGATCCGGCAAGAGCACCGTCGCGCTGATGCTCGCGCGCCTGCACGCGGCGAGCGCCGGCCAGGTCCTGTTCGAGGGCACCGACCTGACGCGCGTGCCGCGCAGCGCTGCGCTGCCCTACAAGCGCCGCATCCAGATCGTGTTCCAGAACCCGTACGCCTCGCTCAATCCGCGGTTCACCGTGGAGCAGGTCCTGACCGAGCCGATGCAGATCCACGGCATCGGCGCCGGGCACGAGGAGCGCCGCGCCGCGGTGCTCGAGCTGCTCGCCAAGGTCGGCCTGCCCGCCGACTCGCTCGCGAAATACCCGCACGAGTTCTCGGGCGGCCAGCGCCAGCGCATCGCCATCGCCCGCGCGCTCACCTTGAGGCCGGAGCTATTGATCTGCGACGAATCGGTGTCGGCGCTCGACGTCTCGGTGCAGGCGCAGCTTTTGAACCTCCTGCAGGATCTGCAGGACGAATACGCCATGAGCTATCTTTTCATCTCGCACGACCTCGCGGTGGTGCGCTACATGGCCGACGAGGTAATGGTGATGAAGGACGGGGAAATCGTCGAGGTAGCCGGCCCCGACGAGCTGTACGCGAACCCGAAGCACCCCTACACCCGGCTTCTCCTGTCTTCGATCCCGGGACGCGCGCATTAAATAGGGACAGACCCCATTAAAAAGCTGCGATCGGTCTGCGCTTGTCTAGTTCTATTGCCGCTGAGTACGAACGCGGCATGGGCCGCGCACGCCTATGCGCAGTTCGGCGACATCAAGTATCCGAAGGGCTTCGACCACTTCGAGTGGGTGAATCCGAACGCGCCGAAAGGCGGCGATCTCTCGCTGGTGCCGCCGCTGCGCATTACCAACCTCGACAAGCTGAACCCGTTCACCCTCAAGGGCACGGCGCCGCCGGCGATGGCGCCGTTGGTGTTCGAGACGCTGCTCACCGGGACCTTCGACGAGCCGACCACGGCCTACGGCCTGCTCGCCGAAGACGTCGAGGTGGCGCCGGACAAGCTCTCGGTGACCTTTCGGCTCAATCCTGCGGCGCGCTTCCATGACGGCAAGCCGGTCATGGCCGAGGACGTGCAGTACAGCTTCGAGCGGCTGATGAGCAAGGAAGCGAACCCGGGGTACCGCGTCGTGTACGGCGACGTGAAACGCGCCGTGGTGCTCGGGCCGCGCACGGTGCGCTTCGAGCTCGCCCGCGCGAGCGCCGAGCTGCCGCTGCTCGTCGGCCAGCTGCCCGTGTTCAGCCATGAGTGGGGCGCCGGCAAGCCCTTCGACAAGGTGATCAGCGATACGCCGATCGGCAGCGGCCCCTATCGCATCTCGCAGTGGAACGAGCGCGACGTCACGTACCAGCGCGATCCGAACTACTGGGCGCGCGATCTGGGCGTGCGCCGGGGCATGTACAACTTTGACCGCGTCACCTACCGCATCTACCGCGACAACATCGCGCAGACCGAGGGCTTCAAGGCGGGGGAATTCGACTACATCCGCAGCTTTTCGGCGCGCGAGTGGGCGCGCATCTACGTCGGCAAGAAGTTCGACACGGGCGAGCTCGTGAAGGTCGAGCTGCCGGCCAAGAACGCGGGCGATTTCCAGGCCTACTGGATCAACACGCGACGCGAGAAGTTCAAGGACGTGCGGGTGCGCCAGGCGCTCGGCCTCACCTTCGACTTCGAATGGATGAACCGGCGGCTGATGTACGACGCCTACATCCGCTGCACGAGCTGGTTCAACGGCTCGGACTTCGAGGCGAAGGCGCTGCCCGGCGCGGATGAGCTCGCCGTGCTCGAGCCGCTGCGCAAGCAGCTCGCGCCGCAGGTGTTCACGGAACCCGTGCCGCTGCCGCCCTCCACCGATCCCCCGAACAGCCTGCGCGGCAACCTGCGCAAGGCGCGCGACCTGCTCACCCAGGCCGGCTGGACCTATCGTGACGGCGCGCTGCGCAACGCGAAGGGCGAGCCGTTCGTGCTCGAGTATCTCGACAGCGGCGGCGACAATCGCATCATCAGCCCGTGGTTCCAGGCGCTCGCCAAGCTCGGCATCGAGGGTCAATACCGCCGCGCCGACTTCGCGCTCATCCAGAAGCGCCTGGATGTCTTCGATTTCGACCTGTTCACGATCCGCATACCGGGCAGCGAGGCGCCGGGCGCCGAGCTGATCGACCGCTTCGGCTCGCAATCGGCGGACACCGAAGGAGGGGGCAACCTGATCGGCGTGAAGGACCCGGCGGTGGACACGCTGGTCAACCTCGCGGCTTCCGCGAGCACGCGGCCCGAGCTCATCGCGCGCCTGCGCGCCCTCGACCGCGTGCTGCGCCATTCCTATTACGTGATTCCGCAGTATTACTCGAACACCTTCCGCGTCGCCTGGCGCGGCGGCAAGTTCGAGCAGCCCGAAGTGAAGCCCCTCTATTACACGCCAGACGATTGGCTCGTCGCGACCTGGTGGAGGAAGCGTTAGCCATGTGGTCCTACATCCTGAAGCGCCTGCTGCTGATGATCCCGACCCTGTTCGGGATCCTGCTGATCACCTTCATCGTCATCCAGTTCGTGCCGGGCGGTCCGGTCGAGCAGATGGTCGCCCTGCTGAAGGGCCGCGCGGGCGGCGGCGGCGAGGTAGCCGCGGCGGCGGGGCTCGCCGGCTACCGCGGGCGCCAGGGCGTGGACGCCGCGAAGATCGAGGAGATCAAGAAGCTCTACGGCTTCGACAAGCCCGCGCATGTGCGCTTCGCGCAGATGATCTGGCAGTTCGCGCGCTTCGATCTCGGGCGCAGCTTCTTCCATAACAAGGACGTCTGGCAGCTGATCAAGGAGAAGCTGCCGGTGTCGATCAGCCTCGGCATGTGGACGTTCGTCCTGACCTACCTTATTTCGGTGCCGCTCGGCATTGCCAAGGCGGTGCGCGCCGGCACGGCGTTCGATACGGCGACGACGTTCATCGTGCTGCTCGGCTACGCGATCCCGAGCTTCGTGCTCGGCGTCGTGCTGCTCGTGTATTTCGCCGGCGGCAGCTTCCTGCAGTGGTTCCCGCTGCGCGGCATCGTGTCCTCGAACTGGCACGAGCTCGATCTGTTCCACAAGGTCACCGATTACCTCTGGCACATCACGCTGCCGGTGATCGCGCTGGTCGTCGGCAGCTTCGCTCTGATCGCCATCCTCACGAAGAACTCGGTGCTCGAGGAGATCCGCAAGCAGTACGTGATGACGGCGCGCGCCAAGGGCGTCACCGAGCGCAAGGTGCTCTGGCGCCACGTATTCCGCAACGCGATGATCCCGATCATGACCGGCTTTCCGGCGGCGTTCGTCGGCGCGTTCTTCGGCGGGTCGCTCCTGATCGAGACGCTGTTCTCCCTGGACGGCCTGGGCTTGCTGTCCTACGAGTCGGTCATCCGGCGCGACTATCCGGTGGTCTTCGGCAGCCTCTTCGTCTACACGCTGATCGGCCTGCTCACCAACCTGCTGCGCGACGTGACGTACGTCTGGGTCGATCCGCGCGTGAAGTACTTCGACTGACCATGTCCTCGATCCTCGGCGACGCGAACTCGGCGCCCAACACCGCGGCGGTGCCGCTCCACGCGAGCCCGGCGCGCCGCGCGTGGCGCCGCTTCCGCGCGAATCGCCTCGGTTATACGAGCCTCATGATCTTCCTCGTGCTGTTCGTCGTCAGCCTGGCGGCGGAGCTGATTTCCAACGACAAGCCCCTCGTCGTGCGCTACGACGGCCACTGGTATTTCCCGGTGCTGCAGACGCTGCCCGAGACGACGTTCGGCGGCGATTTCCCGACGCCCACCGACTACCTCGATCCGTTCATCCGCGAGCAGTTCGCACGACCGGGCAACTTCGCGATCTACCCGCCCAACCATTACCACTACGGCACCATCAACTACTTCTCGAAAAGCGTCACGCCGTCGCCGCCGGAGGGCGATAACCTGGTCGGCACCGACGATCGCGGACGCGACATGGTGGCGCGGCTGCTGTACGGTTTCCGGCTGTCGATCTTCTTCGCGCTGATCGTCGCCGCGCTGTCGAGCGCCTTCGGCGTGCTGTACGGCGCCATCCAGGGCTATTTCGCCGGCTGGACCGACATCGGCATGGAGCGCTTCAAGGAAATCTGGGGCGCGATGCCGGTGCTCTACATGCTGATCATCTTCTCGTCGCTGTTCTCGCCGAATTTCTGGCTGCTGGTGATCCTGATCGGCATCTTCAGCTGGCTCGGCATCGCCGCCTACGTGCGCGCCGAGTTCCTCAAGAACCGCACGCTCGACTACGTGCGGGCGGCGCGCGCGCTCGGGCAGAGCAACCGGATGATCATGTGGCGCCACATACTGCCGAACAGCCTGACGCCGGTGGTGACGCTCATCCCGTTCGAAATGGCCGGGGCCGTGGCCGCGCTGACGAGCCTCGACTTTCTCAACCTCGGCATGCCGCTCGGCACGCCAAGCCTGGGCGAGCTCCTGAACGAGGGCAAGGAAAACCTCTATGCGTGGTGGATCGTCGTGCCCACGTTCGCCGTGCTGGTGGGGATGCTGCTGCTGCTCATCCTGATCGGCGACGCGCTGCGCGATGCGCTGGATCCGCGCAAGGTGCTCGAGGGCGAGGCGAAATGAGCCTGCTCGAAGTGCGCGACCTGAGCGTCTACTTCGGCGCGCGCCGGGTGGTCGACAACGTCTCGTTCTCCCTGGATGCCGGCGAGAAGCTCGCGCTGGTGGGCGAGTCGGCCTCCGGCAAGACGGTGACGGCGCTCTCCACCCTGCGGCTCATCGAGAACGCCCGGCTCAGCGGCAGCATCCGCTTTGCCGGCCGTGAAGTGCTCACCCTGCCGGAGGGCGAGCTGCACGAGATGCGCGGGCGCGACATCGCGGTGATCTTCCAGGAGCCGATGACGGCGCTCAATCCGCTGCACACCGTGGGGCAGCAGATCGTCGAGTCCCTCGAGCTGCACACGCCGCTGCGCGGCGACGACGCGCGGCGCGAAGCCATCGCCGCCCTGCAGCGGGTGGGAATCCAGGACGCCGAGCAGCGCGCCGGCAGCTATCCGCACCAGCTCTCGGGCGGCCAGCGCCAGCGCGCCATGATCGCCATGGCGCTCGCGTGCAAGCCCAGGCTGCTGATCGCCGACGAGCCGACCACCGCGCTGGATGTCACGATCCGGCTGCAGATCCTAGAGCTGCTGGAGGACCTGCGCGCCGAGGCGGGCATGGCGCTGCTGCTCATCACGCACGACCTGAATCTCGTGCGGCGTTTCGCCGATCGCGTGGCCGTGATGGAAAAGGGCGTGATGGTCGAGCAGGGCGGCACCGCTGATGTGATCGAGCGCCCGCAGCACCCGTATACGAGGAAGCTGGTGAACAGCCGCGCGGTCCGCGACGTCGAAGCCCCCGCGCCCGGGCGCGTGATCGCCGCGCGGCAGGTGACCGTGCAGTATCCGACGCGGCTGCCCGGCATCCGCGGCTGGTTCAAGAGCGGGCGCTTCACGGCCGTGCAGGATGTGAGCTTCGAGCTCGCGCCGGGCGAGACGCTCGGCGTGATTGGCGAATCCGGTTCGGGCAAGACCACGCTCGCGCTCGCGGCACTAGGGCTGGTAGGCGCGCAAGGCGACATTCGCATCGACGGCGCCACCTGGAGCGACGCCGATGCCGCGCAACGGCGCCGCCTGCGGCGCGAGATCCAGGTCGTGTTCCAGGATCCGCTCTCGTCGCTTTCGCCGCGCCTCACCATCGAGCAGATCGTGGGCGAGGGCCTCGAGATCCACGAGCGCGAGCTCAGCGCGGAAGAACGCCGCGCGCGCATCCTGCAGGCGCTGCTCGACGTCGGGCTCACCGAAGGCGGACGCGCCGAGCCGCTTCTGGGGCGCTATCCGCACGAGTTCTCGGGCGGGCAGCGGCAAAGGATCGCCATCGCGCGCGCGCTCATAGTGAAGCCGAAGGTGGTCGTGCTCGACGAGCCGACGAGCGCGCTCGACGTCACCATCCAGAAGCAGGTGCTGGAGCTGCTTTCGGGCCTGCAGAAAAAGTACGGCCTGTCCTATATCCTCGTGACGCACGACATCGACGTCGTGCGCGCCATGGCGCACCGCGTGATGGTGATGAAGGACAGCCGCATCGTCGAGGCCGGGACGCTCGAGGACGTGGTCGGGCGGCCGAAGTCCGACTATACGCGCCAGCTGATCGCAGCCGGCGTCGCCTAGCTCGTCGCCTTGTGGCTCCGCGCCTTGCCGCGCGGCTTGCCGACGACGCGCACTTCCATGATGACCCGCTCGCCGACCACCGCGCCTTTGGGGTTCCAGCGCTGCAGGTCCTCGACCGCGACGCCGAAGCGCTTGCCGATCGACGACAGGGTCTCGCCCGGCTTCACGGTGTGGAAGATCTTGCGGTAGCTGATCGGGATCGGCGGCGCGTACATGATCGGCAGCCGTCCCATGCCCTCGGCGGCATGGCTGCTCACCGGCACGACGATCAGCGAGGGCATCGCGCGTGTGCGCGCCGCGATGCCGTTCACTTCCTTCAGCTGGCCGACCGTCATGCCGTACTTCTTGGCGATCGACTCGAAGGTCTCGCCGCGCTTCGGGTAGTAGCTCTTCCAGGAGACGAGCGACTGCTCGTCGAGCTTCTCGAGGTTCTCGTGGAACACGTCCACCTTGTCCGCCGGCAGCATGATGCGCGGGGTGACGGAGGCGCGGATCAGCGGGCGGCTGAATCCCGGGTTCAGGGCGATGAACTCGTCCACCGGCATCTCGGCGAGCTTGGCGGCGAGCTGCACGTCGATGTCGCGCAGCTTGGTGTAGGCGACGAAGTACGGCTGGTTCGGGATCGGCTCGAGCGTGATGCCGAGCGGCTCGGGGTTGAGGATGATGTTCTTCAGCGCCTGCAGCTTCGGCAGGTAGTGCCGGGTCTCGAGCGGCATGGAGAGGTGCGCATAATCGGTCGGCTTGCCGGCCGCCCGGTTCTTCGCGATGGCGCGCGCCACCGCCCCTTCGCCCCAGTTATAGGACGCGAGCGCCAGCTGCCAGTCGCCGTGCATCTCGTAGAGGTAGCCGAGATAGTCGAGCGCGGCGTTGGTCGAGTCGACGATGTCGCGCCGGCCGTCGTACCACCAGTTCTGCTGCAGCTCCCAGCGCTTGCCCGTGCCGGGAATGAACTGCCAAAGGCCCGAGGCATGCGCGCGCGAGTAGGCCATCGGGTTGAAGGCGCTCTCGACCATGGGCAGCAGCGCCAGCTCGGTCGGCATGCCGCGCTTCTCGAGCTCGTCGACGATGTGATAGAGGTAGAGCCGGCTGCGGTCGAAGACCCGCTGCAGGTAGTCGGGGCGCGCCATGTAGTACGCCATCTTCTCGCGCACCAGCGGGCCTTCGATATCCGGAATGGCGAAGCCTTGGCGCAGGCGCTGCCACAGGTCGGCCGGCGGCACCGTGCGGTCGATCGTCTTGACCGAGGGCGGCTGCGCGAGCACGGTCGATAGGCCGTCGAACGGCGCGAGCCGCGTGGCATCAAGCGCGGTGACCGTGGAAGGCACTGCAGGCGGCGGAGCGGCGGGTACCTTGGTCGCCGCGGTCGCCTGAGCAGCAGCCGGCGCAGGCGTCACCGCGTCGGGCTGCGGCGACGGCTCCTGGGGCGGATGCGACGCGCACGCGCCCAGGGCGAGGGCGAGGCAAACGACGGCGCTGTTGGCGGAACGGGCCATTTTTGTCCGGCCCGGATGGTCGCACAGGACGCGCAGATTTGCGCGCTAAAACACCTGCTTTCTTATATAGATCTTCTGGCCTACATGAAGTGTGCTGCCCACCCGGTTCCAGCGTTTGAGAGCGGCAACGGTGACGCGATAACGCTTTGCGATTCCGCCCAGGGTATCGCCGGGCTTCACGCGGTGCACGACGCCGAGCGTCCCCTGCACCGGGATGGGCGGCCGGTACATCACCGGCAGTTTTGCGGCTTCGCGCGCTTCTTCGCGGGTCGGCACGACGAGCACGCTCGGCACTGTCCACGAGCGCGCCGGCACGCCGTTGACCTTCTTTAACTCGTCGATCGTCACGCCGAACTCTTTGGCCAGGCGGCCGAACGTCTCGCCCTTCGCCGGGTGGTAGACCTTCCACGAGACGAGCGACTTGCTGTCGTACTTGGCCAGGTTGTCATAGAA
The DNA here is from genome assembly GCA_964477695.1 of uncultured Enterobacteriaceae bacterium. GTDB lineage: Bacteria > Pseudomonadota > Gammaproteobacteria > Burkholderiales > SG8-39 > SCGC-AG-212-J23. The sequence continues at coordinate 1,142 of CAYZFN010000093.1, read as the reverse complement.
AACTTCCACCTTCTCCGCGGGCAGCACTAGGCGCGGCTGGACGGAGGAGCGGATGAGCGGCCGCTTGAACCCGGGGTTGAGCGCGAGGAACTCCTCGATCGGCATCTCGGCGAGCTGCGCGGCGAGCTGCAGGTCCATGTCCGGCGTCTCCGCGAGGCGGACGAAATAGGGCTCGTTCGGGATCGGCTCCAGGCTGATGCCGTAGCGCTCCGGATCGCGGATGATGTTCTTCAGCGCCTGCAGCTTCGGCACGTAGTAGCGCGTCTCGCGCGGCATGTGCAGGTGAGAATAGTCGGCCGGCCTCTTGGCCCTGCGGTTCTTCGCGACAGCGCGCGCCACCGCGTTCTCGCCCCAGTTATAGGAGGCGAGCGCGAGCTGCCAGTCGCCGCCGTTCATATCGTGCAGCTTGGTGAGATAGTCGAGCGCCGCGCTCGTCGAGTCGACGATGTCGCGCCGCTCGTCGTACCACCAGTTCTGGTCGAGCTCGAAGCGCTTGCCGGTCCCGGGAATGAACTGCCAGAGCCCGCTCGCATGCGCGCGGGAGTACGCCATCGGGTTGTAGGCGCTCTCGACCATCGGCAGCAGCGCGAGCTCGGTCGGCAGGCCGCGCGCCTCTACCTCGGCAACGATGTGATAGAGGTAGAGCCGGCTCCGGTCGAACACGCGCTGCAGGTAATCCGGGTGGTTCGCGTAATACTTCGCCTGCTGGCGCACGTACTTGTTATCGAGGTCGGGCATCGCGAAGCCCTTGCGCACCCGCTGCCACAGGTCCTCGACCGCCGGGACCGTGCGGTCGACCGTGGCGACGGGCATCGGTGAGACGACCGTGCGCTTGCCTTCGAAGGGCGGGGCCTTGGCGATGTCGACCGGCGGCACCTTGGCAGCCGCCGGAACGGGCAGCGCTTTTCCAGGTATCGCCGGGATTGGCGCCTGCGAAGTGGACGAAGGCGCCCCCGGCGGTACGGGCGCCGGCGCCGGCGGTTGCGACGCACACGCGTGCAGCAGCGCAGCCGCGCAGACGAACAGAAGGCGGCGGGCGGCGCGCGTCAAAACCGGTTCTTCCACTCGCGAATCGCCGCGAACACCCGCACCGGATCGGCGATGCGCGCGCCGAGGTACTTGTTCGCCGATTCGATGACCGC
>CAYZFN010000092.1:0-4493 GCA_964477695.1 uncultured Enterobacteriaceae bacterium | reverse complement strand
CGCTGCGTGTGCGCCGGCGCACCACGCCGGCATAGAGCTCGGCCTCGGTGACCACCGCCCAGCCTTCGCCGGGCAGCGCGAAGCCGTGCGCGAGCGGCGCGACGCCGAGCTGGAGCGAAGCCTCGTTCTTCCGGAATTCCTCGAAGCTCGCGATCGGCACCGGCTTCAGGCCGTATTCGGCGAAGTAGCTCGCCATGGTCTCGCGCCGGCCGGGAGACTCGGCGGCGAGCAGGATCTTCAGCTTGTCGCGGGCGATGAAGCTCTTCAGCAGAGCGAGCGGATCCTGCGCCCGGCGGTCGACCGCTATCGCCGGCAACGGCTCGGCGCCCAGCCCTTCTTCCCCCGCTTCGTTGGGCAGGACATCGATCCGGCGATGATCGCGCAGCCGCAGGTAGAACTCCTCGGCCGGCACGAAGAGCTGCGCGGGCGCGAGCAGCGGCCGGTCGGGGTCGCCGCCGGCGAGCTTGTGGCGCGTGGCCGCGTCGCGCCAGAACTCGTTGATCGCCGACGACACGTCGCCGTGCAGCGCGACGGTGGCGTCGCGCGGCAGATAGTCGAAGAGCGTCGCCACCGAATCGAAGAAAAGCGGCAGGTAGTACTCGATGCCGGCCGCCGGCACGCCGTTCGACACGTCGCGGTAGAGCGGCTTCTTGGACGGATCGCCCTCGAAAATCTCGCGCCAGCGGCTGCGGAAGCGCGTGCGGCCCTCGTCGTCGAGCGGAAACTCCCGCGCGGGCAGCATGCGGATCTCGTTCGCCGCATAGACCGTGCGCTGCGTGTCGACGTCGAACGTCTTGATCGTGTCGATGACGTCGTCGTCCAGGTCGATGCGGTAGGGCAACGCGCTGCCCATCGGAAAGAGATCGATCAGCCCGCCGCGCACGCACACCTCGCCCGGCGCGACCACCTGCGTCACGTGCTGGTAACCGGCGGTGGCGAGCTGCGCGCGCAACGCCTCCATCGACAGGCGCTCGCCCGCCTTGAGCTGGAAGGTGCGCCCGGCGATGTAGGCGGGCGGACAGAGGCGCACCAGCGCCGTCGGCGCGGGCACGAGCGCGATATCGAAGTCGCCGCGCTGGATCCGATAGAGCGTCGCGAGCCGCTCGGAGACCAGGTCCTGGTGCGGCGAGAACTGGTCGTAGGGCAGCGTCTCCCAGTCCGGCAGCAGGCACACGCGCAGCCCGGGCGAGAACCAGGCGATCTCCTCGAGCAGGCGCTGCGCATCCTGTGCGGTGGCGCTGACCACCGCGATCGGGCTTTCGCCGGCGGCGAGGCGCGCGAGCGCGAGCGCATCCGCGGAGCCGGAGAGCTTCGTGAGACGGCGTCGCGCGGGAAGTGAGTCGCGATGCATCAACTAAAAAACCGTGTAATTATATCGCCCTGAATTAAAAGAACTTCCTTTGTCGATCGTTGCCTTGATCCCAGCCGCCGGAACCGGCACGCGAGTCGCCGGCGGCGAGCCCAAGCAATATCGCTGGCTGGCGGGAAAGCCGATGCTTTGGCACGCGATTCGAGCAGTTTGCGTGCCGCGCGTCGAATCGGTGTTCGTCGTCCTCGCAGTCGGCGACACGCTGTTTGCTCGCCAGGACTGGAGCGCCTTCACGGGAAGGCTCGAGCCGCTCTATTGCGGCGGCGCCACGCGGCGCGACTCGGTCTACAACGCTCTGGTGGCGATGACGGGTGCGCTCGATGCGGACGACTGGCTGCTCGTGCACGATGCCGCGCGGCCCTGCCTCGCCGCTCAGGACCTGCACAGCCTGATCGGCGAATGCGAGAACGATGCGATCGGCGGCCTGCTCGCGCTGCCCGCGGCCGACACGGTGAAGCAGGCAGCCAAGGACGAAGCGGGAGCGATGCGCGTCGCCGCGACGCTCGATCGCACGCAGCTATGGCTCGCGCAGACGCCGCAGATGTTTCGCGCCGGCCTGCTCGCCCAGGCGCTGCAGAAGGCGCCCTCCGGCGTCACCGACGAAGCCTCCGCCGTCGAGGCGCTCGGCCTCAAGCCGCGGCTGGTCGCCGGGAGCCGCGATAATCTCAAGGTGACGTATCCCGAAGACTTTGCCGTGGCGGAATCGATCCTCGCGCGCCGCCCATGAAAGTCGGCCAGGGATTCGACGTGCATCCGCTGGTCGCCGGCCGGCGCCTCGTGCTCGGCGGCGTGCAGATTCCGTTCGAGAAGGGCCTGCAGGGCCATTCCGATGCCGACGTGCTGCTGCACGCGGTCTGCGACGCGCTGCTCGGCGCGGCCGGCCTCGGCGACATCGGGCAGCACTATCCGGACAACGACCCCGCGTACCGTGGCGCCGACAGCCGCGCCCTCCTGCGCGACGTGGCGGGCAAGCTGAAGGCGCTCAAGGCCACGGTCGTCAACGTCGACGCCACGGTCATCGCCCAGGCGCCGCGCATTGCCCCGTATCGGGCGCAGATGATTGCGAATATCGCGTCCGATCTTGCAATCGCGCCGGCGGCGGTGAACGTCAAAGCGACCACGACCGAGCACCTCGGTTTTCTCGGCCGGATGGAGGGCATCGCCGCGCAGGCCGTCGTGCTCATCGAGTAGGCGTGCGCCTCTTCTTCGCTTCCTGGCCGCCGCTCGAAACGGCGCAGGCGCTGCACCGCTGGGCAGCCGAAGTGCGTAACGAATCGGGCGGCAAGCTGACGGTCGTGGAGAACCTCCACCTCACGCTCGCCTTCCTCGGCGAGGCGGAACCGGACAGAGCGATCGACGCCGCGCGGCGCGTAAAGGGCCGCCGCCACGAGCTGCCGATCGACGCCGCCCGCTACGTGAAGCGAAACGAGATGGTCTGGGTCGGTGCGGCGGCGATGCCCGTGCCGTTGCTCTCGCTCGCCACGGATCTCCATGCCGAGCTTCGGCGCGCCGGCTTCACCCTCGAAGAGCGTCCGTTTGCCGCGCACATCACGCTCGTGCGCAAGGCGCGGATGCCGAAATCGATCCCGCCCCTGCCGAACGTGTCCTGGCCGGTCGACGAATTCGTGCTGGTCGCGTCGAAGACGTCTGCCAGCGGCTCGGTGTACACGCCGCTCGACCGCTTCGTCCTGTCCTAGGCGAAGTCCCGCTCTATCCGGCCGCGCACGAGCTTGCGCAGCGCCGGCGCCGCCGCGGTTTGCGCCAGGCGCCCGAGGAGGGCTTTCTTCCCGATGAGCCCGTGCCGGGCAAGCGTGGCGGTGAAGGCAAGGTCCTTCTCGCGGCCGGCGACGTACTTCGAGATGGCGAGATCGTGCACCTCCAGGCACAGGCCGGTTATGCCGCCGGTGTTCTCGTTGTGGACGCGCACCAGCCGCCTGCGCCATCCCTTCGGCAGCGTAGCGGTAGACTCGCTTACCGCCTGAGCGTAGTAACCGAACTCCTCGTGAAAGCGCGAGCCTTCGCCGATGGCACCCTCGATCTCGTCCGCGCGCTCGGGATGATTGAGCGGAAAGAGATCGGCTTCCATGGAGGCGAGCAGCGCCGGCGGCGCGTCCGGGAATTTGCCCAGAACCGCCTGGCTGCCGATGACGACGATCTCGCGGTCCTTCGCGATGGCACCCGCGGCGCGGATGATGTGCTCAAGGTCGGAACGCGTCATGCACGCGGCGGCGTTCGGCTTCGGAGAGCAGGGTGGCGAGCGGCGACGACTGGCGCAGGCGCGCGGCGTCGTCGCTCAGCTCGGTGGCGCGTGCAGCGACTTCCTGCCAGGGCCGCTCGAGCAGCCCCTGCCATTCGCGAAGCGCGGCGGGCGGCCGCTCGCCGTAGCGCTCGAGCCATCGCTTCACCGTTGCGCGCGCCCGGTCGAGCAGGCGGGGATCGGCGGCAATGCGGCGCGCCGCCAGCACATGCAGCGCGAGGCTCTTTGCCTCGGCGATGCGGTGGTCGGACCAGCCGGGCGCCCTCGCATGCCAGCGCGTCACCGCGCGCAGCCCCGCCGCGCGGCGACGCTGCCGATAGCGGCGCACGCGCTCGGCAGGCGACAGCGCCTGTCCGGTGCGCGGTCTCGCCATGTTGTTATCGTAACATGTAACGGAAACGAACCTTTGCCCATGCCGAGCAGATCGGGTTCCAAGCAGCTGGAGGCGGCAGGCCGCCGGGTGGCGATCTCGCACCCGGACAAGGTGCTCTTTCCGAAGCACGGCTACACGAAGCTCGATCTCGTGGCCTACTACATGGCCGTTGCCGAGGGCGCGCTGCGCGGCGTCGGCGGGCGGCCGAACATGATGGTGCGCTTCCCCGACGGCGTGGGCGGCGAATTCTTCTACCAGAAGCGCGCGCCGGCATCGCGCCCGGACTGGATCGAAGTGGTGGAGCTGAAGTTCCCGTCGGGCCGCAGCGCCGAAGAGATCGTGCCGCGCGACGCGGCGTCGCTCGCGTGGATGGCGAACCTCGGCTGCCTCGAGCTCCATCCGCACCCGGTGCGCGCGGAAGATCTCGAGCATCCGGACGAGCTGCGCGTCGACCTCGATCCCGTGCCGGGCGTTCCCTGGACGCAGGTTCGCGA
>CAYZFN010000091.1:0-16830 GCA_964477695.1 uncultured Enterobacteriaceae bacterium | reverse complement strand
TACCCCGCCAACTAGCTAATCCGGCATCGGCCGCTCCTCTCGCGCGAGGCCTTGCGGTCCCCCGCTTTCCACTCTCGTGCTCATGCGGTATTAGCCAGTCTTTCGACTGGTTATCCCCCACGAGAGGACACGTTCCGATGCGTTACTCACCCGTTCGCCGCTCGCCGCCAGGGTTGCCCCCGCGCTGCCGCTCGACTTGCATGTGTAAGGCATGCCGCCAGCGTTCAATCTGAGCCAGGATCAAACTCTTCAATTAATTTGATGCCTGTTGTCCCCGCCGAATTCTTCAACCCTGCGGAGACGAATTACTAATGCTTCACTCAAAGTAAACGAGGTTTACTTCTTCGTGAGCACTTGATGCTTGGAGCCGCTTCGCAAGTCCGAAGACCTGCGTTGCAGTTGCGCCTAAAGCTCAAGCGCCCACACCTATCGGCTGCGAATTTTTAAAGAGCGTTGGTTGCGGGGAGAGGATTTGAACCTCTGACCTTCGGGTTATGAGCCCGACGAGCTGCCAGACTGCTCCACCCCGCGCCCGAAGAGACAAAAATTATAGCTAGCCGCCGGACACAGTGTCAATGATCGTCGATGAAAAAAGCGTGTGTCCGGCGACAAGATCGCCGGCGCCTTCGAGCCGGCTTCGTCAGACTCCGCCTGCCGCGCGAGAGTTCCGCCGTCAGTCGACCGTTGCGCCGCTGGTGCGTACCACCTGCGACCATTTGTCGGACTCGGCGCGAATCCAGCGGGCGAACTCCTGGGGCGAGCTCGCGACGACATCGAATCCTTGCTTGCCGAGCAGTTCGCGCAATTCCGGGGCTTGCATCCCTCGCACGGTTTCCGCGCTTAGCCGCTCGAGCACTTCGCGCGGGGTGCCGGCCGGGGCACCCAGCCCTATCCAAGCGAGCGACTCGAGCTGCGGATAGCCGAGCTCGGCCACGCTCGGTACATCCGGGGCGAGTGCGCTGCGCTTGAGCGCCGTCACTGCGAGCCCGGTCATCCTTCCCGCTTTCACGTGCTGCAGCACGCCCGGGATGATCGCGAACATGGCGTCGATATTGCCCGCCAGCATGTCGGTTACCGCCGGCGGGAAACCCTTATAGGGCACATGCACGAGTGACACGCCGGCCGCACTCTTGAGCAGCTCCATCGTGAGATGCGATGCGCTTCCCGCGCCTACCGAGCCATACGAGAGCTTGCCGGGATTGCGGCGCGCGTACTCCAGAAAATCCCTGAAGGTCGTCACCCCGAGCGCCGGCTTGACCACGAGCATCTGCGGCGCCGTCGCGAGAAGCGAAATCGGCACGAGGTCCTTGTCCGGGTCGAACGGCATGCTCTTGTAGAGCGACTTGTTGATGGCGAACACGCCGTTCGTGCTGACGAGCAGCGTGTAGCCGTCCGGCGCCGCCTTCGCTACGGCATCGGCGCCGATGTTACCGCCCGCGCCGGCACGGTTCTCCACGACGAAAGGCTGGCCGAACGCGCCCTGCAGGCGGCTCGCGAGCGCCCGGCCGACGATATCGGGCGTTGATCCGGGCGGGAACGTCACGACGATCTTTACCGGCTTGCCCGGATAAGGCTGCGCAAGCGCGCACGATGCGGCCAGCGCCAGAACGAAAGCCAACACGCGGTTCACAATTTCTCCGTTTCTCCCCCGCGCGGCTGCCATACGAGCAGGCGCCGCTCGGCGAGCGTGACGGCCCAGTCGAGGAGGAGCGCAAACGCGGTGAGCACGAGGATGCCGGCGAACACCGCGTTGATGTCGAACGTCCCCTCGGCCTGCAGGATGAGGTATCCGACGCCGCGCGACGAGCCCAAGTACTCGCCGACCACCGCGCCGACGAACGCGAGGCCCACCGAGTTGTGCAGGCTCGCGAACACCCAGCTCATGGCGCTCGGCAGGTAGACATGGCGCAGGAGGTGCCGCTCGCCTGCGCCGAGGATGCGCGCGTTCGCGAGCACCGTGAAGCTGACTTCGCGAACGCCCTGGTAGACGTTGAAGAAGACGATGAAGAAGACGAGCGTAACGCCAAGCGCCACCTTGGAGGCGATGTCGAGGCCGAACCATACGGCGAAAATCGGCGCGAGGATCACGCGCGGCATGGAATTGAGCGCCTTTATGTACGGGTCGAGCAGCGCCGCCGCGGTCGGCGAAAGCGCAAGCCACAAGCCGACCGCGAGGCCGATCGCCGTGCCGACGACGAAGGCGAGCAGCGTCTCGATCAGCGTCACCCAGAGATGGGCATAGATCATCCCCGAGGCGAACCACTCCCAGGTGCGGGCGAACACCTTCTGCGGCTCGCCGAAGAAGAACGCCGCCTTGTGCGGATCGTCAAAATAGAGCGGCGGCAGCAGCGTCGGGCTGGTTGCGACGTACCAGAGCGCGAGCACGGCGGCGAGCAGCGCGAGCTGCCAAAGACGCAGCCACGCTTTACTGGAGCTGCTGGCGGGCATAGCTCTTCAGCACCTCTTCCTTCATCGCGTGCCAGATCAGGCCGTGCAGCTCGATGAACCTGGGCGTCAGGCGGATTTCCGCCACGTCGCGCGGGCGCGGCAGGTCGATCGCGAACTCGCCGATCGGGCGCGAGGCGGGGCCGGCCGCGAGCACCACCACGCGGTCGGAAAGCGAGATCGCCTCCTCGAGGTCGTGCGTGATAAAGAGCACCGACTTGCGGTTCGCCGACCAGAGCTCGAGCAGCTGGTTTTCCATGAGCTGGCGTGTCTGGATGTCGAGCGCCGAGAACGGCTCGTCCATGAGGATGATCTCGGGACCGAGGATCAGGGTCTGCGCGAGCGCCACGCGCTTGCGCATGCCGCCGGAGAGCTGGTGCGGATAGCGTGCGCCGAAGCCGGCGAGGCCGACGCGTTGCAGCCATAGCTCGCCGCGCCGCTTCGCCTCCTCCTTGGCGATGCCGCGGAATTCGAGGCCCGCGATCACGTTGGCGAGCGCCGTGCGCCAGGGCATCAGCGCCTCGCTCTGGAACAGGTAGCCGGCCTTGCGATTGAGGCCGCGCAGCGGCGCGCCGAACACCTGCACTGTGCCGCCCGAAGGCGCAAGCAGCCCGACTGCGACGTTGAGCAGCGTCGACTTGCCGCAGCCCGTCGGCCCGACCACCGAAACGAACTCCCCGGGCGCGACGCGCAGGGTCGTGTCGCGCACCGCGGTGTAGCGGCCGCCGTCGGCAGAGACGAAGGTGACGGTGACGTTGTCGAGCGCGAGCGCCGCCGCCGTCATCGCCTTAGTGCTTCTTGTCGAGCTTGGCGTGCGCCTTCTTCACGAACTCGTTGGTGTAGGTCTGCGCGAGGTTGATCGCCTCGGGCTTGATCGCCGCGTTGAACGAGGCGAGCGCCTTCAGCGTCGTCTTCGCGCCCGCCTCGGGGAAATAGCCGTCCTTCGAATAGGCGGTGCGCACGTTGTTGAACGCGAACAGGTACATCGCCTTATCGCCGAGCAGGTACTCCTCGGGCACGGTGTCAAGTATCTGCTGCGGCGTCGCTTGCTGCAGCCACGCGAGCGCGCGCACCGTAGCATTGGTCAGCGCCTGCGCGGTGTTCGGGTTTTTCTTGATGAAGTCGATCGGCGCATAGAGGCTCGCTGCGGGCATCGGCCCGCCAAAGATCTTCGCCGTGCCCTCCGGCGTGCGCGTCTCCGCGATCACCTTCACCTTGCCCGCCTTCTCGAGGATCGTCACCGCCGGGTCGGTCTGCGAGATGACGTCGACCCGGCCCTGGTCGATCGCCGCGACCACCGTCGCGCCGGCGCCGATGCCGATCACCGAGAAATCGGTCGGCTTGAGGCCGCCCTGCGCCGCGAGATAGTTGATGACCATATTCGTGCTCGAGCCGGGCGCGCTGATGCCGACCTTCAGCCCCTTCAGGTCCTTGGGCGACTTGTACTGCGGCGCGAGCTTGGCCGCGATCGCCACGGTGATCTGGGGCGCGGATCCGGTGAGTACGAACGCCTGGAAGCTCTGCCGGCGCGCCTGCATGTTGATCGTGTGCTCGTAGGCGCCCGCCACCACGTCCGCGCTGCCGCCGACGACCGCCTCGAGCGAGCGCGTGCCGCCGGCGAAGTCGCTGATGCGCACGTTGAGCCCCTCGTCCTTGAAGTAGCCGAGGCGCTCGGTGATGGTGAGGGGCAGGTAATAGAGCGCCGTCTTGCCGCCGACGGCGATGTGCACGTCGCGCTTCTCGATCTGCGCCTGTGCGGCCGTGGCGAATGCGACGGCCAGGCATGCGATGAATCGCTTCATTGTTTCCTCCTCGGGAGCGCGACTTTACTCGATTTCGCGGCGCTCCAGCAGAGCTTGCGAGATCGTCCCGGCGTCCACGTACTCGAGCTCGCCGCCGACCGGCACGCCGCGCGCGATGCGCGTCACGCGCAGGCCCCGCGGGCGCAGCATCCCGGCAATGTAATGCGCGGTCGCCTCGCCTTCGTTGGTGAAGTTGGTGGCCAGGATCACCTCGTGCACTTCGCCGTCGCTCGCGCGCGCCTGCAGGCGCTCGAGGCCGATGTCACGCGGACCGACGCCGTCGAGCGGCGAAAGCCGGCCCATCAAAACGAAGTACATGCCGGAGTACGCGTAGGTCTGCTCCACGGTCGCGAGGTCGGCCGGCGTCTCGACCACGCACAGCAGCGCGGCGTCGCGGCGCGGCGAACGGCACAACGCGCACACCTCCTCTTCGCTGAAGTTGTTGCACTTCACGCAGCGGCGCACGGTTTCCAACGCCGAGACGAGCGCCTGCGCGAGCTCCGCGGCGCCGCCCCGCTCGTGCTGCAGAAGGTGATAGGCCATGCGTTGCGCCGAGCGCGGCCCGACTCCGGGGAGCACGCGCAGCGCCTCCACGAGGCGCTCCAACCCCTTGGCCGAAGGTACCGATTTGCTCAAACGGCAGGCTTGCTCAAAACGGCAGCTTGAACCCCGCGGGCAGCCCGAGGCCGGCGGTCATGCCGCTCATCTTCTCGGCGATCGTGCTGTCGACCTTGCGCGCCGCGTCGTTGAAGGCGGCGACCAGCAGGTCCTCGAGCATCTCGCGGTCATCGCCCACGAGCGACGGGTCGATGCTCACGCGCTTCACCTCGTGCTTGCAGGTCATCTGCACCTTCACCATGCCGGCGCCCGACTGTCCCTCGACCTCGAGCGTGGCGAGGCTCTCCTGCATGCGGCGCATGTTCTCCTGCATGAGCTGCGCCTGCTTCATCAGCTGCCCGATGTTGCCCTTCATTTGCGTTCTCCGGAGATGGAATCGCGGATGGTCGAGTCGACGACCTTGCCGTCGAACAGGTTGACGAGGTCCTTGACGAACCCGTCGCCCTGCACCGATTGCTCGGCGGCGGCGCGCCGCGCGTCTCGCTCGGCAGCCTCGAGCGCCGCGGCGGTCGCGCCGGAAATTTCGCCGGCCGCAACTTTGAGCGAGACGGGCGTGCCGAGATGCTGCTCGAGCGCCGCCTTCAGCTTGTCGACGTACGCGCGTTCGGCGAGATACGCCTTGGCCTTGGGCACGACGAGCTCGAAGCTTGGCCCTTCGCGACGCTGCAGCTCCGCGTTGCGCGCCAGCTCGCGCGCCGCGCCGGCCACCGGCAGCGCGCGTACGAGCTCGGGCCATGCCCCCGAGGCCGGCGCAGGTGCCGCGGCCTGCGACCGGGCGGGCGCGGAAGCCGGCGGCGCCGCTTTTGCGGCGGGCAGGGCCGGCGTGGTGCCTTCGGGGCGGAACGCCAGCATGCGCAGGATCGTCATCACGAATCCCGCATGCTCGTCCGGAGCGAGCTCGAGCTCCTCGCGCCCGTGCAACGCAATCTCGTAATAGAGCTGCAGCGATTCCGGATCCAGTCGCGAGCCGATTTCGCCCAGCCGGGCGGCGTCGGGCCCCTCCTCCAGCGTGCCCGGCACCGAGTGCGCGACGGCGAGCGACAGCAGCAGCCGCGCGAGGTCGGCGAGCGCCGCATCGAAGGAAAGGCTGCGCGACTGCATGTCGTCGGCGATGCGCAGCGCGCCGGCCGCGTCGCCGGCCGCGATGGCGGAAACGAGGTCGAGCAGATAGCCGCGATCGATCGCGCCGAGCATCTCGGCGACGTTCGCGTCGGAAAGCCGGCCCGCGCCATGGGCGATCGCCTGGTCGAGAATGGAAAGCGCATCGCGCATGCTGCCGCTCGCCGCGCGCGCGATCAGCGCGAGCGCATCGCGCTCGAACTCGATGCCCTCCTGCGCGAGAACCTTCTCCAGGTGAGCGGCGATCGCCGCGGGCGGCATCTGCTTGAGGTTGAACTGCAGGCAGCGCGACAGCACCGTCACCGGAATCTTCTGCGGATCGGTGGTGGCGAGAACGAATTTCAGGTGCTCGGGCGGCTCCTCCAGCGTTTTCAGCATCGCGTTGAACGCCGACGTGGAAAGCATGTGCACTTCGTCGATCACGTACACCTTGTAGCGCCCGCGCGTCGGCGAATACTGCGCGGTGTCGAGCAGCTGGCGCATCTCATCGACCTTGGTATTGGTTGCGGCGTCGACCTCGAGCAGGTCGACGAAGCGCCCGGCGTCGATCTCCACGCAGGCGGAGCACTTGCCGCAGGGTTGCGGCGTGACCCCCGTTTCGCAATTCAGGCATTTCGCGAGGATCCGCGCGAGGGTCGTCTTGCCCACGCCGCGCGTGCCGGTAAAGAGGTACGCATGGTGCAGGCGCTGCTGCTCGAGCGCATGGCGCAGCGCGCGCACGACGTGCTCCTGGCCCACGAGACCGGCGAAGTCCCGGGGCCTCCATTTGCGCGCAAGTACTTGATAGCTCATGCGTCGGTCATGGGGTGGCGAGCCTGACCCCCGGCACTTGCAGTATCCAGCTGTGGCTGCTTCCTTCCGGACCTGACCAGGTTCACCAGGCTGCAATGCGGGGAGGCCCGCCGTAGTCGGTGCGCGGCCGAAAGCTCCGCGCGCGCCCATTGTAAGTCATCGGCAACGGCGAAAGTCGCCCGTAAGGGTCGCGTCAGGCCGCTCGACTTGCCGGACGCTATGCTGCTTCGAGCATCCTCCTCCATCGCGGCAGCGCAAGCGCGATGGTTCCACGCCCGGCGTGCGCGAGCCGCCGGGCGTTTTCTTTCCGCCGGGCGTTTTCTTTCAATTGCTCGCCGGCTCGGGCAGGCGCACCACGTACACGCTGGAGGGCGAGTTCGCGCTCACCGCCGAGGCCACCGAGCGCCACCAGCCGAGCGCCTCCTGGCTTTGCCCCGGCGCGCCGATGACGATCGCGTCGACGTTGTTGCTGCGCGCGAAATCGACCAGCGCCCCGGCCGGGTGAAGCGCCTCGATGACATGCAGCGAGAGCCGTCCCGCGGCGATATTCAGCGGCTCGACCCAGTGGCGCAGCCTGACGAGGTGCTCGAGATGAATGCCGCGCTCGCCCTGCCCCGCGCCGAGCGGCTCGCCGTGCACGACCGACACGCAGATCAGGCGGAAATCGGCGCTCGACGAGACAAGCTGGGCGGTGGCGTGGCGGATGGCGCCGTGGCGCAGATCGTCGGGATGCATCGTGTCCACCGCCACCATGATCACCGGTGCATCGAGAAGCCGCGCCGGGCGCGGCGCAGCCCCGAGTCGCCCGGGACGAGCGGCCCACCAGCGCCGCACCTGCCCGAGGAACGTCGCGCGTTTCAGCTTGTATGCCCGATCGGTAAGCGGTGTCTGCTCCGGGTGGCGCAGGTCGAACGCCACATGCGCGGCCGACTGATAGCGGCGTTGCGCGCGCGGCTCGAGACAATGCAGCACGACCTCCTGCAGCCATTCGGGAATGGCTGGCGAGCGCGCACGCGGCGGCACCGGGTCCATCCATAGCCGGTCGGTCAGGCCGGCGAGGGTCTGCGGCGAGCCGAAAGGCAGCTCGCCGGTGGCCATCTCGTACAGCACCACGCCCAAAGCGAAAAGGTCGCTGCGCGGATCCGAGCGAAGGCCGCGCACCTGCTCGGGAGAGACGTACGGCGCGGAACCCGCTGCGAACCGCTTCTCCTCCGCGAGAAGGTCGGGCACGCGAACATGGTGCGCCATCCCGAAATCGATCAGCACGGCTTCGCCCGACTCGCGCAGGATGACGTTCTCCGGCTTCAGATCGAGGTGTACGGCGCCCTGCGCATGCAGGCTGTGCAGCGCGTCGGCGATCGCGGCGCCATGGCGTGCCGTGATGTCCACCGGCAAGGACCCCCCCGCCATGAGGTCCTCCAGGCTGCGGCCTTCGATCCACTCCACCACCAGGTACGGCGTTTTCGCCAGATCTCCGGCAGCGACGAAGCGCGGAACGTGCGCGCCGCTCAGCGCCGGCAGCACCATGAGCTCGGTCTCGAACGCGAGCACTCCCTCGCCACCGGCGCCGCGCTCGGTGCGCGGCACCTTCATGAGCAGCGGCAGCTCGGCGTGCGGCGCGGCGCCGCGCGTAACGCGGAACACGCGACCCATGCGGCCGGAATGCACGAGCTCGCCGATGACGAAGCCGTCGAGCTCGCCGCCCGGCGTCACGGCCTGCGCGGCGCCGGTCAGTCAGATGCCTTTCGCCACGCGCTGCGCGAGCATCGCGGACAGCCCCGCCTTGCGGATCTTCTCCGCGGCGGCGTGGTGGTCGTACGGCACGCGATAGAAGACTATGCGTGGCGCGGCATCGTCGAAGAGCGCGTACGCGGCTGCCGGCGTGCCGTCGCGCGGCTGGCCGACCGAGCCGACCAGCGCGAGCCATCGGCGATGCGCGCCTACGGCAACCGGGCTGCCCGAAGCCGGCCGGTAGGAAGCAGCGCGCGAATTCACCTCGGCGAAAAGCACCTGGTCGTGCACGTGGCCGGAGAACGTATACGCCGCGTCGCTCGCGCGCAGGCTCTTCAGCGCGGCGGCCGGACTGTCGACGTAGCTCCAGCGCTCGGGCGAATGCGCGGAAGCATGCACGAAGAACAGGCTCGCCTCGCGCGCGCAGAGCGGCAGCGCGGCGAGGAAGCGCTTCTGCTCCCTCGAGAGATGGTCCTGCGCCCAGGCGATCGATTCACGCACCGCCTGATTCATGTAGGGCGCGCCGCGCTCGATCGCGTCGTCGTGATTTCCCTTGACAACCACAGCGCCGCTATCGGCGTAGCGCATGATCGTGGCGACGACCGGTGCGGGATCCGCGCCGTAGCCGACAAGGTCGCCGAGAAATGCGTAGCGGGTGGCGGCGCTCTCGCGCGCGTGCTTCAGGCAGGCCTGCAGCGCCTCGAGGTTGGCGTGGACGTCCGACAGCAACGCGAGGATCATGCGCGCCCTCCCGCGGCACGCTTCATAATATCGCGCGGTGCGGATCTCGGCTCAGCTTGCAGTCTGGATGTGCGCGGCCTTCGGCGCGGTGTGCCTCGGCTTCGCGCTGAACGGATTCGCCGGCCTGGCCGACGCGGCAAATGCCGCCGAGCGTGATCTCATCGCCGGCTACGCCTGGTTCTGGACCTTTCTTGCCGTAGTGGCAGCCGTGTTCGGCGTACTGTCGTGGATGATCAAGCAGGGCAAGCTTGGCAACGTGGACTGAGCGGCGGATGGCGGAGAGAGAGGGATTCGAACCCTCGAAGCGCTATTAACGCTTACACGCTTTCCAAGCGTGCGCCTTAAGCCGCTCGGCCATCTCTCCGCAGGCGGCCGATTCTACGCCTCCAGGGCAAAAAAAAGCCCGCCTCGAAGGCGGGCTCCTCATGCTGCGCTCGGCTCAGGGCATCATGTGGCGATAGGTGCGGATGTCGCGGTCTTTCGTCTCGCTCAGGAAGACGCTGCCGATGACCAGCGACATTACGGCGACCACGATCGGATACCACAGGCCGTAGTAGATGTCGCCGGTGGCGGCGACCAGCGCGGTCGCGGTGAGCGGCAACATGCCGCCGAACCAGCCGTTGCCGATGTGATAGGGCAGCGACATCGACGTGTAGCGGATCTCGGTCGGGAAGAGCTCGACCAGGAAGGCGGCGATCGGCCCGTACACCATGGTGACGTAGATCACCATGATGACCAGCAGCAGCTCGGTCATGAACCAGTTCACCTGGCTCTTGTCGGCGCTCGCCGGCGCGCCGGCCGCCTTGAGCGTGGCCGCGAGCTTCGCCTGGTCCCAGCCCTCGACCTTCTGGTCACCGATCGTCGTGATCACCTTGCCGGGCTCGGCGGTGCTGGACTTGAACGACAGGCCCTGCTTGGTCAGGAAATCCTTTACCCGGTCGCAATCCGAGAATTTGCTCCATGGACCGACGAACAGATGGAACTTGCAGTCGCCCTCGTTGGCGGCGACGGTGATCGTCGTCTTGTCCGCGAACCGCTCGAGCGCCGGGTTGACGAAGTGCGTCAAGCCGTGGAACAGGGGGAAGTACGTCACCGCCGCGATCAGGCAGCCGGCCATGATGATCTTCAGCCGGCCGATCCTGTCGGACAGCCAGCCGAAGACGATGAAGAACGGCGTGCCGATGAGCAACGAGAGGCCGATCAGCGTATAGGTGGAGACGTAGTCGAGCTTGAGCGTGATGGTAAGGAAGAACAGGGCGTAGAACTGCCCCGTGTACCAGACCACGCCCTGCCCCGCCGTCGCGCCGAGCAGCGCGAGCAGCACGTACTTGTTGTTTGGATACCTGAAAAAGCTGTCCGTGAGCGGCGACTTCGAGCCCTTTCCCTCGGCTTTCATCTGCTGGAAGATCGGCGACTCGTGCAGCTTGAGCCGGATGTAGACCGAAAAGGCGAGCAGGATCAGCGACACCCAGAACGGGATGCGCCAGCCCCAATCGGCGAAGGCCTTCGCATCCATGTTGCTGCGGCACAGCCAGATGACCAGCAGCGACAGGAACAGGCCCAGCGTCGCCGTCGTCTGGATCCAGCTCGTGTCGTAGCCGCGCCGGTCGTGCGGCGCGTGCTCCGCCACGTAGGTCGCCGCTCCGCCGTATTCGCCGCCCAGCGCGAGGCCCTGGACCAGGCGCAGCGTCACCATCAGGATCGGCGCCAGCCATCCCACAGACTGGTAGGTCGGCAGCAGGCCGACCAGGAACGTCGAGCCGCCCATGAAGACGATGGTGATGAGGAAGGTGTACTTGCGGCCGACCAGGTCGCCGATGCGCCCGAAGACGAGCGCGCCGAAGGGCCGTACCAGAAAGCCCGCCGCGTACGCGGCAAACGCGGAGAGCAGCGCGGCGGTCTGGTTGCCCGGCGGGAAGAACAGCGCGGCGAAAAACGGCGCAAGCACCGCGTACAGGTAGAAGTCGTACCACTCGAAGACGGTGCCGAGCGACGACGCGAAGATGACGCGCCGCTCTTCCGTGCGGAAGCTTCGTACCGATTCTTCTTCGAACAGCCCTTTCTTTGTCGCCTCAGCCATCGCTCTCCTCCCCAATGATTTTGCGGGCGCAAGCCCGCTGCGCGCAGCCTACCCATTTCAGCGGTTTCGTGCACAGTTTCGTAAACCCCGTGGTGCAGTGCAGCATCCGCCCTCAATCGCCGAGCAGCGCCCGCACCTGGTCCATCAGCTCACGGGTGGAAAACGGCTTGGTGATGTAGCGATCGGCCCCCATCGCGAGGCCCTTCTGCACTTCGGCGTCGCGACCCTTTGCCGTGAGCATGACGATCTTGATGGCTCGCCAGTCGGCCCGCTCGCGCACGCGCTTGCAGACCTCGTAGCCGCTGCGTCCGGGCATCATGATGTCGAGCAGCACCAGGTCGGGCGGCTCCTGCTCGATCGCGCGTATCGCCTCGTCGCCGTTGCGCGCGATGCGCACCTCGTAGCCGCTGCGCTGCAGGAGAAACTCGAGCGCCGTGACGATGCTCGGCTCGTCGTCGGCGACCAGGACCTTCTTAGCCATGAGGCAGCGTGAAAGAGAAACAGGCGCCGGCGCCGGGAGCGCTTTCGACCCACATCCGGCCGCCGAAATGCTCGACGATGCGGCGGCTGATGTGCAGGCCGAGGCCGCTGCCCTGCGGCTTGGCGCCCAGCGCATCGCCGACCTGGCTGAACTTGTCGAACACCGCCTCGCGGCTCACCGAGTCGATGCCCGCGCCGTTGTCGCGCACGTCGACGCGCAGCGTGCCGGCGTGTTCGCTGAGCGCGACGGCGATGCGCCCTTCGCCGGGGCGACAGAATTTCGCCGCATTGGAGAGCAGGTTGAGCATCACCTGGGTAATGCGATCCTCGTCGCCACGCACGCGCGGCACCCGCTCGGGCATGCGCAGCTCGACCTCGATCCTGCGCTCCTCGAGCACCTGGCTCATCGCCGCGAGCGCGTTGCCGACCAGCTCGCGCAGGTCGATGCGCGCCTCGTGCCATTGCACCTGGCCGGACTCGATCTTCGCCAGGTCGAGCACCTGGTTGATGAGGCGCGTGAGGCGCTCGGTCTCCTTGGTGATGATGCTGAGAAACTTCGAGCGCTGCGCGGCATCGACGTCCGGGTGGTCGAGCAGGATCTGCGTGAAGGCGCGGATCGAGGTGAGCGGCGTGCGCAGCTCGTGCGTCACCGTGGAAACGAAGTCGTCCTTCAACCGGTCGAGCTCCTTCAGCCGCTCGTTCGCGGCGCGCAGCTCCGCGGTCGCGGCCTCGAGCTCGCGCGACTTCTGCTCCAGGCGATGGCTATAGACCACCACTTCGGAAGCCTCGGTCAGGATTTCGCGCACCTCTTGCGCCGTCAGCGCTTCTTCCTTCGCGACGGAAGCCACCATCACGCGCGCCGATGCCGCGCCGATCGCGCCGGCGAGCTGCATTTCCACGGCGTGCACGAGCTGCGCATCGGCCTCGAGCGTCGGTGGGCCCGCGGGCAGACCCCTCGCTCGCGCATAGTCGCGGAACGCCTCGTCGGCCGCGGCGACGCCGAGAAAGCGCGCGAGCAGGCTCTGCAGCTGCGGCACTGAGGCGGTGCCGCGCCAGAAGCGCGCGCCGCCGGCCTCGCCGCCCTGGCGGAACACGTCGACGAACAATTTCGCCTGCCGCTGCTCGTCGACGCCGGGCGAGGCAAGCAGCGAGACGCCGACGTAGGCGCCGATGTTGGCGAGCATGCTCCAGATCATCGCGTGGGTGATCTGGTCGAGTCCCGCCAGGCCGAACAGCGCCTGCGGCTTGAGCATCGCGATCCCGGCCGGCCCATCTTCCAGCAGTCCGATCGGCAGCCAGCCGGAGCGCGCGATCGCCGGGATCATCAGCGTATAGAGCCACACGGCAAATCCGGCGGCGAGGCCGCCGAGCGCGCCCAAGCGCGTGCCGCCCTTCCAGAAGATGCCGCCCAGCACGACCGGCGCGAACTGCGCGACCGCCGCGAACGAGATGAGCCCTATCGACACGAGCGCATAGGCCTCGCCGGCCAGCCGGAAGTACAGGTAGCCGAGCAGCAGGATGAGCACGATGGCGCCGCGCCGGATGCCGAGCAGGAGGTTGGTCAGGTCGGCCCGCTCGTTCAAGCGCAGGCCGCGCAGGCGCAGCAGCACCGGCATCACGAGGTCGTTGCACACCATGGTCGAGAGCGCGATGGTTTCGACGATCACCATCCCGGTCGCCGCCGACAGCCCGCCGATGAACACGAGCAGCGCGAGCGCCTCCCGCTTCTCGGCCATGGGCAGCGTCAGCACGAACGTGTCGGCGTCGACGCGCCCGGCCGGAAAGTGCAGCAGCCCGCCGAACGCGATCGGCAGCACGAAGATGTTGATGGCGATCATGTAGAGCGGAAACAGCCAGATCGCCTTGCGCAGGTGCGCTTCGTCGAGGTTCTCGATCACCGCGACCTGGAACTGGCGCGGCAGGAAGAGGATCGCCATCATCGACAGGATGGTGAGCCACACCCAGCTCGCATAGCCGCCCGCGACGCCCTCGAGCGGCGTCATCATGGCGCGCAGCTTGGGCTCCGCCGCGGCGCGCGCGAACAGCTCGCCGAACCCGCCGTACAGCCCGAAGGTGACGAAGATGCCGACCGCGAGAAAGGCGAGCAGCTTGACGAGCGACTCGAAGGCGATCGCCGCCACCATGCCCTGATGGTGCTCCGCCGCGTCGAGGTGGCGCGTGCCGAACACGATGGTGAACGCAGCCAGGATGAGCGCCACCCAGAGCGCCGTATCGTCGCGCAGCGCCATTTCGCCGAGCGCCGTGGGCAGCACGACCTCCGGGTAGCGCACGAGGATCGAGTAGCTGGTCGACACGGCCTTCAGCTGCAACGAGATGTAGGGAAGGATGCCGATCACGGCGATGACCGTGACGACGCCGCCGACCAGCGCGCTCTTGCCGTAGCGCGAAGCGATGAAGTCGGCGAGCGAGGTGATGCGATTCTGCTTCGAGATGCGCAGGATCTTGCGCATCACCACCCACCAGAGCGCGATCATCAGCGTCGGGCCTATGTAGATCGGCAGGAAGCCGATGCCGTCGCTCGCCGCGCGGCCGACGCTGCCGTAGAAGGTCCACGCGGTGGCATACACCGCGAGCGACAGGCTGTACACGTACGGGGTCGCGATCACCGGCCGGCCGGCGTCGGCGCGCTGGTCGGCGTAGTACGCGATGGCGAACAGGATGCCGAGGTAGGCGAACGACGTGAGGATGATCGCCGTGCCGCTCAACATGACGGCCCGGGCTCAGCGCTCCGCGACGACGGCCATCAGCGCGACCAGCCCGGCCCAGGCGGCGAACAGGTATGCGTAGAGCACGGGCACACCGAGCACGGTGCTCGGTGCGTTGAACAGCGCGAGCACCGGGAAATTGAACAGCACCATGCCGAGCATGCACAGCGCGACGAAGCGTTGGCTGCGGGTGTCGTCATCGAGCATCGGCCCCTCCCCTGGCGGCGCGCCTCAACCCGCGGGCGGTGGACGCACCACCGTGACGCTGCACGGCGCAGCGCCCGCCACGCGCAGCGCCGTCTTGCCCGCGCCGATCAGCACCTGCTCGACCTCGTTGACGATCGCGTAATCGAGCAGCGCGCCGGCCGGCTCCGCGGACTCTAGCACGTGGTAGGTGATGCGCTCCTCGGCGACCCCGAGCGGCTTCGCCCAGAGCCGCAGGCTGACGAGCTGCTTGATGTGCCGGCCGGTGGGGGTGTCGTCGGTCAGCATGGCCGCGGGCGGCACGACCGCCACGCAGGCAATCCGCCAGCGGGAGTCGGCCGAGACGCAGCGGCGCGCGGCCGCGCGCAGCGCCTGGAAGAGCGGCTCGCTGCTGTCCTCCGGGGTGAGCGCGACGAGCAGCACCGGCGCCGCCGAGATGTCGCTCGCGGGCGGTGGCGGCGGCGCGGGCTGAAAACTGCGCGCGCGCAACCAGCGTCTGGCGAGCGTCAGCGCGCCGCGTCGGCGGCGCCGCGCGGCGCGCTCGCTCAGCGCCACCTGCGCGGGATTGGCGAGGTCGAACGCCACCTCTGCCGCCGAGCCGTAACGCTCGCCGGCGTCCACCTCGAGGCAGTGCAGGATGATCTCCTGCAGCCAGGCCGGCGTTGCCGGTGCGAGGGCGCGCGGCGGAACAGGATCACGGTAAAGGCGCCGGCGAAGCTGCTGCACCGACTGCGGATTGCCGAACGGCAGCTTGCCGGTCGCGAGCTCGTAGAGCAGCGCCCCGAGCGCGAACAGGTCGCTGCGCGGATCGCAGCGTTCGCCGAGGATCTGCTCGGGTGCCATGTACACCCAGTTGCCGACCGGCGTGTGGAACTCGGCGGCGAGCAGATCCGGCAGATGCCGGTGGCACGACAGGCCGAAGTCGATCAGCGCCGCTTCGCCGCTCGGGCGATAGAGGACGTTGGTCGACTTGAGGTCGAGATGGACCACGTCCTGGCGATGGATCTCGTGCAGCGCGAGCGCCAGCGCATGGCCGAGGCGCGCCGTCTCCAGCGGATCGAGCGGCGCCCGGCGGATCCACTCCTGCAGGCGCCGGCCTTCGATGAACTCCATCACCAGGTAGGGCGTGGTCTCCACATCGCCGTAGGCGACCAGCGTCGGGTGATGCCGGCTTTGCGAGAGCGCGCCGAGCACCATGCGGCACACCTCGAAGCTCACCACGTTGGCGGTCCGCTCGCCCGCACCCAGGCGCGGCAGCTTCATGATGAGCGGCAGCGGTCCGTGCGAGCCTTCGAGACGATGGATGGACGCCATCGTGCCGAGGTGCATGCGCTCGCCGAGGCGGAAGCCGTCGATCTCGCTGCCCGGCTCCGCCGGGACCATTCACGCACCTCGTTCCAGGCGCCGCGCCAGCCGTTCGGGCAGCCCTGCGGCACGGATCTTCTGCGCGGCGGCGCCGTAGTCGTAAGGCACGCGGTAGAACGTGAGCCGGGCCCGCTCGAGGTCGGCGAGCGCGTAGCACGCCGCCGTATTGCGGTCGCGCGGCTGGCCGGCGGACCCCACGATTGCCAGCCACCTGCGATGCCGGTTGGTGGGAATCGAGCGTCCCGGGACCGGGCGAAACGGCATCGGCAGCGCGCGCGTGCCCAGGTAATAGAGGCGCTGCTCGTGGACATGGCCGCAGAAGGTCATCGCTGCGTCGGTGGCCGCCAAGCTGAGCCCGGCCTGGCGCGGTCCGGTAATGTAAGTCCAGCGCTCCGGCACAGCGGCGCTCGCATGCACGAACAGCCGATCGCCTTCATGCACGCTCAGCGGCAGCGCCTCGAGGAAGGCAAGGTGCCGCTTGCCGAGCCGCGTGCGCGTCCAGGCGATCGCCGCGATCGCCTGGCTGTTCAGCCCGGGAACGGCACGGCCG
The DNA here is from genome assembly GCA_964477695.1 of uncultured Enterobacteriaceae bacterium. Classification (GTDB taxonomy): domain Bacteria; phylum Pseudomonadota; class Gammaproteobacteria; order Burkholderiales; family SG8-39; genus SCGC-AG-212-J23. The sequence continues at coordinate 177 of CAYZFN010000091.1, read as the reverse complement.
AGCGCGGCCGCATCGTGGTTGCCGAGCACGGCGATGGCGCCGCGCTCGGCGTGCGCCTCGATCAGCTCGAGGACCGCCACCGGATCGGCGCCATAGCCGACCAGATCGCCGAGAAAGGCATGGCGCTGCGCGCCGAGCGCAGCGGCGTGGTCCAGGCAGGCGCTCAGCGCCTCGAGA
>CAYZFN010000090.1:0-15543 GCA_964477695.1 uncultured Enterobacteriaceae bacterium | reverse complement strand
CCGGTGATCGGCGCGCTCTCGCGCGGACCCGAGGGACGGTGGGCCGTACCGATCCGCGTGCCGGTGGTGCGCGAGGGCGAGGTGCGCTATGTCCTCACTGCGGCGGTCAAGCCGGACGCCTTCGTGGACGTACTCAACCGGCAGCGGCTGCCGCAGGACTGGGTGGTGTCGGTCTTCGATGCGAAGGGCCTGCGCGTCGCCCGCTCGCGCCAGCACGAGGAGTTTCTCGGCGGACAGCCGGCGCCCCAGCTCAGGCAGCTGATGTCCGAAGGTCTTCCCGAAGGCACGGGAATCACCTATGCGCTGGAAGGCGATCGCGTCTACACGGCCTACAGCCGCTCGCCTTCCACGGGATGGACCGCGGCCATCGGCATCCCGCCCTCTTTTATCGAAGCCGGCGCGAAGCGCTCGCTGGTCGTCTACGGCGGCGGCATCCTGCTCTCGATCGCGATCGGCATCGTCGCGGCGCTGCTCATCGCCCGGAGCATCACGGTTCCGATCGCGGGCCTCGCGGCCGCCGCCCAGGCGCTCGGCCGGCGCGAGACGCCGGGCGCGCCCGCCACCGACGTCCTCGAGATCCGGCGCGTCGCCGATTCGCTCGAGTTCGCCGCCGCCGAGCGCATGCGCAGCGACGCCGAGCGCCAGCAGCTCCTCGAGCGCGAGCAGGAGGCGCGCACGATCGCCGAGGCCGCCAATCGCTCGAAGGACGAGTTCCTGGCGATGCTTGGCCACGAGCTGCGCAACCCGCTCGGCGCGATCGCCAACGCGGCCCGGCTGCTCGATGCGCCCGACGAAGCCACGCGCGCCCACGCGCGCGACGTGACGGTGCGCCAGGTGCAGCACCTGGCGCGGATGACCGACGACCTGCTCGATGCCGCGCGCGCGATGACCGGCAAGATCCTGCTGCAGCGCCAGCCGCTCGAGCTCGCGCAGGCGGCCGCGCGCGCGGTGGCCGCGCTGCAGGCGAGCGGTCGCGCGGGCGAGCATCGCTTCGTGCAACGGCTCGAGCCCGCTTGGGTCGATGCCGACCCGACGCGCATCGAGCAGGTGCTCGCCAACCTGCTCGCCAACGCGGTGCGGTACACGCCGGCGCGCGGCACGATCACCGTGAGCGTCGCGCGCGAAAGGCCGGATGCGGTGCTGCGCGTCATCGACGACGGCGTCGGCATGCCGCCCGAGCTCGTGGCACGCGTGTTCGAGCCTTTCGTGCAGGGCGAGCGGCCGCTCGACCGCTCCTATGGCGGCCTCGGCATCGGCCTCACGCTGGTCCGCCGCCTTGCCGAGCTGCACGGCGGCTCGGCCAGCGCGGCCAGCGCGGGTCCGGGCAGGGGAAGCGCGTTCACGATCCGGCTGCCGGCCATCAGCGCTCCCGCAACGCTGCCGGCGCCGGCCGGCTCGGCCGCCGGCGCCGAGCCGCGCGAAGTGCTGATCGTCGAGGACAATGCCGACGCGCGCGAGACCCTGCAGCGGCTGCTGCAGCACGGCGGCCATCGCGTGCACGCGGCGGTCGACGCCGCGCAGGCGCTCGCCGCCCTGCGCACGCTGCGGCCGCAGGTCGCATTGATCGATATCGGCCTGCCGGGGATGGACGGCTACGAGCTCGCGCGGCGCATCCGCTCCGAAATCGACCGGGAGCGCAGGATGCTGCTGGTTGCCGTGACCGGCTATGGCCTGCCCGAGGATCGCCGCCGCAGCGCCGCAGCCGGCTTCGACGCCCATCTCGTCAAGCCGCTCGACCTCCAGGCGCTGCAGGCGCTGCTAGGGCAGCGGCTCAGTAGCCCGTGAACACGGTAATGCCGCCGAGGCGCAGGATCTGCAGCACCGTGTCGATGAAGAAGTACTGAGCGATCGCGAGCACGAGCAGCGCGCCGAGCACCCAGCGCTTGGCGCTCAGCCAGCGGCGCACCGCCGGCATGTCGAGCGCCTTCATCTCGCCCAGGCGCTCGATGTACTGGCGCACGCGCTCGGCGAGGCTCGCGCCGCCGCGCGCCCGCTCGTTCATTTCGCGCGTGATGCGGATCAGGTTCAGGATCACCTGCTCGGCGGCCTCGGGGTTCTGGTGGAGAAAGGCCTGGAAGTCGGCGCGCGAGATTACCGCGAACTCGGAGGGCTCGAGGGTCATGATCGACGCCGAACGGGGCCGGTAATCGAGCATCATCTCGCCGAAGTAGTCGCCGGCCTGCTTCGTGTCGAGGACGACCTCCTTGCCGCTGCCGTCCCGGAGGAAGATCTTGACGCTGCCCGAGAGCACGACGTACATCGAGTCCGCCGGCTCGCCTTCCTTGAACACCAGGCGGCCGGCGGGAAGCGTACGGTGCCGGACCCGCTCGGCGAGCGCGCGCAGCCCGCTCTCGCTCAACGAATGGAAGAGCGACATCGAGTGCAGCCGGGCGTGAATCGCTTCGCTCATGCCGGCAATGGTAGCTTAACTCGTCGGTGGCACCGCCATGCCGCGCTGCACCGCCGGCCGTGCGCCGACCCGCTCGTACCAGCGCTGCACGTTGGTAAAAGCCGCGAGATCGACGCGGTGCCATTCGTAGCGCGCCACCCAAGGGTAAATCGCCATGTCGGCGATCGAGTACTCGGAAGCGAAGTACTCGTGGCGGGCAAGGTGCCCGTCCATGACGCCGTACAGGCGCTTCGCCTCCTTGCCGTAGCGCTCGCTGCCGTACGGGATCTCATCCTTCTTCGCACGCATGAAGTGATGCGCCTGGCCGAACATCGGGCCCACGCCGCCCATCTGGAACATCAGCCACTGCAGCACCTGGTACTTGCTTTTCTGCGGAAAGAATTTTCTCGTCTTGTCGGCGAGGTAGATGAGGATCGCACCCGACTCCATCAGCGCGATCGGCTTGCCGTCGGGGCCGTCCGGATCGACGATCGAGGGGATCTTGCCGTTCGGGTTGATCTTCAGGTACTCGGGCGCGAACTGCTCGGCGTTCGTGCCGATGTTGATCCGGTGCACGCGGTAGGGCAGCGCGCACTCCTCGAGCATGATGGAAACCTTGCGGCCGTTCGGCGTGGTCCAGGTGTAGAGTTCGATCATGGTGAAGTGGCTGGTGACGTTGTTCGTGGTGCTGGCGATTCTAGCGGTGGCGCTGCCGCGCTCGGCCTCATTCGCATTGGGCCGGCTGCCGGGCGATCTGCGCATTCCGCTGCGTGGCCGGGTGATCTACATTCCCTTCACCAGCACGGTGCTGCTCTCGCTCGCCGTGTGGGCGCTCGGGCGGCTGATCTAGAGCGCTTTGCCGATCGCGGCGAGGCGCGCCGCGTCGATCGCTTGCGCAATCTCTCCCTGCGGCGTCCTGGCCGCGATCGCGCCGGCGTCCACGCTCGCCGCCGCCGCGAAAGCGCGCTCGAGGCGTGTAGTGTCGACGATCGGCTCGTCGCGCGCCGCGACCTCGAGCAGCTCGTGGAAGCGCTCGGGCCGGCGAAACGCATCGGCGCGCCTCAGCAGCTCGAGCAGCGCCTGCGGCGTGGCGAGCCGCGCGCCGCGCAGCGCCACCCGGCTGCGGCAGGCGAGCAGTGCCAGCTCGCGCACGTCGTTCGGCACGCGCAGCCGCTCGCACAGCGCCTCGACCTCGCTTTCCTTGAGCGGCCAGGCGAGCCTCGCGAAACGCTGCGCCAGCGGCCCTTCCGGTTTTCCGAAGGACTGAATCTCCGGCAACAGCTTCGCGCGCAGGCCGCAGGCCTGCAGCACCTCGAACATGCGCTCGGGCTCCTTCTCCATCAAGCCGCGCGAGAACTCTTGCCACACGCGCTCGGCGACCAGATAGTCGGTCTCGCCCGAGGCGACCATGCGCCGCATCAGCTCGAGCGTCTCCGGTGCCACCGAGAAACCGAAACGCGCCGCAAACCGCGCCACCCGCAGGATGCGCACCGGGTCCTCGGCGAAGGCTTCGCTGACATGCCGCAGGACCCGCTTTTGCAGGTCGTCTTTTCCCCGGAACGGGTCGATGAGCGCGCCGCTCTCGTCCTTCGCCATCGCGTTGATGGTGAGGTCGCGGCGGCGCAAGTCGTCTTCCAGCGTGACGTCGGGCGCCGCGTAGACGGTGAAGCCCTTGTAGCCGCGGCCGCTTTTCCTTTCCGTTCTTGCCAGGGCATATTCTTCGTGGGTGCGCGGATGGAGGAACACCGGGAAGTCCTTGCCGACCGGCTTGTAACCGGCGCCGACCATCTCTTCCGGCGTCGCGCCGACCACGACGTAGTCGCGGTCCTGCACCGGAAGGCCGAGCAGCTCGTCGCGCACCGCGCCGCCGACGACGTACGCTTTCACTCGTACATGTCGAATTGCGGGATCGACTCGGTCTCGCGCTCGGCGGCCTCGATCCATTCGCGCAGCGCGGGCAGCGCCAGCATCGCGTTCCCGTATTGCTCGTTTCGTATTGGCACGGCGTAGGTGCGAAAACGCAGCACCACGGGCGCGTACATCGCGTCGGCCGCGCCGAAAGCGCCGAACAGGAACGGTCCCTTCGCCGCGGCGAAGATCTCCTGGATGCGCTCGACCTCCGCGAGCACCTCGGGCGTTCTGCCCTTGCCCGGGTAGCGGCGCCGCACGTTCATGCTCATATGCGTGCGCAGGTTGGCAAAGCCGGAATGCATCTCGGCGGCGAGCGAGCGGGCGCGCGCGCGCTCGGTGCGCTCGGCCGGCCAGAGATTCGGGTGGCGTTCCGCCAAGTATTCGAGGATCGCGAGCGAGTCCCAGACGACCGTGCTTCCGTCGACGAGAATCGGCACCTTCCCCGCGGGCGAATGGCGCAGGATCTCGCTCTTCGCCTCCGCGTCGTAGAGCGAGATGCGTTTCTCCTCGAAGGCGAGGCCGAGCACCTTCATCGCGAGCCACGGCCGCAGCGACCACGACGAGTAATTCTTGTTGCCGATGACGAGGAGCACGGGAGCCGGAGACTATACACTCGGCGCATGGACCGCTTGACCGCCCGGGTGGCGGGACGCTTCGCACGCGATGCGCTCGCCCTCGGTTCCGGCGAGGTCTGCGCCCGCTTCCAGCGCAGCGTCTACCTGCGCTTTCCCGGCGAGAAGTACGCCTGCGTCGGCGACGCCGAGCTCGGCTGCGGGCCGCTCAACGCGCTGGTGGAAGGCTTTTCCGCGCCGGCCATGGGTGCGCGCCTTTCGGTTGCGGTCGAAGCGCTCTGGGTTGCGCCCGTGCCGCCGGAGCTTGTCGCGCCGGACCTCGCGACCTTGCAGGCGGAGGCGCGCGGCCGCGTGCCGAGCGAAGGACTCGGCTGCCTCGTCGTCGACCAGCACAACGGCCTTTCCGGCCATGCGCAGCCCGCCCTCGACGCGATCGAGCGCTGGCTGGTCGGCAACGCGCTCGCCGACGAGGCGGCGATGCTGATCGGCCTCGGCCCCGGCCTTACGCCCTCCGGCGATGACTTCCTCGGCGGAATCATGCTTGCGCTGCATCACGCTCACCGCGCGACGCAAGCGCGCGGCCTGTGGCGCTGGCTCGAGCCGCGCCTCTCGCGCACCAGCGCGATCAGCGCCGCGCACCTCGCCGCGGCGGCCGCGGGCGAGGGACACGAGGCGATGCACGCGGCGCTCGCGCATCTCTTCCAGCGGCGTCCCGGCTGGGCGGAAACGCTGGCCCGCCTCGAGGCGATCGGGCACTGCTCCGGCTGGGACGCGCTCGCCGGCGCCGCGGCCGTAGCGAGGAACTCCGGCTGAGGAAAGCTAGCGCCGCGCGCGCTCGCGCAGCGCCGGATAACGCGACAGCGGTCCCGGCGGCGCGAGATAGGTCGGCGCGACGGCTTCCAGCGGCTGCGGCTGGATGGCGAACGGAAATGATGCGCCCGACACGTTCGCTACCTTCATCGAGTCCAGGTTGTCGCGCGACATGAGTTCGCCAGGCAGGTGCTCGAGCATCCACGCCTGCAGGCGGGCCAGCTTCGCGGACGAGAGGCCGAGCACCCAGCGGCGGCGTCCGGTGATGCGGCAGACGAGCTCGACGAGCTCCTTAAGCGTGTATTCCCGGGGGCCGGCGAGGTCGTAGCGCCAGCCGTGCGACACCATGTCGTCCAGCGACAGGGCGATGGCGCGCGCCACGTCGCGCACGTACACCGGCTGGAAGCGCGCATCCGGGCACGGCACGGCAAGCACCGGCATGAAACGCGCAAGGCCGGCGAACCGGTTGAGGAACTTGTCCTCCGGCCCGAACACGACCGAAGGGCGGAACACCGTGACGTCGAGATCTTCGGCGGCGAGCACCACCTGCTCGCCGATGCCCTTGGAGCGAAGGTATTGCGAGGGTGCCTGCGGCGCAGCGCCGAGCGCGCTGACGTGGACGAGGCGCCGCACGCCGGCCGCGCGGCACGCGCTGACGATCGCCTGCGGCAGCTCTACATGCGCGCGGGCGAAATCGGGGCCGTAGTTGTTCGGCCCCCGCTCTGCCGCGCGGCCGGAGCGGCCGTGCAGGATGCCGACCAGGTTGACCACCGCCTGCTTGCCGCGCGCGAGGCCCTCGAGCACGCCCGGCTGGTTTACGTCGGCCTCGCGCACGTCGACCGTGGGCAGGAGGATCAGGTCCTTGGCGCGCTCGCGGCGGCGCGACGGCACGGTGACCTGGATGCCGCGGCCGGCGAGCTCGTTGCACAGATGGTGGCCGATGAAGCCGGAGCCTCCGACCACGAGGACGTCGTCGATCTTCACTTCCCTGCGATTCTAATCAGGGCAGGTCTTCGTCGAGCGGCTCGGAAGCCGAGAGCGGCGCGATCGTGCCGAGGCGTGCTTTCAGCGACGGCGGCTGCCGGTCGCTGAGCGCGGCGTAGAACGCAGCGTTGGCCATCACCTTCTTCACGTAGTCCCGGGTCTCCGGGAAGGGAATGGTCTCGACGTAGATCGCGCCTTCCAGGGGGCGGCTCACGTCGCGCCAGCGGCGGGCGCGCGCCGGGCCCGCATTATAGGCGGCCGAGGCGAGCACGGGATGGCCGAGCTGATCGAGCACGAGCTTGAGATAGCCCGTGCCGAGGGTTACGTTGGTCTGCACCTCGGACATGCTCTTGCCGCGGTAGTCGCGCAACCCGATCTTGCGCGCAACGTAGCGCGCCGTGCGCGGCATCACCTGCATGAGCCCGGTCGCGCCGGCCTCCGAGCGCGCCTCGGCGACGAAGCGGCTCTCCTGGCGCACCAGCCCGAGCACCCAGGCCTCGTCCAGGCCGTAGGTTTTCGAATACTCGGCAAACACTTCCCGGAAAGGCGCCGGGTAGCGCAGCGCGAAATTGTGCTCGCGCACCGTGCGGTCGGCGGCCTGGATCGAGCGGTCGTAGACCTGCGCGCGGCGTGCGTATTCGGAGGCGGCCAGGAGCCTGGCGTCGTCGAGGTTGCGCGTGGCGAACTGCCATTCCTTCACGCCCTCGGTTCGGATGCCAAGGCGAATCAGCTCGAGCGCGCGTTGCACGCCGGCGTCGGCCGCGGCCGCCGCCACTTCGCCCTCGGTCGGGACGTGCGCCGCGGCCGGAAGCGCGGTCGAGTAGCCGAGCTCCTCGGTGGCGAGCAAGCCGTAGAAATCGCTCTGGCCGGCGATGCGCAGGTAATAGGCGCGGCTGCGCGTTTCCTCGCCGCGCGCGGCGAGCGCCCGCCCATACCAGTAGGTCCACGTCGCCTCGCGCTGCATGTCGGCCGGCATCCGCTCGATCGCGTCGCGCACGACGTCCCAGCGCCCGAGACGCAACCCGGCGCGCGCTTCCCAGGCGAGCTGGCTCTCGTCGAGCTCCGCGGCGTCGACGCGCTCGTACCACTTGAGGGCATCGGGATGATGCTCGCGCGCCGCCTCGTAGGCGATGCGGCCCCACAGGTACTCGACCTCGTCCTGGCCGAGCCGCGGCGCGAGCTTGTCCATTGCCTGCGCCGCGCCCGCCGGATCGGCGCGGGCGAGGCGCAGCACCGCGAGGATCACCACCTCTCGGCTCGAGCGCTTGTCGAGCTTCTTGGGCAGATGCTCGAGCAGACGCTTGGGCTGCCGCGCGGCCTCGGCGAGCATGCGCTCGTCCGGCGACTCGGCGCGCGACAGGTAGCCGAGCGCGGTCTTGGCCGCCGTGATCTGGCCGGCCTGGAAAAGAACGCGCACGCGCGTCCACACGTCCTCCGTCGAGATCCGTCCCGCCTGCGACAGGCGGTCGGCGAGCCGGCCACAGCCTTCCGGAAGCTCGCGCGGCTCGCTCCACATCCCTTGCATCGCGTCTTCCGCCGCAGCAGCGGCATCGTCGCCGAGCTTGCGCAGCCAGCCGTAGCAGTCGATCTCGAGGTCCTCGCGGCCGTAGAGCGCCTGCTCGCGATCGAAGTCGGCCCATTCGCCGCGCTTGCCGAGCACCTTCAGCCACTCGCCGCGCAGGCGCTCGGCGACATACGTATCGCGGTAACGCTCGAGGAACTCGCGCACCTCGGCGAGCGTTGCGTCCTCGAGCCGCAGCGAAAGCCGCCAGTAGGCGATCCAGGGCGCGAGCGTGTGGTCGTCGAGATTCTTGGCGTAGCGGGCAAAGCGCAGCGGATCGCCGGCGTTGTAGGCGTCGTATGCGCCGATCACCGCCTGGTCTTCCGCCGCAGCCGCGAGCGCCTGCGCGCTGCTTAGCAGGCAGGAGACGGCCAGCAAAATAGGGAAGCGCCTAAGAATCATCAGCTACCATTCGTTCGATGGATCCCGCGGAACTCAAACGCTGGAGAAAGGCCGAGCGCGAGCGGCTGATCGCCGCGCGCAAGGCGGTCGCGCCAGCCACCCTCGACGCCTGGCGCCAGCGCATGGACTCGTACCTCGAGCGTTCGTTCCCGGGACTTGCTCATTGCCGTCTCGCTTTCTGTTGGCCCATTTGGGGCGAGTACGACGCCCGTCATATTGCCAGAACGCTGCGCGAGCGGGGGGCGTTGACCGCGCTGCCGGTCATCGTGGCGCCGAGAACGCCGCTCGCTTTCCGCGAATGGCATCCGGGTGTAAAGCTTGTCAATGGGCCGCTTGACATTCCTTATCCCGTCGATTCTCCGGAAATCGTGCCGGACGTCGTCCTTTTGCCGATGAACGGCTGGGACCGAATGGGCTATCGCCTGGGCTACGGCGCCGGCTTCTTCGACCGCACCCTCGCCGCCGCAGAGAAGAAGCCGGTCGTGATCGGCGTCACCTACGAGCTCGCCCGGCTGGACACCATCCATCCGCAGGCCTGGGATATTCCGGTCGACTACGTCGTCACCGAGCGCGGCGTCTACCGCCGCGACCCCGAAGGCCTCGCCTATCTCGGCGAGCCGCAGGCCGGCCAGCCGAGCCCGCTCGCCTCGCCCGTCTGCTACGCCGACGAAGTGAAGCGCGACTAACGCAGGAAGAGCTGGTACGCCGGGTTGCGCGTCTCCTCGGCATACGGGTAGCCGAGCCGGCGCAGGAAGGCGCCGAACTGGCGCATCTCTTCCCGCGGCACCTGCATGCCGACGAGCACCCGTCCGTAGTCCGCGCCGTGGTTGCGGTAATGGAAGAGGCTGATGTTCCAGTCGCTGCGCATGCTTTCGAGGAACTTCATCAGCGCGCCGGGACGCTCGGGGAACTCGAAGCGGTAGAGCAATTCGTTCTTCGCGAACGGAGCGCGGCCGCCGACCATATGGCGGGCGTGCCACTTCGCCATCTCGTTGCCGGACAGGTCGAGCGTCGTAAAGCCCTTACTTCTCAAATTCCTCACGATCCGCCCGGTCTGCGAGGGACCGGCGACCTCGATGCCGACGAAGATATGCGCCTCACGTGAGTCCGCGATGCGGTAGTTGAACTCGGTGATGTTCTTGGCGCCGAGCGTAGCGCAGAATGTCCGGAAGCTGCCCGGCCGCTCGGGGATCGTCACCGCGAGCACCGCCTCGCGATGCTCGCCGAGCTCCGCCTCCTCGGCGATGAAGCGCAGCCGGTCGAAGTTGGTGTTCGCGCCCGACGCTACCGCAACGAGGGTCTTGTTCTTGAAACCGTATTTCTCCACCCAGGCCTTTGCGCCCGCGATCGCCAGCGCGCCGGCCGGCTCGAGCACGACGCGCGTGTCCTCGAACACATCCTTGATCGCGGCGCACATCTCGTCGGTGTCGACCAGCACCATCTCGTCCACCCAGCGGCGGCACAGGCGAAAGGTCTCCTTCCCGACCTGCTTGACCGCGACACCGTCGGCGAAGAGGCCCACATGGTCAAGCTTGACTCGCTTACCGGATTTCAGCGAGCGCGCCATGGCATCGGCATCTCGCGGCTCGACGCCGACGATCTTGGTCCGCGGGCTCACCTGCTTCACGTACGCCGCGATACCCGAGATCAGGCCGCCGCCGCCGACCGGCACGAACACCGCGTCGAGCGGCCCCGGGTGCTGGCGCAGGATCTCCATGCCGATCGTGCCCTGGCCGGCGATGACCTCCGGGTCGTCGTACGGATGAACGAAGGCCAGCCGGCGGCTGCGCCGCAGCTGCATCGCCCGCTCGTATGCTTCGGCGTAGGAATCGCCGTGCAGGACAACCCTGGCGCCGCGCGCCATGACCGCGTCGACCTTGATGCGCGGCGTGGTCACCGGCATGACGATGACGGCGCGGCAGCCCAGGCGCTGGGCGGCGAGCGCCACGCCTTGCGCATGGTTGCCGGCGCTCGCGGCGATCACCCCTTTCGCGAGGCGCGCGCGCGGCAGCCCGGCCATCTTGTTGTATGCGCCGCGCAGCTTGAACGAGAATACCGGCTGCAGGTCCTCGCGCTTGATGAGCAGGCGGTTGCGCAGGCGCCGCGACAGGGCGTGCGCCGGCTCGAGCGGCGATTCGATCGCCACGTCGTAGACGCGCGCCTTCAGGATCCGCTCGAGATAGTCGTTTCTCAACCGCCCCCCGGGAGCGCGGGAATTTAGCATGATGACTATGGAACCGGACGCATGATGCGCACCCAGGTCGGCATCGTCGGCGCCGGACCGCCCGGCCTGCTGCTCTCGCATCTGCTGCACGTGGCAGGCATCGAATCGGTGGTGATCGAGTCGCGCAGCCGGCAGGAAATCGAGGCGACCATCCGCGCCGGCGTGCTCGAGCAGGGCACCGTGGACCTGCTCGCCGCGAGCGGCGTCGGCAAGCGGATGCAGCAAGAGGGGTTCGTGCACAACGGCATCTACCTGCGCTTCGCCGGCCGCAGCCACCGCATCGACTTCCCGAGCCTCACCGGCGGCCGCGCGATCATGGTCTACGCGCAGCACGAGGTGATCAAGGACCTCGTCGCGGCGCGGCTCGCCGCCGGCGGCACGATTCTCTTCGAGGTGAAGGACGCCGCGGTCTACGACCTCGACACGCCGGTGCCGAAGATCCGCTTTCACGACGGCGAGCGCGTGGCAGAGCTGGCCTGCGACTTCATCGCCGGCTGCGACGGCTTCCACGGCATCACGCGCCCGTCGATCCCCTCGCGCATGCGGCGCGAGTTCAGCCGCGTCTATCCGTTCGGCTGGTTCGGCATCCTGGTCGAGGCGCCGCCGTCCACCGACGAGCTGATCTACGCGCACCATGAACGCGGCTTCGCGCTGGTCAGCACGCGCTCGCCGCAGATCCAGCGGCTCTACCTGCAGTGCGACCCCGCCGACGACGTGAAGAACTGGCCCGACAGCCGCATCTGGGAAGAGCTGCACGCGCGTCTCGAGACGCAGGAAGGCTGGCAGCTTGCCGAAGGGCGCATCTTCCAGAAGGGCATCATCGCCATGCGCAGCTTGGTCGTCGAGCCGATGCGCTATGGCCGGCTTTTTCTCGCCGGCGATGCGGCGCACATCGTGCCGCCGACCGGCGCGAAGGGGCTCAACCTCGCCGCCGCGGACGTACGCGTGCTTTCAAACGCCTTGATCTCCTACTACCGAGACCGGAGTGAAGCCCTGCTCGCCGAATATTCCGCAACCGCGCTGCGCCGCGTCTGGCGCGCCGAGCACTTCTCGTGGTGGATGACGTCCATGCTGCATCGCTTCCACGACGAGTCGACGTTCCATCACCGGCTGCAGCTCGCGGAGCTCGACTATGTCGTCAGCTCGCGCGCGAAGGCGCAGACGCTTGCCGAGAATTACGTAGGATTGCCGCTCGAATGAGCGTCGACGCGTACGAGATCGTGGCGCGGCTGCTGGCGGCGCTCGCCGCCGGCGCGCTGATCGGCTACGAGCGCTCCTACCACGGGCGGCCGGCAGGCTTCCGCACGCACGCGCTCGTGTGCACCGCCTCGTCGTTGCTGATGCTCGTGACGGTCTACGAGGCCCACTGGGTGCCGCTCGCGGCGAAGGTGCAGCTCGACCCGACGCGCATGGCGCAAGGCATCATGACCGGCATCGGCTTTCTCGGCGCCGGCGTGATCGTCAAGGAAGGCCTCTCGGTGCGCGGCCTGACCACCGCGGCGTCGATCTGGATCACCGCCGCTATCGGCATCCTCGCCGGAATCGGCTTTTATTTCCCGCTGGTGCTCTCGGTGCTGATCACGCTCGGCGTGCTGTCGTTCTTCCGCTGGATCGAGTCGGCGATGCCGACGCAGGCCTACTACCACTTTGCCGTGCGGTTCACGCGCGAGGCCGGCATGCCGGAAGCCCAGCTGCGACAGCTGGTCGAGTCGCACGGTTTCAGCATCGCCAACTTCACCTATCGGCTGGAGAGCGAAGGGCGAGTGCGGCGCCACAGCATGGTGATCCGCGCGACCGACCGCGCGGGCGCGGGCCGCCTCGCCGTGGCGCTCGAGCAGAACCCGGCGGTGCTCGAGTTCCGCATCGCGCCGACCGGGGATTAGCCAAACCGTCCGGTGATGTAGTCCTCGGTCTGCTTGGACTGCGGCTTTATGAACAGCGAGTCGGTGTCGCCGAACTCGATCAGCTCGCCCAGGTACATGTAGGCGGTGAAGTCGGAGACGCGCGCGGCCTGCTGCATGTTGTGCGTGACGATGACCACCGTGTAGTCGTTCTTCAGCTCGGTGATCAGCTCCTCGATGCGCGTGGTGGATATCGGGTCGAGCGCGGAGCACGGCTCGTCGAGCAGCAGCACTTCCGGCTTGATGGCGATGCAGCGCGCGATGCACAGGCGCTGCTGCTGGCCACCCGACAGGCTGTTGCCGCTCTGCTGCAGCTTGTCGCGCACCTCGTTCCACAGCGCGGCGCGCGTGAGCGCCCACTCCACGCGCTCGTCCATCGCGCGGCGCGAGAGCTTCTCGAACAGCCGCACGCCGAACGCGATGTTGTCGTAGATCGACATCGGGAAGGGCGTCGGCTTCTGGAACACCATGCCGATCTTGGCGCGCACGAGCGGCAGGTCCTTCTTCATGGCCAGCACGTTCACGCCGTCGAGGACCACCTCGCCCTCCGCGCGCTGGTCGGGATAGAGCGAATACATGCGGTTGAACGTGCGCAGCAGCGTCGACTTGCCGCAGCCCGACGGGCCGATGAAGGCGGTGACGCGGTTCTCGGGGACGTCGAGCGAGATACCTTTCAGCGCCTGGTAGTGTCCGTAGTAGAAGTTGAGGTCGCGGATGCGCAGCTTCGCGGGCAGCGCGGCGGCGCTCTCGGGCGAGCGGCCGGCGGGAAGCGCGGTGCGGATCACCGCGCGCTGGGTAACCGCCGTCGGCGACACTTCCATGGCCTAGTCCTTTCTCCTGAAAAGCACTCGCGCGAGGATGTTCAGCGCAAGCACCGCCAGCGTGATGAGCGCGGCGCCGCCCCACGCCAGGCGGTGCCAGTCGGCGTACGGGCTCATGGCGAACTGGAAGATGACCGTCGGCAGGTTCGACATCGGGCCGTTCAGGTCGAGCGACCAGAACTGGTTATTGAGCGCCGTGAACAGCAGCGGCGCGGTCTCGCCGCTGATGCGGGCGACCGCGAGCAGCACGCCGGTGACGATGCCCGTGCGCGCGGCGCGATAGCTCACGAGCACGATCATCTTCCAGGTCGGGCAGCCAAGCGCCACCGCCGCTTCGCGCAGGCTGTTCGGCACGAGCTTCAGCATGTCGTCGGTCGTGCGCACGACGACCGGCACGACGATCAGCGCGAGCGCGAGGGCGCCCGCCCACCCGGCGAAGTGCTTTACCCGGGCCACGTAGACCGAATAGACGAACAGGCCGATGACGATGGAGGGCGCCGAGAGCAGCACGTCGTTGAGGAAGCGCGTCGCCGCGGCGAGCCGGCTCTGCCGGCCGTACTCGGCCAGATAGGTGCCGGCGAGGATGCCGACTGGTGTGCCGAGCAGCGTCGCGACCCCGACCAGCGCGAGGCTCCCGGCGATGGCGTTGGCGAGGCCGCCGTCCTCGCCCGGCGGCGGCGTCATGCGGTAGTAGAGGGTCGCCTGGAGCAGCGCGTAGCCGCCCTCGTAGAGCAGCGTGCCGAGGATCCACGCCAGCCAGAACAGGCCGAAGGCGAGCGCGAGGCCGGACACGAAGAGCAGCAGCGCGTTGACGCGCTTGCGCAGCCGGTAGCGCGGGTTCGCCGGACTGATCGCAGTCAGGACGGCGCTCATGTCGGGCGCCCTTCCTGGCGCGCGAGCCTGAGCAGCAGCAGCTTGGAGAGCCCCAGCACGACTGTGGTGATCAGGAAAAGGATCAGGCCGAGCTCGATCAGCGCCGAGAAGTAGACATCGCCGACCGCCTCGGTGAACTCGTTGGCGAGCGCCGAGGCGATGCTGTTGCCCGGCGCCATCAGCGATACGGCGAGCTGGTGCGCGTTGCCGATCACGAACGTGACCGCCATCGTCTCGCCGAGCGCGCGCCCGAGGCCGAGCATGATGCCGCCGATCACGCCGACCTTGGTGTAGGGCAGGACCACCCGCCAGACGACCTCCCAGGTCGTCGAGCCGAGGCCGTACGCCGACTCCTTCAGCAGCGGCGGCACGAGCTCGAATACGTCGCGCATCACCGCGGTGATGAAGGGAATCACCATGATCGAGAGGATCAGGCCTGCCGTGAGCATGCCGATGCCGAGCGGCGGCCCCTCGACCAGGCTGCCGAGCAGCGGCAGCGCGCCGAGCGAATCGATCAGCTTCGGCTGCACGTGCGCCTGGAAGAGCGGCGCGAACACGAACAGGCCCCACATGCCGTAGATGATCGACGGGATGGCGGCGAGCAGCTCGATCGCCGTGCCGAGCGGCCGCTTGAGCCAGGCCGGCGAGAGCTCGGTGAGAAACAGCGCGATGCCGAAGCTCACCGGGATGCCGATCAGCATCGCGATGAGCGAGGTGACCAGCGTGCCGTAGATCGGCACCACGGCGCCGAAGTTCTCCTGCACCGGATCCCATGCGACGTTGGCGAGGAAGGCGACGCCGAACTTCTGGAGCGTCACCCGGCTGCCGAGCACGAGCGACACCAGGATCGCGGCCAGCAGGCTGAACACCAGCAGGGCGGCGGTCCGGGTGAGCTGCTCGAAGGCCGTGTCGGTCCACGCCGCATGGCGCATGCCGCGCGCGCCGGGCGGCGGCGTCGCGCGGGTCACTTCCTCGACATTGGCAGATTCGGCGATGGACAGAACGGCGCTCACTCGAGCCTCGCCGATTCTAAAGGATGCTAAATGCGGTTCAGGGGGCCGCCGGGTAAACCGGCTTGCCCGAGCCGTCCTTGAT